>JAEWFK010000115.1 GCA_023388835.1 Pseudomonadota bacterium | reverse complement strand
AGCGCTGATCCACCAGCCAGCTGCCGATCTCGGCGTAGCCGACGATGCACGGTGCCAGCGCCACATGCAGGTCAAGGATGTCGCCCCGGTTCCCTGTCTCGAGCACATAACGGGTATAGGCCAGCGTGGCGCGCGATTCGGCCAAGTCTCGTAGTTCGGCTTCTGTGATGCCCCACTCGGCGCAATACTCGACATGCAAGTCGAGTTCGACGTCGATGATGGCCTTGAGGGAATCGAGCGACTGGCGCAACTGGCCGATGTCGCGGCTTTTGTAGACTGCCAGACCCCATGCCCTGCCGAAGTGCACCAGGAAGAGATAATCCTGCTTCAGATAATGCTGGAAGGCCTCCATGGGAAGTGTCCCGGCGCCCAGTTGCCTGATGAATTCGTGCTCGCAGTATGCGCGCCATTCGGCCGAACAGAACTGTTTAAGCCGATCGAATGGGGTGTCGGGTGTCACTACATGCCTCCGGAATAAGGGATTGCCAGCCTTTGCTGACAGGCGGTCGCAGATGATACACATGGTGCCCTTGCTATTGCGGCGACTTAATCGGTGGCGCCCAAGACGCGCGCCTTCTTGCGGCCGCCGCCAATGAAGCCGGTCGCGAGCAGTGTACCCAACAGCACGATGGCGGTGCCCCCCAGCATCCGCGGGCTCAGCGGTTCATGCAGAATCAGCGCTCCCCAGAAGATGCCGAACAGTGGAACCAGAAAGGTGACGGTGATGCTGCGGGATGCTCCCACTCGGTCGATGAGGCCATAGAAGATGATGTAGGCCAGCCCCGTGCACAGCAGCGCGAGCGCCAACGCGGCTCCCCACGATCCCATCGAGATCGGTGTCGACGGCCAGGCAAAGACCGCCAACGGCAGCAAGGCGATGGCCGCGGCGGTGACGCTGCCGGCCGCCAGGGCGAGCGGGTCCACACCCTTCAGGTAGCGGGTGGTATAGCAGGCAGAGTAGCCATAGCAAAGCGACGCGCCCAGGCATGCGAGCACGCCGGGGCCCATCCCGCCCGCGCTGAAAGACAGGTCCTTCCACACCAGCACAACGATGCCGGTGAATCCCAGCATCAGGCCGATCACTCGCGCCCGCGTCAGATGTTCCTTCAGCCAGAGGCGGGCGATCAGCGCGCCGAACAGGGGCGTCATGGCGTTGATGACGGCCATGAACCCCGCAGGCACGCTTTGCGCTGCGAAGTTGAAGGCAAGAAAGGGGAGCCCTGCAGCAAAGATGCCTGCGACGCTGATATGGCGGGCGTGTCGCCACAGCACGCCAAGGCGGCCGCGCATCCCGGCAACGGTCAGTAGAAAGAGGGCGCCAAACCCGACTCGAACCTCCACCAGCGCGAAAGGCCCGAACTCTCCGACGCTCAGATGCATGAACAGAAAGGAGCTGCCCCAGATGGCGGCGAGGATGAAAAGATCTCGGTAGTCTTTGGCTTGCATGAGGAGCTGCAGATGGCGCCGGCGGTGGCGGCCGTGGGTGGGCGAGGGAGTAAGATACCCGGCATTATCGTCTTTAAGGCATGCGAGGTGGAAAATGCATGAATTGAACAAGCCGTCGCTGTTCCGGCAGCAATGCTACGTGGCCGGCGCATGGTGCGATGCAGACCAGGGCGCAACGATTCCCGTGACCAACCCGGCAAATGGCGCCGAACTGGGCCGCATACCTAAAATGGGCGCCGCCGAGACGCTCCGGGCGATTGAGGCGGCCGATGCGGCATGGCCGGCATGGCGCGCAAAGACGGCAAAGGAAAGGGCCGCCATTCTGCGCCGCTGGTTCGATCTGATGCTGGCCCACACGGACGACCTCGCCCGTATCATGACGCTCGAACAGGGCAAGCCCCTGGCGGAGGCACGCGGAGAAGTCGCGTATGCCGCGTCTTATCTGGAATGGTTCGCCGAGGAAGGCAAGCGGGCTTATGGCGACACGGTTCCCACGAACGCGCCGGGCAAGCGCATTGTGGTCCTGAAGGAGCCTGTCGGCGTCTGCGCGGCCATCACCCCCTGGAATTTTCCAGCCGCCATGATCACTCGCAAAGTGGGCGCGGCGCTGGCGGCGGGCTGCCCCATCGTGGTCAAGCCGGCGACTCAGACCCCATTCTCCGCACTGGCCTTGGCGGTGCTGGCAGAAGAGGCAGGTGTGCCCGCGGGCGTATTCTCCGTGGTTACGGGCTCCGCCTCGGAAATCGGCGGTGAGATGACTGCCAATCCCCGAGTGC
Source organism: Pseudomonadota bacterium (assembly GCA_023388835.1). Classification (GTDB taxonomy): domain Bacteria; phylum Pseudomonadota; class Gammaproteobacteria; order Burkholderiales; family Burkholderiaceae_B; genus Yanghanlia. The sequence goes on along the minus strand of JAEWFK010000115.1, from coordinate 2,881 downwards.
GCAAGCTCAGCTTCACGGGTTCCACCGAAGTCGGCCGTGTGCTCATGGAGCAGACTGCTTCCACCATCAAGAAGGTGTCCATGGAACTGGGCGGCAACGCCCCGTTCATCGTGTTTGACGATGCCGATCTGGATGCCGCTGTGGAAGGCGCCATGGCAAGCAAGTACCGCAATACCGGCCAGACTTGCGTGTGTGCCAACCGGCTCTACGTCCATGAAAAGGTCTACGACGAGTTCGCGCGGCGGCTGGTTCGGGCAGTGGCGGGGCTGCAGGTCGGCAACGGCATGGACGACGGCATCACGCTAGGGCCGCTGATCGACGAACACGCGGTCAGGAAGGTACAAGAGCATATTGATGACGCCATGGAACAGGGCGCCGAGGTGTTGACGGGTGGCCGTGTCCACGCTCTGGGCGGCACCTTCTTCGAACCGACCGTACTGGCCAACATGACGTCCGCCATGCGCATCGCGACCGAGGAGACCTTCGGACCTGTCGCGCCGTTGTTCCGCTTCAGCCGCGACGAGGAAGTGATCGCCCTGGCCAACGACACGGAATTCGGCCTGGCGGCCTATTTCTACAGCCGCGACATCGGCCGCGTGTGGAGGGTGGCGGAAGCGCTGGAATACGGCATGGTCGGAATCAATACCGGCATCGTGTCCAACGAGGCCGCGCCCTTCGGCGGGATGAAACAGTCCGGTTTAGGGCGCGAAGGCTCGCACTATGGCTTGGACGACTACATGGTGGTCAAGTATCTTTGCATGGGCCTTTGAGCCGCTCGACCCAATAGGCCGTCGAAGCATCGTTGCCGGTACCGACCGGGTCGGTTCCGGCCAGCTGGCGGGTCAGGCCTGCGGCCAAAACCTTGCCGTATTCCACCCCCCACTGGTCGAAGGGATTGATGCCCCAGATCAGCCCTTGCACGAACACTTTGTGCTCGTACAAGGCCAGAAGTGCACCCAGCGTATAGGGCGATAAGCGCGGCAGCACGATCAGATTGGAAGGGCGCCCGCCGCCATAGACGCGGTGGCGGGCCAGCCACTCGGCGCGCTTCTTGGGCATGTCGCCGGCCAGGCATTCCTTCAGCGCTTCTTCGTATGGTTTCCCCTGCAGCAAGGCCTGTCGCTGTGCCAGGCAGTTGGCGAGCAATATGCGATGGTGCTGAGGCCAAGCGTGGTCGGCATGTGCGCAGATGATGAAATCGACGGGAGCGCCGTCACTGCCCTGGTGCAACCACTGGAAGAAGGTGTGCTGGGCGTCGGTACCCGGCATGCCCCAGACGGCGGGGCCGGTGGGCACGTCTACGGGCGCACCACCGACGTCGACCGATTTGCCCAGCGATTCCATTTCAAGCTGCTGGATGTAGGGGACAAGATTGGCCAGGCGGAAGTCGTAAGGTGCGATATTCAGGGAGCCATAGCCGAGGATGCTGCGGTTCACGACACCCGATAGGGCCATCTGGACGGCGGCGTTTTCTTCAGGCGGTGCCTCGGCGAAGTGTTTGTCCATCGCCGCTGCGCCGGCCTGCATGCCGGCGACGACGTCCGCGCTGACGGCCAGAGCGGTGGTCAGGCTGACCGCCGACCATAGCGAGAAGCGGCCGCCCACCCAATCCCATAGCGTGAAAATGTGGGCGTCGGGAATGCCCCATTCACGGGCCACATCCGGCCGCGCGGTGATGGCGACCATCTGCTTGTAGGGGTCCGCCACGCCGGCGGCCTGCAGCCATTCGAGCGCCCGCCGACCGTTTTCCAATGTTTCCGAGGTGGCGAATGACTTCGAAGCCATGACGATGAGCGTGTCGTGGGGATCGAATCCCGACAGGCCGCCTTGAATGGCGTGTCCGTCGATGTTGGCCACGAAGTGGACCTGGCGCCAGGTGCCCGCGTACCCGAATGCGGCAACCGCCAGCCGGACTCCCCAATCGCTGCCTCCGATGCCGATATGAACGATATTGCGCCATCTCCGTTCGGAGTCGGCATTGTGGATGAATTCGATCAGACGCTGACGCTCGGCGCCCACTTCCGGCATGGAAGCCGGAGCCCGCAGTGCGGTATGCCAGGCTGCGCGGTCTTCAGTAGGATTGACAATGCCGCCTTCAAGCAGCTTCCGGCGCATGCCTTCGAAATCTCGAGCGGCCAATAGGGCGGCCCCCGCTTCCTGCAAGGCCGGCGAGGCAACCTGCCCGCTGAGGTCGAGCTCGATGCCCGCTGCATTGATCAACGCCAGACGGGAGGAGTCTATGGTCGCAGCCTTGGCCGCGGTGCTGAATTCAACCCACTCGCGCAGCTCGGCGAGGCCGGTGGGTTGGAAGGGCTCGATCGCCGTTTTCTTTGTGTTCTCGTTCACGCTTGCTCCGGTGCGATGACAGCAGGGAGCAATTGTAATGCCCGGCGCTTCCCCGGGCTTCTGGCTCAGCGGCGGCGGCGCTGAGTCGAGGCGCCTGCGGGGCGACCTGCGATATGGCGGTATACGATGCGTGCCTTGCCCAGGTCGTAAGGGGACATTTCGAGCGATACTTTGTCGCCCGCGAGAATGCGGATGTGGTGCTTGCGCATTTTGCCGCCGGTGTAGGCGACGACGGCGTGGCCGTTGTCCAGCGTGACGCGGAAACGGGAATCGGGCAGGACTTCGGTGACGAGACCGCCCATTTCGATGAGTTCTTCTTTAGCCATGTGTTCTCCTATAGGTCGAACAGAATCCACGATCGCGAGTTAGGCGGGTGGAGCGTGGACGCCGGTTGCCGTGAGGCGGGGGCGTCGAATGATGCGTTCAATGGAACGAATCGGCGGCAGGTGCCGGAAGGCGGGGCCACGGCCCCGATTGCTGCGCCACGTGGGCGTGTATTCGGTAGTGCGCGTGCCGGAAACCGGCTTGCTTGCGC
>JAEWFK010000104.1 GCA_023388835.1 Pseudomonadota bacterium | reverse complement strand
TCATTCAAACGCATCGTCAGGCCAATCCGCTTGCGGGCCACATCCACTTCCTGGACCTTCACCTTCACCATCTGGCCCACGCGCACCACATCGCGCGGATCCTTCACGAACGTTTCCGACAGCGCCGAGATATGGACCAGCCCATCCTGATGCACCCCCACGTCCACGAAGGCCCCGAAGTTCGCCACATTCGTCACGACTCCTTCGAGAATCATCCCTGCGCTCAGGTCCTGAATCGTGTTGACGCCTTCCTTGAACTGAGCCGTCTTGAACTCCGGCCGGGGGTCGCGTCCCGGCTTCTCGAGCTCGCTGAAGATGTCCTTGACCGTCGGCAGGCCGAAGCGCTCGTCGGTGAACTCCGACGGCGACAGCCCCTTCAACGCGCCGCCCTGGCCCATGATCTTGCGCGCTTCAGCCTGAATCTTCGAAAGAATGCGCTGGACCACCGGGTAAGCCTCTGGATGAACTGCAGAGGCATCCAGCGGATTGTCACCGTCGGGAATGCGAAGAAAGCCTGCAGCCTGCTCGAACGCCTTCTCGCCGAAACGCGGCACCTTCATGAGCGCCTTGCGGTTGGGGAAAGCCCCGGTTTCGTCGCGGTAAGCCACGATATTGCGCGCCAGTCCCGCGTTGAGTCCGGATACGCGCGCAAGCAGAGGAGCCGATGCGGTATTGACGTTCACGCCTACGGCATTCACGCAGTCCTCAATCACTGCGTCCAGTGATCGGGCCAGTTCGCGCTGGTTGACATCGTGCTGATACTGGCCGACACCGATCGCCTTGGGCTCGATCTTCACGAGCTCCGCCAGCGGATCCTGGAGGCGGCGGGCGATGGACACCGCGCCGCGCAGGCTCACGTCGAGTTCTGGAAACTCCGTTGCCGCCAGTTCTGATGCGGAATACACCGATGCGCCCGACTCCGACACCACGACGCGTGTAAAGCCCAGTTCCGGGTGGAGCTGCTGCAGATCCGCGACGAGCTTTTCCGTCTCGCGGGAGGCGGTGCCGTTGCCGATGGCCACGAGCTCAATCTTGTGACGCTTGGCCAGCGTGGCGAGCGTGCGCAAACTGCCTTCGCGATCACGGCGGGGTTCGAAGGGATAGACGGTGGCGGTGTCCAGCAGCTTGCCGGTGGCGTCGATGGCGCATACCTTGACGCCGGTGCGTATGCCGGGGTCCAGGCCGAGCACCGACTTGGGGCCGGCGGGAGCGGCCAGCAACAGGTCCTTCAGGTTGGCGGCAAAGACGCGGATAGCCTCTTCTTCGGCCGACTCACGCAGTCGCGTGAAGAATTCGGTTTCGAAGGCTGTGAGCAGCTTCACTCGCCAGGTCCAGCGACAGACTTCTCCGAGCCAGCGTTCGCGGGCCGGCGCCTGTGCGTCAAAGCCGGCCTCCAGATGAAGGTGGCGGGCAATGCGCTCCACGCAGGGGTGAGGGGTCAACGCTTCGAGCTCGGGCTCCAGCCCGACCCGCAAATCAAGCACGCTTTGTTGGCGGCCGCGCATCAATGCCAGAATGCGATGTGAGGGCAGATGGCGCAGACGCTCGCTGAAATCGAACCAGTCGCGGAAGTTCGCACCTTCCTCTTCTTTTCCTTCCACGACCTTGGCGTGGATCAGGCCGGTGCTCCATAGATACTCGCGAAGCTGGGCGAGCAGGTCGGCGTCTTCCGCATAGCGTTCCGCGAGAATGTCGCGCGCGCCGTCCAGGGCTGCCTTGGCATCGATGATCTTGGCTTCTGGGTTCAGATAGGCCTGGGCAAGTTCTGCTGGGTCGCAACCGCGCTGCGCCAGAATCGCATCGGCCAAGGGCTCCAGTCCGGCTTCGCGCGCAATCTGCGCACGGGTCCGGCGTTTGGGCTTATAGGGCGCGTACAGGTCTTCCAGACGTTGCTTTGCATCCGCTGCCTGGATCTCCGCCTGCAGTTCAGGGGTGAGCTTGCCCTGGCCGTATATCGATTCAAGAATCGCGGTACGGCGGCTCTCCAACTCACGCACGTAAATCAGCCTGACCTCCAGATTGCGCAATACGGTGTCGTCCAGGCCGCCCGTGGCCTCTTTGCGGTAGCGAGCGATGAACGGGACCGTGGCACCTTCATCCAGCAATTGCACAGTGGCGGCGATCTGCGTGTGGCGCACGCCCAGCTCGGTGGCAAGAAGCTGAACAATGCGCTGTGGGTCCGATGAGAAGTCCGGCGTCGCTACTGGCGTTTCGGGATTCGTGGTCATGTTTCGTCTGGATATTGCATGTTGTCGGAGACGGGGCATTTTGCCACAAGGCGGGTCCGGCGACCTTCTGCCGGCGTTATGATTCCGACATGTTCGCCCAAGATCTCGACCACATATTTTCCCTTGAAGGGCCTCTGGCCGCCGCGGCCCCCGGCTTTCGCCCGCGCACTGCACAACTCGAAATGGCTCAGGCCATCGAGTCGACGATACGCGACCGGGCCACCCTGGTAGCGGAAGCCGGTACCGGTACGGGAAAAACCTGGGCGTACCTCGTCCCGGCCTTCCTGAGCGGGACGAAAGTGTTGGTGTCCACGGGTACCCGCACCTTGCAGGATCAGCTTTTCCGGCGCGACCTTCCGCGCCTGCGCAAGGCGCTAGCCTTGCCCATCACGATCGCTTTGCTGAAGGGCCGCAGCAACTATGTATGCCATTACCATCTCGAGCGCCTGCAGCAGGATGAACGCGCGCTGCGCTCGCGTAGCGAAATTTCTCAGCTAAGAGCCATCACCGTCTTTACCGGCCGCACCCGAAGTGGCGACCGCAGCGACCTGGCGGAGGTCCCAGAAGACGCAGACATCTGGAACCGGGTCACGTCGACGCGAGAAAACTGTCTGGGCCAGGAATGCCCCCATGTGAAGGACTGTTTCGTGATGAAGGCGCGGCGCCAGGCCCAGGAAGCCGATCTGGTGGTGGTGAATCATGCTTTGTTCATGGCGGATCTCGCCCTGCGGGAGGACGGCATCACCGACCTGTTGCCCGCTGTGGACGTCGTGGTGTTCGACGAAGCCCATCAGCTGCCCGACGTTGCCACTCGCTTCCTGGGCAGCAGTGTGTCAGCGCATCAGTTGCTTGATCTCTCGCGCAGCATGGAGGCGGCCGGCCTGGCGTATGCCCGCGAATCGACCAATTGGACCGAAGCGGCGCGCGCGGTCGAGACGGCCACCCGTGAACTGCGGCTTACGTCGGCGGCGGTATCCCGCATGCCGGGCCAGAAGGCGACCTTTCACGCCATACCCGAGCCCGAAGCATTCGATGCCGCGCTCGATGCCTTGCTGCAGTCGCTGGACAAAGCCGTGGCCCTGCTCGACATCGTGGCTGAAAAGCACCCGGACCTCGCTGCGGCGGCGCGCCTTGCGCTGGACCTGCGCGCCAGGTTGTTTCAATGGAGCCAGCCCGACCGCGAGGGTCATGACGCACTGGCGGAAAGCCGCAAGGAAGCCGGTGAAGCCGTGCGCTGGCTGGAGCACGGCACCCATCATTTGCGCCTGCATAGCGCGCCGCTTTCGGTTGCGAATATTTTTTCGCGTTACCGTCCCAAAGATCAGGCGTGGGTATTCACATCGGCCACGCTTTCGGTGTATGGGGACTTTGGCCATTTCACTCGACAGCTCGGGCTATGGGAAGCGCGAACTGCGCGCTGGGAATCACCGTTCGATTATGCGAACCAGGCCTTGCTGTGCGTGCCCTCCGGTCTGCCTGAAACGCACTCCCGCGACTTCAATCCGCGTTTCGCGGACATGCTGCTGCCGCTCATCCAGGCCTGCCCGGGCGGTGTGCTCGTACTGTGCACCACTCTCAGGTCCGTGGATCACCTCGCCGATCTGCTTGAAGAGCATTTCGAAGACCAAGGCATCGAGCGCTTGCTGCTCAGGCAAGGAGACATGTCGCGTCGGGCCTTGCTCGAACGCTTCGCGGAGGCACGGGACGCCGTGCTGGTGGGCAGCGCGAGCTTCTGGGAGGGCATCGATGTGCCGGGCGATGCGCTCACGCTGGTGGCGATCGACAAGCTGCCTTTCGCACCGCCCGATGATCCGGTGCTGGAAGCCCGCTTGCGCGCGTGCCGCGAACGAGGAGGCAATCCCTTCATGGAGTTTCAGCTGCCGGAAGCGGCGATTGCACTCAAGCAGGGGGCAGGGCGCCTGATACGCACTGAGCGCGATTGGGGGGTGCTGCTGGTGGCCGATGCGCGCATGGTCGAAAAGCGCTACGGGCGCCTGCTGTGGCGCGGCCTGCCGCCTTTCAAGCGGACGCGCGATGTCGCTGAGGCATGCGGCTTCCTGGAACGGAAACAGGCCCCGAAGGGCCTGCTGGAAGAAGAAGCGGGCTAGCGTGCCGCCAAATGAGCCGCCTTGCGTTGCGGCTTATGGCAGCATGCCTTTTCAGAACCAGTTCATCGGATTCCAGTAACTCACCGATTCATCCAGGCCCTGCGTGTAGTACTTGCTGTCCGGATAGTTCAGGTCCAGGACCCGCTTGGCGTCATCGCGTAGTTCTTCCAGGCCCAGCTGGTCGTAAGACATGTACATGATGTAGAGCGCCTTCTCGGCAGACGCAACGCCTTCGAAGTCTGTGATGACGGTCTGTGCGCGATTGGCGGCGGCCACGTAGGCACCGCGGCGGTAATAGTATTCCGCCACGTAGACTTCGTTACGTGCAATGGTGTCCACCAGCCAGGTGAGACGCTTACGGGCGTCGGCGGCGTAGCGGCTGTCCGGATAGCGGGTCAGCAGCTCGTTGAAGGCTTCGTATGATTCCCTCAGGCCCTTGGGGTCCCGTTCCGCGGGGTCCTGCTTGGTGATGCGGCTGAAGGGCGCGCTGGGCGGCGTGAAGGTGATCAGCCCCTTCAGATACAACATGTAGTCGCTGCCGGGGTGGTTGGGGTACTGCTGCTCGAAACGATCGATGGCGGCGAGCGCTTGCTCCGGCTCCTCGTCCTTCCAATTAATGTAGGCCTGGTCGATCAGGGCCTGCTGCGCATACGTGCCAAAGGGATAGCGTGATTCGATGGCTTCGAGGCGCTCTCGGGCGGTGCTCCAACTGCCTGCGCTCATGGACTCGCGGGCGTCACGGTAAAGACGCTCAGCGCTCCAGCCGGCGGTAGGGTCCTTCTCGGGTTGCATCGTGCCGCAACCGGCGACCAAGGCAGCCATGAAAAGCATGAATGCTGCATGTCGCAGTCGACGCAGGGCAGTGGAGGGGGTCGATGTCACGTAGGCGTCCTCGGTGTTAGCATAGCCGGACAATTATATGATCGAACATCATGTGTGAGCACGAACCCCTGGAATACAGGCTGGGCGTTACCGCCGCGCCCGACCGGCTTGACAAAATCCTCGCGCAGCTATTGCCGCAACATAGCCGCAGCCGCCTGCAGGGCTGGATAGAAGATGGACACGTGCTGCTGAACGGCAGGCCCGCCAAAGTGCGCCAGGCCACCGGGCCGGGAGACGTCATTACCGTCCACCCGCAGCAGGCGCCTGAAGATCTCGCTTTCGCTCCACAGCCCGTACCGTTTGACGTCGTTGCCGAGGGCGCGGCATGGATAGTCGTCGACAAGCCCGCCGGGCTGGTGACCCACCCAGGTGCGGGTAATTGGGACGGCACGCTGCTGAACGGCCTGCTTCATCGCTACCCCGAACTGGCTCGGCTGCCGCGCGCCGGCATTGTCCATCGCCTGGACAAGGACACTTCCGGCATCATGGTCGTTGCTCGCAGCGAAGAAGCGCAGACCCATCTGGTGCGGCAGTTGCAGGCCCGCAGCGTACACCGCGAATATGTGGCGCTGGTTCACGGGCAACTCAAAGGCAGCGGCACCGTCGAGCGACCGATTGGGCGCGACCCGGCTGTACCGGTACGTATGGCCGTTGAGCGGCCGATCGCCCCCAAGCCCGCGATCACTCACTACGACTCGCTGCGCCAGGGACAAGCAGCCGGGGCCGGAGCCGTCACCGAAGTCGCTTGCCGCCTGGAAACCGGGCGTACCCATCAGATACGGGTGCATCTAGGCAGTCTGGGCCATCCTCTGCTCGGCGATGTGCTGTACGGCGGACGCATGGCAGGCGGCGCTCAAAGACAGATGCTTCACGCCCGCGCTCTGTCATTCGATGATCCGGCCGGCTCGGGCTCGGTCTCTTTCCAGGCGCCGTTGCCGGCGGACTTCGAGTCTGTTCTTGCCCGCGTGCAATGGCACGCGTGAGCGAGTCTCCGGACCTCTTCCCGATCACCGGATCACCCTGGACCGGCATCCGCTATGGCTGCACGACCCGATACGGCGGTGTGAGCGGCGGTCAAGCGCAGTCGCTGAATTTGGGGCTCCATACGGGCGACGACCCGCAAGCGGTACATGAAAACAGGCGCCGGCTCCGGGCGGCTCTTCCCTCAGAGCCTTTCTGGCTGGAACAGGTGCATGGTGTCCAGGTGGCGGATGCCGACGAGCCCAGGAAAGCCGGTATGGCCGTGTCCTGCGTGGGAGGGGCTTTTGGGTTCCCTCGTGCGGATGCGTCCGTCACGACCCGGCCCGGCCGAGTCCTGGCGATCATGACGGCGGATTGTCTGCCGATCGTCATCGGAGCAATCGACGGGACTGCACTGGGCGTGGCGCATGCCGGTTGGCGCGGGCTCGCGGCGGGCGTGCTCGAGTCGACCCTGGCGGCCTTGAAGTCGCGCCGTCCGCAGGTGCCCGCGTGGCGGGCATGGATCGGTCCTGGCATCGGACAGACACACTTCGAGGTGGGAGAAGACGTGCGCACCGCGTTTGTAACGCCCGACCCGGAGACCTCGATTCATTTTGCGCCGGGCCGCAAGCCCGGCAAATGGCAGGCCGATCTGGCCTCGCTGGCGTGTCATCGCCTGGAAAGAATGGGCGTGCACCTTATCGAGCCTTCGAATTTGTGCACTTATGAGCGCGCCGAGCTTTTCTATTCCTACCGGCGCTTGTCCACCACCGGCAGGATGGCGACGGTCGCTTGGCTGGAAAATCCAGGAAACCCTGAGAACCGCGAACCATGGTGATTTCGGGCAGACGGAGCGTCCCAATTTACCCTGATTGACACGCCCTGGTTTGCATTCCACCATAGAGTCGACTGGATGCGTTTTTACTGGGTGTATCAAATCGTGAGCACATTTTCCCCTCCCTGGTCCGCGTCGCCTCCCCTGACGCCAGAAGTGCTTGCTGAAATCCAGGCAGAGTTCTCGCGTGAATATGCAGAACTTCTCGAGCAAGCGCGCACAGGCCGCCTCGAAATCCCACAAGACAGGCGGTTCCGGTCGGATGCCTGGAAGGCCAACCCCTTCGCGCTTCTGAATGCACATGTCTGGCTACTTTCTGCACGCGCCATGAATCGCATGGTCGACGCGGCCGATATCGCCGAGTCCATGCGCAATCGCCTGCGTTTTTCAGTCATGCAATGGCTCGAAGCGACGGCGCCCACGAACTTTATGCTCACCAATCCTGAAGTGCAGCACCTCATGTTCGAAACGGGCGGGCAGTCGCTGGCGCGGGGCGTGCAGAACCTGCTGCAAGATATGCAAAAAGGGCGCATGAGCCTGACCGACGAATCGGGTTTTGAGTTGGGGCGGAATGTCGCCGCCACGCCGGGCTCGGTCGTATACCAGAACCCGCTCATGCAGCTTATCCAGTACGCGCCCCTCACGCCGCGTGTACATGCGCGCCCCTTGGTCATCGTGCCGCCCTGCATCAATAAATATTACATTCTCGATCTCCAGCCGGAAAACTCCTTCGTCAGGCATGCGATCGAGCAGGGGCAAACCGTCTTCCTGGTGTCGTGGCGCAATCCCTTGCCCTCCGATACCGATCATTCCGACCAGGCCACCTGGGCCGATTATCTCGACGAAGGCGTTCTGCGCGCACTTCAGGTCGCATCCGACATCAGCGGCCAGCCGCAGGTCAACGCCCTGGGATTTTGCGTGGGCGGCACCTTGCTGGGCGCGGCCCTCGCGTTGGCGCATGCACGCGGCGAGCGGCCGGCCGCGTCGCTCACCTTGCTGACCACTCTGCTCGATTTCTCCGATACCGGCGTCCTGGACGTCTTTGTCGATGAAATGCACGTTCGCATGCGGGAACAGCAGCTTGCGCAGGGCGGGCTCATGAGCGCCCGTGAACTGGCCACGACCTTCTCTTTCTTGCGTCCCGGGGAGCTGGTCTGGAATTACGTGGTGAACAATTACTTGAAGGGCATCACACCCGCGGCCTTCGATCTGCTGTTCTGGAATGCTGACGGAACCAATCTGCCCGGTCCTTTTTTCACTTGGTACCTGCGCAACACCTATCTCGAAAACCGCCTGTGCAGTCCAGGAGCAGTCACGGTCGGAGATCACGCCCTGGACCTTGGCTCGCTGGACATGCCGGCCTATGTCTTTGCTTCGCGTGAAGACCACATCGTGCCGTGGACGGCCGCCTACGCGTCCTGCAATCTGCTCTCCGGTGCGCGGCGTTTCGTCTTGGGTGCTTCCGGCCACATCGCTGGCGTCGTCAACCCTCCGGCGAAGAAGCGGCGCGGTTATTGGGCCACGCCCGGCTCACTGAATGCCGGCGAGGCGGCCGCCCCGGCAGATGCCTGGCTGGCCGGCGCACCCGAAACCGCGGGAAGCTGGTGGACAGACTGGTCCGAATGGTTGCAGCAACACGCGGGGGCCATGCGCAAGGCGCCGGCCAAACCCGGGAATGCCCGCCATAAGGCCATAGAGCCGGCGCCCGGCTCATATGTTAGGGTGAGAGCCGTCTAGGCGCGCGCCAGAACCATGCCCGGCATGAATTCTTCACTAAGAATCGGAGATCGCAAGATGAAAGGGAAAATCGCTTATGTGACGGGCGGAATGGGCGGCATAGGCACATCGATCTGCCAAGGGCTGGCCGACCAGGGCTTTACCGTGGTCGCAGGCTGCGGCCCCAGCCGCGACTTTCAGCTGTGGCTCGACGAACAGTCCGCCAAGGGCTATACCTTCCACGCCTCGGTCGGTAATGTGTCCGATTGGGACTCCACGGTCGCCGCCTTCCAGAAGGTGGAAAAAGAGATCGGTCCCATCGATGTCCTGGTGAACAATGCAGGCATCACACGTGACGGCCTCTTCCGTAAGATGAGTCTCGACGATTGGCGCGCCGTCATCGACACCAACTTGAACAGCCTGTTCAATGTCACCAAGCAGGTGATCGACGGCATGGTGGAAAGGCAGTGGGGCCGTATCGTCAACATCAGTTCGGTCAACGGCCAAAAAGGCCAGTTCGGCCAGACCAATTACTCCACCGCCAAGGCCGGCATCCATGGCTTCACCATGGCGCTCGCCCAGGAGGTCGCAAGCAAAGGCGTAACGGTCAACACCGTGTCGCCCGGTTATATTGGTACGGATATGGTCCGCGCCATCCGTCCCGACGTCCTCGAAAAAATCGTTGCCACCATACCCGTCAAACGCCTCGGCGGCCCCGAAGAGATCGGATCCATTGTCTGCTGGCTGGCGTCCGAGCATTCCGGCTTCGCAACCGGCGCTGACTTTTCCCTCAACGGCGGGCTGCACATGGGCTGAGCCGAGCCCGTCCTTACGCGTCCGCGCGCCTGGTGGGGCGGCGGCGCATCCCGCTCAACGTTTCGGCTTCTGTCATGACGCAAACCCAATCAACACCCGCTGTACGCCTCATAAAAAAATACCCTAATCGCAGGTTGTATGACACACGCAGCAGCACCTACATCACCCTGGCTGATGTGAAGCAACTGGTGCTCGATAACGAAGTCTTTCAGGTGGTGGACGCCAAGTCAGGCGACGATCTCACTCGCAGCATCCTCCTGCAGATCATCCTCGAAGAGGAGACGGGGGGCGTACCCATGTTTTCGGCACCGGCGCTTTCACAAATCATCCGCTTCTACGGCCACGCCATGCAGGGCGTCATGGGTGCTTTTCTGGAAAAGAATATCCAGACCTTCATGGAGATTCAAGATCGCGTTGCCGAACAGTCCAAGGGGCTTTACGGCCCTCATTTCGGCCCGGAAGCCTGGGCTCAGTTCATGAACGTGCAGACTCCGGTGCTGCAGAACATGATGAACAGCTACATCGATCAAAGCAAGAACCTGTTCGTTCAGATGCAGGACCAGATGCAAGATCAGACGCGCGGCATGTTCAATGTCTTTCCTTTTGGTGCGCCGCCCACCGACACGGACAAAACCCGCAAATAAGGCCCCCGCCTCAAAGACGGTCGGCGCTCGCGGGGGGCAATTGGTCGGCTGTTTTTGAACCAGGAAGCGGCGGTGCCTCTTCTGTCGTTTGGCGATAAGGACTGTGCGCCATCAGCTGCGCAATGTACTCGTCGATAAAGGGGGTCTCCTGGCGCAGGAAATCGGCGATCGCGGGACCAAAAACGGGGTCTTCTATCCAATGGGCGGAAACTGTCTGTACAGGCAGCATGCCGCGCGCCAGCTTGTGTTCCCCTTGTGCGCCGCCTTCGAAGACCTCGATGCCGTGAGCGATGGCGTATTCGATTCCTTGCAGGTAGCAGGTCTCGAAATGCAGGCCCGGTACGGATTCCGTGCTGCCCCAGTAGCGGCCGAACAAACGGTCCGCATGACGGATATTGAGCGCGGCCGCAATGGGCATTCCGCGTCGCTCAGCCACCACGACGACCATTGAAGCGGCAAGCCGGTCTTGAAGGCGCTCAAAAAAGTCCAGGTTCAGGTACGGGCGGTTGCCGTGCTCCAGATAGGTCTGAACATAGCAAAGGTATAAAAAGCGGAGGATGTCGCTGTTGATCTCGCGGCCCGTGAGCCACTTGAACCGGATATCAGCCGACGCGAGACGCTGGCGTTCCTGGCGCAGCTTTTTGCGCTTGGGCTGGCTGAGGGCGGCAAGAAAACTTCCCATGTCCTTGTAGCCGCGGTTGCGCCAATGGAACTGCACATTGCTGCGAAAAAGCAGTCCCGCCTGACGCAATGCCGGCAGGTCATCGTCGTGCGGAAACAGCACATGCAGCGACGAATAGCCGTGCGTGCGCAGCATCTGCTTCGCAGCCGCCAGCAACAAGTGGCGGTCGTTCTGGTCATGGGCGAGCAGCCGGGGGCCGGGCACGGGCGTGAAGGGGATCCCGCAGACCAGTTTGGGAAAGTAATCGATGCCGTAGCGTGCATAGGCATCCGCCCAGGCATGGTCGAACACATACTCGCCGCGCGAATGAAGCTTTGCGTAAAGTGGCATGGCCGCCCGGACCGCGCCGCCCCGACGCAAGATCAGGTGCCGCGGCGTCCATCCCGTGCGGGGAACCGCGCAATGGGTCGACTCGAGCGCTTCCAGGTAGGCATGCGAGAGCAGAGGGTGGCCATGCGTGAGGGCGTCCCATTCACCGGCCGGCACGGCCGCCATGCTATCCAGGCAGATGACTTCGAAATTCACAAGAAAACAGGGCCTCCCCGGGTCATTCGAACACGGGTCCGGCCGGCGGTCAATGTCGTGGCGTGTCGTCGTCGGGCAACTCTCGGGGAAGAATTGCTTGGGCGCGACCGCAAACTGCTTGCATTGCCGGCGCCCGAATGCTGTAATGTAACCCAGCACTGCCAGCTGGCGGCGCGCCCGGTTTACTCGCCGGTCGCCGCGCCTCTTGTCCGTCAGGCCGCAAAAGGCGGCATTCCGGCAAGCCTCCTTCTGGCCCGGGCGAAACATCATCGATTCCTCGCCCTCGCAATACAGCGCAATATACAGAACAAATAAGGGTCAGCCCTGCTGCGTCGCGGCATCGAAATGTCTGCCGATGTTCAGGCCGGCTGGCAGTATCAGGCGCCGCTTATCCGGTTTTCGTTATCGACTCCCACGGCTTGCCGTCTTGGCGGCGGGGTACATGGCAGGCGCTTTGGTCGCCGCCGTCATCATGAAGAACATGCCGACTTCCGCTTTCGTGGCTTTCCCCAACGTTCATTCGTGTTCGATGAAGGGCGGCGTGTCTTTACCGATACGTTCAAGCGCGGTCAGGCCCTGGCGGGCGCGTTTCAGCGCGGGACAGCAGGCTGGCCGGGCGGCGGGCAAAACAAAACGGGCCGGTCATGTTGTTGACCGGCCCGTTAGGAAGCCATGTAATTCTGGTTGCGGGGACAGGATTTGAACCTGTGACCTTCGGGTTATGAGCCCGACGAGCTGCCAGACTGCTCCACCCCGCGTCTGAAGAAAAAATATTAACCCGAATAAATCCTTATTGCAAGTTTCAACCACAAGCTTACCGATGACTGAAGGCGAGACGTTACGCATCCTGGAAACCGCGCTATTATGTGCGGATCAGCCTATGCCGCTGTCTGAACTGCGCAAGCTATTCATGACGGAAGACGTCGGAACCGACGATCTGCGGCGCCTTCTAGGCTTGCTTCAGCTGGATTGGCATGACAGGGGCCTGGCGCTCGTCAGCGTCGCTTCGGGTTGGCGCTTTCAGAGCCGCCCTGAAATGCAGCGCTACCTGAGCCGCCTTGATCCCGTACGGCCACCCAAGTATTCGCGTGCCGTCCTCGAGACCCTCGCCATCATCGCGTGGCGCCAGCCCGTCACACGCGGAGACATTGAAGACATTCGCGGTGTCACGGTATCGACCCAGATTGTGCGCACGCTCGAAGAGCGCGGCTGGATAGAAGTTCTGGGTTACCGCGATGCGCCCGGCAGGCCGGCGCTGCTCGGTACCACGCACCAGTTTCTGGACGACCTTGGTCTGAAGTCGCTCGATGACCTGCCTCCCCTGGCTGATGCCGACATCACCGAAGCCTTGGCGGCGCTCGCTTTTGACGCCGAGCCCCAGGAATCGGTCGACAACGCGCTTGAAGCGCCGGACGTCCCAGCCGAAGAAAATGAAATTCCTACGGAGTACCTGAAAGAAAATGACTGATACGAACGAGACGGCGGCGCCTGCCGCCGATGCATCCGCGGCGGGTGGCGCTTCGGATTCTGGCGCGGCAAAACCGCGCGGCCCGGGCCGCAAGTTGCGTACGCCTTTCCGCCGCCGTCGCGCAGAGTCCACCGGTGAGGCCGCTGCGGAAGCTTCGGAAGCGTCGGAAGCGGCGCCCGCAGGCCAGGCTGCTCCCGCCCATATAGATGCCGGCGACACACCATCCAAACCCGCCCGAGCCCGAAAGTCCGCGCCGCGCAAGCGCAAGACGCCCGCCATCGACGCGGGCGGGGGGGCGGTCGATGCAGGACCTGAAGCTGCTCCTGCGAAAGTGTCTGCGCCCAGGAAGTCGGCAAGGCGGCCTGCAGTGGCCGACCCGGCTCGCGAAGCGGGTTCAGCCGGCTCGCCGGCGCCTCAGGCCAAGGGACGCAAGCGGGGCCGCAAGCCCGAGGGTGGAGACACCGACCGCGAAGCCGACCTGGCGCTTGCCTATCTTGAACGTACTGCACAGCTCCCTCAGCGGCTCGATAAATTCCTGAATAGCGACGCCCTGACGCCGAAGCTGCACAAAGTGCTGGCTGAAGCAGGTATCGGTTCGCGACGCGAAATGGAAGAACTCATCATCGCCGGCCGTGTGTCGGTGAACGGCGAACCGGCCCATATCGGTCAACGTGTCGGCGCTAATGATCAGGTGCGCGTCAATGGGCGGCTTATCGCCCGGGTCAACACCAAAAAGCCGCCGCGCGTCATCCTGTATCACAAGCCGGCCGGCGAGATCGTCAGTCACGACGACCCAGAAGGCCGTGCCAATGTCTTCGCCCGGCTTCCCAAGCTAAAAGTGGGCAAATGGCTGTCGGTCGGCCGGCTTGACCTCAACACTGAAGGGCTGTTGATTCTCACCACCTCCGGCGAGATCGCCAATCGGCTCATGCACCCGCGTTACGGCGCGGAGCGCGAATATGCGGTGCGCGTACTGGGCGAACTGGACGCCGAGCAGCAGCAACGCTTGGTCAAGGGCATCGAGCTCGATGACGGCGCCGCGCGTTTTGGCAGCCTGGAGCATCTGGGCGGCGAAGGCAGCAACCGCTGGTATCGTGTCACGCTGAATGAAGGGCGGAATCGCGAAGTCCGGCGCATGTTCGAGGCGGCGGGAGTCACGGTGAGTCGGCTGATACGTACCCGCTTTGGCGAGATCGTGCTGCCGCGCAATCTGCGGCGCGGTCGCTGGGAAGAGCTCGAGCCCACCATGGCCCAGGCCATCATGGCTCAGCTGGGTCTGCTCAAAGAAGACGACGGCGATGATCGCGGCCGCGAGAAGCAACCTATTTCTCACGACAGCGCCTTGCCGCCGGGATTTGGTACGCCCGAGCGCAACGGCATGAACGGCGCCAAGATGGGCCGGCGCGGGAAGGTGACGGGCGGCCGCGCCGTACGCGCCTCGTCACCGTCTGACCCTTTCGGCAGTGGGCTTCTGGTCACCGGAGGCTTTGCGAACGGGCATCCCTCCGCGCCGGCAGGGGCCAAGCGCAAAGGGCCGGCAAAAGGCAAGAAGCAGGGCGCTCAAGATAATCGCAAGCAAGGACCTGCGGATCCCGACGGCCGCCGCCGCGGACCGGGCGCCCGCAGCGGGCCCAAAAGCAAGCCGGCCAAGTCAGGTGCGCAATCGGGTGGCCAGCCACGTGGTCGTTCGGCCGGCAGTCGCGGCGACGATTGGCAGCCGCGTAGCGCCACCGCCCACGAGTCCCACCTGGGTAAATTAGGTAAGTTCCGGTGATTGCAGGAAATTTCCGCCGGAATCTGCTAAAATATAGCGCTTTACAGCTATATTGTTAGGTGGATCCGGCGTTCGCCCGGTCTGGCAAGGCAACAATTTAGCGGCACATATCGAAGGCGGACCGGATCGGCTCTTTCAAGCTTGCAGGCTATGTGGCTAGCGGCTTGGTGACCACGGGTTGCGCGATAACAGTGGGCTGGCTTTGCAGCCCATTTTTTTTGGATTTTATGGCAGCAGAACTATTCGCCCTGACCCAGGAAGCACTGGTCGGCATGGACGTCGAACTCGTCGATGTCGAACGCGCCCCGGGCGGGCTCTTGCGAGTGACCATCGATCGGCCTGACGGCGTGCGCATCGAAGATTGTGAACGCGTCTCCAAACACCTGTCGCGGGTGTTCGAAGTCGACAACATCGATTACCGCCGCCTCGAAGTTGGCTCTCCGGGCGTCGATCGCCCGTTGAAGCGGCCGGAAGACTTCCTGCGTTTTGCGGGCGAACGGATCGAAGTCCGGCTGCGTCAGGCGGTGGAAAGTCGCAAGGTCTTCTCGGGGCTTCTGCAAGCGTCGTCCGAAGGCGGCGAGTCCGGCACGACTGAATACAGCCTCGAATACGAAACCCAATCCGGCGAGACCCAGGTCCTTCGTTTCACGTTCGATGACGTCGAGCGCGCCAAACTGGATCCCATTTTAGATTTCAAGGGCAAAAAGCGATGAGTCGCGAAATTCTTCTTTTGGTCGACGCCTTGGCGCGTGAAAAGAATGTCGAACGTGAAGTGGTGTTCGGAGCGCTCGAGAATGCGCTGGCTTCAGCCATGAAGAAGCGCTTCAAGGAAGACGCCGATATTCGCGTCTCCATTGACCGCCAGACGGGCGAGCACGAAGGTTTTCGGCGCTGGCTCGTCGTGCCTGACGAAGCCGGCCTGCAAGAGCCCGATCGCCAGGAAATGGTCAGCGACGCCCAGGAGATCGTTCCCGGCATCGAAGAGGGCGAGTACATCGAAGAGCCGCTTGAGCCTGAAGAGTTCGGCCGCATCGGAGCGCAGGCCGCGAAGCAAGCCATTCTGCAACGTATCCGCGATGCGGAACGCGAACAAGTGCTGAACGACTTCCTGGAACGGGGCGAGACCATTGTTTCGGGCAGCGTCAAGCGCATGGACAAGGGCGATGTCATTGTCGATACCGGCAAGATCGAGGCACGGCTGCCCCGCTCCGAGATGATTCCGCGCGAAAACATTCGCGTAGGCGATCGCATTCGCGCATGGGTATCCAAGATCGATCACGCCGCAAGGGGCCAACAGGTGATCCTGTCGCGCACTGCGCCGGAATTCATCCGGGAACTCTTCGAGAATGAAGTTCCCGAGATCGAACAAGGGCTGCTCGAGATCAAGGCTGCCGCCCGCGACCCGGGTGTTCGGGCCAAGATCGCCGTGGTCGCCTATGACAAGCGTATCGACCCCATCGGCACCTGCGTGGGCATGCGCGGTTCGCGCGTCACGGCGGTGCGCAACGAACTGGGTGGCGAGCAGGTCGACATCGTGCTCTGGGCCGATGATCCCGCCGAGTTCGTGATTGGCGCGCTGGCGCCCGCGCATGTCGAATCCATCGTTGTCGATGAAGACAAGCACGCTATGGACGTCGTGGTCGACGCCGAGAATCTGCCCAAGGCCATCGGGGCGCGCGGTCAGAACGTGCGTCTGGCTTCCGAACTGACCGGCTGGCAGATCAACATCATGACGCCGGAAGAAAGCCAGAACCGGCAGGAAGAAGAGCGCAGCACGCTGCGCCAGACTTTCATCACCAGGCTGGACGTCGACGAAGAAGTGGCCGACATCCTCATTGACGAAGGCTTCACTGGTCTGGAAGAAGTGGCTTACGTTCCCTTGCAGGAACTGCTCGACATCGACGCTTTCGACGAAGAAACCGTCAACGAGCTGCGCACGCGCGCTCGCAATGCCTTGCTGACCGAGGCCATTGCCCAGGAAGAGCGCGTGAATACTGCGCAAGACCTCCTGGAAATCGAAGGATTGACCCCCGAACTGGTCGCAAGACTGGCGGAGAACGAAATTGTCGATATCGACAGTCTGGCCGAACTCGCAACGGATGAGCTGGCCGAGATCACCGGTCTCGACGCCGAAGCGGCCAGCGAGCTCATCATGAAAGCGAGAGCCCATTGGTTCGATGACGAGGCCTGACATGTGTCAGGTGATAGCCGGGTCCATCCATATTGAAAAATAGTAGTAGCAAGCAAGAGAGAGTCGAATGCCGAGTAACACCGTCGCCCAGTTCGCCATTGAACTGAAAATGCCCGCGAACGTACTGCTGGAGCAGTTGCGTTCCGCCGGCGTTGACATCAAGTCGGTCGACGACCCCGTCACCGAAGCGGACAAGGCGAAACTCTTCGAGTCGCTGCGTCGGGCACGTGGGGCGTCGGAAAGTCAGAAGATCACCCTGACCCGCCGCCAGACATCCGAGATCCGTCAAGCGGATGGCTCGGGTCGTTCGCGCACGATTCCGGTGGAAGTACGGAAGAAGCGGGTGTTCGTCAAGCGCGATACCAGCGAGCTGGCTGCTGAAGCCGCGCGCGCCGCCGAACAGGCCCGTGCCGAAGCTCAAGCCGGCGAAGAAGCTGCAAGCCAGGCCGAGGGGTCGGCGGCTGCCATGCCCGCAGCGGCTGCCGTGCCCGCCGCACCGGTGAATGAATCGGCTCCCGCGACGCAAGCCGAATCGGCACCCGCGACGCAAGCGCCGGAAAGCCCGGCGGCCGCTCCAGCCGATACCACCGCGCCCGCCGAGACCACGGCCGCTACCGGCGCCGAATCCGGAGCGCCGGCAGAGCAGCCGCCAGTTCAGGCAGAGCAGGCGCAAACTGAAGAAGCCTCCGCTACGGTGGCCCCCCAAACTCAAGAGACCTCGGCTCCGGCCCAGCAAACAGAAGCCCCCGTGGCCGAGCCCGTGAAGGAAGAAACGCCCTTGGTGCAGGAAAAGACTGCGGAAGCACCGGCACAGGCCGCGCCGCAAGAAGACAAGGCGCCCGCCAAGGAAGTACAGGCCGGCGCAGCAAACACGCGGAACAAGCCTGCGGCCCCCCTTGCGGGCGCCGCACGTACGGCTGCCGCAAAATCCCCGGGCGCACGCCAGGCCGCCGGCTCCTCGGCTGCTCCTGCGCGCGCTCAGGACGACGACCGCGAAAAGGCCCGCAAGGCTGCAGAAGCCGAAGCAGCCGCTTTGCGCGCCATGCTGAACCGCCCCCGCAAGGTGCTCAAGGCACCGGAACCGGAAGCAGGCGGCATTTCGGGCACGCTGCATAAGCCGGCGGGCAAGGGCAAGAAGGACGCCAAGCCGGCCGCCACCACAGATGCCAAGAAGCCGCTCAAGGCGCCGGAGTCCGGCGCCTGGACGGAAGACAGCGGCCGCAAGAAACCGGGAGCCAAGGACGCTGCCCCCGCTGCACCCAGCCGTGACGGCTGGCGCGCCGGCGGCAAGTCCAAGGGCGGCGGTCGCGGTGGCCGTGGCGGCCGCAATGCTCAGCAAGAGCGTCGCGAACCACAGGTCCAGGAATTCATTGCACGTGAAGTACACGTGCCCGAAACCATTTCCGTGGCCGACCTCGCCCACAAGATGGCGGTGAAGGCCGCCGAGGTCATCAAGCATCTTATGAAGCTGGGCCAGATGGTCACCATCAACCAGGTGCTGGATCAGGAAACGGCCATGATCGTGGTCGAGGAACTGGGCCATACCGCCATCGCCGCCAAGCTCGACGATCCCGAGGCTTTCCTGGATCAGGCTGAAGTGGTCGAGGGCGAAGCGCTGCCGCGTGCGCCGGTCGTGACCGTCATGGGCCACGTCGACCACGGCAAGACCTCGCTGCTGGACTACATCCGCCGCACCAAGATCGCCTCCGGCGAAGCGGGTGGCATCACGCAACACATCGGCGCCTACAACGTGAAGACCGATCGCGGCATGGTGACCTTCCTGGATACCCCGGGTCACGAGGCCTTTACGGCGATGCGTGCCCGAGGCGCCAAGGCAACGGACATCGTGATTCTGGTTGTGGCCTCCGACGACGGCGTCATGCCGCAAACGCGTGAAGCGATTCACCACGCCCAGGCAGCAAACGTTCCGCT
>JAEWFK010000099.1 GCA_023388835.1 Pseudomonadota bacterium | reverse complement strand
TTCGATGTGGTTGGCCGGCTCTTCGACGTCCAGCTACGCGCCGTGGAGACACCCGTCTGGCACGACGATGCGCATGCTTTCCAAGTGCTGGATGCGGGCGGCGAACTCCGGGGCACCTTGTATCTCGACTTGTACGCCCGTCAAGGCAAGCAGAGCGGTGCCTGGGTCGACAGCGAACGCTCGCGGCGCCGCAGCGGCGCCGGGCTGCAAACGCCCGTTGTCTACCTGACCTGCAATTTTTCGCGTCCTCAAGAGGGCCGGCCGTGCCTGCTGACGCACGACGACGTCATCACCCTCTTTCATGAAAGCGGGCACGCCCTGCACGCTTTGTTGTCCCAGGTCGACGACCCCGCAGCATCCCCCTTCGCCAGCGTTGAGTGGGACGCCATCGAGCTGCCCTCGCAGTTCATGGAGAACTTTTGCTGGGAATGGTCGGTCATACAGTCTTTGACGTCTCACGTCGATACGGGCGAGCCTCTCCCCCGAGCGCTGTACGACAAGATGCTTTCCGCCCGCAATTACCAAAGCGGCATGCAGATGTTGCGGCAGATCGAGTTCGCGCTTTTCGACATGTTGATTCATCGACGCGACGGCGGCTTGGCCATCGCCGACGTCATGACGACACTGGACGAGGTGCGCAAGGAAGTCGCCGTGCTGTTTCCGCCGTCGTGGCATCGCTTCCCGCACAATTTCTCTCACCTGTTCGCGGGCGGCTACGGAGCGGGCTACTACAGCTATAAGTGGGCTGAAGTACTTTCCGCCGACGCCTATGCGGCTTTCGAGGAAGCCGCCGCAGCGGCCGGCGACGGCATGCGCGATACACTGGACGCCGAGACCGGGCGCCGCTTCATGCGGGAGATTCTCGCGGTCGGTGGCATCCGCCCTGCGGCAGAATCCTTCAAGGCTTTCAGGGGACGCGAACCCTCGCTTGAAGCCCTCTTGCGCCATAGCGGCATGGCCGACACTGCAACGTGGCCCTGAACCGCATATGAAAATTCACGCTCACAACCGTCTTAGAATCCTGGCCCCCAGGTCTCGCGTATCGACGCTGAAGACGGCGGCCAGAAGGCTGGCTGTCGCCCTGCCGCTGGCCACGCTGACCTTGCCGTCGGCCCTCGCTCAGGCCATCGACCCGCAAAGCCTCCCTGGCGCGAAATCGTCCTCGACCGGACACGCTGCCGGCGCAAATTCCACCGTGCATCCCATACGCGGCTTTCTGCCCGACCTGGATTTTGAACTCGTGGCGGCGGGCGACAAGACCGTGACCGAGAAAGATTTCGAGGGCAAAGTCGTGATGATGTTCTTCGGCTACGCGAGTTGCCCGGACATCTGCCCGACCACCATGGCCCAACTCACGCAAGTGAAGGAATCCCTGGGCACACAGGCCGACCGGGTACGCATTCTATTCGTCAGCGTGGACCCGCACCGCGACACCCCCGAGATTCTGCAGGCCTATGTCAACGCCTTTGACGAGAACGCCATTGGCTTGACGGGCAGCGAGAAGCAGATCTCGCGTTTGGCCCGCCGTTATCGTGTTGCGTATCAGATCGAAAAGCCGCGCGGTGAGGACCCCGGCGATTACGAAGTGGCGCATAGCCGCGGCATCTATATCTTCGATGCGACCGGCAAGGCTCGCATGCTCGCTTCGGACGGGGAATCCGTGGAGAAGCTGACTACTGCCGTTCGCAGCCTGCTTCCTGAAAACAAAGAGGGACGATCATGACACAAGCCAACGACTACCAACCGCCGAGAGTCTGGGCCGCGCCCGAAACTCAGGACGGACGCTTCGGAAGCATCAATCGGCCCGAGGCGGGCGCCCGTTTCGAGGCCGAACTGCCGCGAGGCAAGCACCCTCTGCAGCTGTATTCGTTGGCCACGCCCAATGGGCAGAAAGTCACCATCATGCTCGAGGAACTGCTGGCAGCAGGCGTCGGCGCGGCTGAGTACGACGCTCATCTGATCCGCATCATGGAACAAGATCAGTTTTCCAGCGGCTTTGTCGCGATCAATCCGAATTCGAAAATTCCCGCATTGGTCGATCACAGCGAATCCGAGCCCGTGCGAGTGTTCGAATCCGGTGCGATTCTGCTGTACCTGGCCGACAAATTCCGCCGTTTCCTGCCCGACAGCCATGCGGGGCGCACTGAAGCCCTGAACTGGCTGTTCTGGCTACAAGGATCGGCCCCCTTTGTAGGCGGCGGTTTTGGCCACTTCTATGCCTATGCCCCCGTCAAGGTCGAGTACGCCATCAACCGCTACACCATGGAGACCAAGCGCTTGCTCGACGTTCTGAATCGTCGCTTGGCGGAAGCACGCTATCTGGGCGGTGAGGAATACAGCATTGCCGACATGGCGGCGTGGCCGTGGTTCGGCGGCCTGATCAACGGCGGCACCTACAACGCGGCGACCTTCCTCGAAGCCGAAAGCTATACCCATGTTCGACGTTGGGTGGACGAAGTCGCGCAGCGGCCCGCGGTACAGCGCGGTATCGTGGTCAACAGCGTGAAGGGCGAACCCTCAGAGCAGCTGCACGCACGCCATGAAGCGGCGGATATCGACCGTTACCTGGCAGCGCAGAAAGGCCGCTGAAAACCTCAGCCGGCCAGTTCCCCCGCCAGATGCTGCAGCGCGGTGCGCAGCCCCTCTTCCACCACAGGGTGGTAGTAGGGCATGGCCAGCATCTGGTCCACGGTGAGTTTCTGCTGCACGGCCCAGGCCAGCAGATGTGAGATATGCTCCATCGACGGCCCCGCCATCTCTGCCCCGAGAAAAACACCGCTGCCCCGCTCCGCGTAGACGCGCAGCTTGCCGCGGTTCTTGAGCATGACGCGGGAACGGCCTTGGTTGGAAAAGTCGACTTCGCCCACTGCGGCATCCGCAGGTAGCTCGTTGAAGCGCAGACCCACGGCTGCCAACTGAGGGTCGGTGAAGACGATGGACAGCGGCGCCCGGCGTTCGCCCGGTTCCACCTTGGGATAAAGCGCGGCATTACGCCCGGCGATGGCGCCATCGTCTGCAGCTTCGTGCAGCAAGGGCAGGACCCCGTTCACGTCTCCCGCAATGAAAATGGGCGTGTCCCCAATCTGCAGAGAGGCTGCATCGTAGGCCGGCATGCCCCGCGCGTCGAGTCGGGCACTCGTGTTTTCCAGGCCCAGGTCATCGAGATTCGGTGTCCTGCCCGCGGCAAGCAAGACGTAATCGAAGCGCTCGGTCACTTCCGCCGAACCGGGCAATTGATAGCGGATTTCGGCCTCGTCTCCCACACGGCGGACATCGAGAATGGCCGCTTCCAGACAAATATCGAGTTCTTGTTGGAATGCTGCCAGAGCGCTCTGGTAGACGAGCGGATCACGCAGCCCCCCTACATGCAGGCTGCGCTGCAAGATACGGGTACGCACACCCAGGCGCGACAGCGCCTGCCCAAGCTCAAGACCGATGACGCCGGCGCCGACCACCAGCACACTGTTGGGGAGGTTTGTCCAATCGAAGACGTCGTCATTCACGATCGCGCGATCGCCCAGGAGGCGGTACTGCGCCGGTATGTTGGGCCGCGTACCGGTGGCGATCACCACGCTGCGCGCTTCGACGCAGGTATGCCCGCCCACATCGAGCATCGTATCGGACAGAAAACGCGCGCGACCGCGCAGCTTGTCTTCTTCCGGCATGCTTTCAACGCTGCGCACTGAGAAGCCGACGAACCGATCGCGTTCACTGCGCACGCGGTCCATGACTTCGCGTCCGTCGATGCGCACACCTTCCACATGCACGCCGAACGGAGCAGCATGCGCCGCGCAATGCGCGGCCTCAGCGGCGGCAATCAACAGTTTGGAAGGCATGCAACCCACGCGGGCGCAGGTGGTTCCGTAAGGCCCGTCTTCGATCAGCACCGCACGAGCACCTTGCTGTACTGCAGACCGCCAAGCCCTCATGCCGGCGCTTCCCGCGCCGATGACGGCAACATCGACCTTCAATGTCTTCATGAACGGAATTCCTTCACGTACTGACGGTAATCGGGACGCGTCATCCGGAAGGTCTCATCGATCGGCGTGCCAATGGCGAGATAGCCCATGAAACGGTAATCCAGGGGATCAAAGCCGAGCATCTCGTTGACTTCGTCGATGTAAGTGCCCAGGCCAGTGCTCCAGAAAGCACCGAAACCCAGCATATTCGCGGCGTTCAGCATATTCATGGCGGCGGCGCCCACGGCCAGCATGCGTTCGTGTTCGGGGATCTTGGACACGCTGTGATCGCGATGGCAGGCCATGGCGACCAACAGCGGGACCTCCTGCAGCCAGCGGCGTGCGTTTTCCTCTTTATTGGCCGGAATCGGCTTACTGGAAGCCTGCGCGGTTGCGAACAGCTTGTCGACAAAGGACTGCATGACGTCCTGGCGGATCAGCGAGAAACGCCAGGGTCTCAGCTTGCCGTGATCAGGCGCCGACATGGCGGCTTGCAGTATCAAAGAAAGCTGTTCTTCGTTTGGGCCGGGGGCCCGCACGAACTTCACGGATTGACGGTCAAGCAGGAATTGCAAAGCAGTTTCAGACATATTTCTTCCTGATGGCATGATCGGATTCACGCGGTGAAGGAGAACGATTCAGATCAGTGCTGCTCCCCTGCAGCGGCGGCACGGCGCGCGATGATCATTTCCGCCTTCATGTCGCGGATCGCCTTCTCCCAGCCGTCGAATACGGCTCTCGCAACGATCGCATGCCCGATATTCAGTTCGGCTATCCCTTCGATCGCCGCGATGGCTTGCACGTTGGTGTAATGCAGGCCGTGGCCGGCGTTGACACGAAGACCGAGCGAGAGCCCATGCGCAACGCCCCGGCGCAAGCGTTCGAGCTCAGCTTGTCGGGCGGCAGGGTCGGCATCCGCTTCGGCGTATGCGCCTGTGTGCAGTTCGACCACGGTCGCACCGCTGCGCTCGGACGCTTCGAGTTGAGGCACTTCGGGGTCGATGAACAGCGACACGCGGATCCCGGCGTCGTGCAGGCGCGAAACGGCATCGCGCACCGCGTCGAAATGGGTGACGATATCCAATCCGCCTTCGGTAGTCAGTTCCTGCCGCCTTTCCGGCAC
>JAEWFK010000088.1 GCA_023388835.1 Pseudomonadota bacterium | reverse complement strand
GACATCATTTGTATGACGGCTACGCCGCCCGAGCTGGGCGGCGGCATGCCGCAGTAGCGATAGACCGCGATCTCGGCGCACACGGCCTGGCGCCGAATCGCGCGGTAGCCAGCCAGATCGTCTGTGCTCAAATCGCCCGCAACAGCATGGCCGGCAATGGCCTGCACCATGTCTTCAGCCAGTTCCCCTTCGTAGAAAGCAGACGCTCCGTCCATTGCCAGGCGTTCGAGCACCCGAGCGTAAGCGGGGTTGCGCAGCACGTGCCCCACGGGCCAGGGCTGGCCGTTGGCATCGTAGAAATAAGGCGCGGCGCTGGGGCTGGCCTTCAGGCCTTCTGACTCCGCCAATAATGCGTGCAGCCGCGGCGACACAGGAAAGCCTTCTGTCGCCAAGCGACGAGCGGGTTCGAACAACGCGGACCATGGCAGTTTCCCATGTTCGACGTGCATATCGGCCAGCATCCGCACCAGACCGGGGATGCCAACCGACAGCCCGCTATCGACGGCATCGAAAAAGTCCACCGGCTGGCCCGCCTGCATGAAGCGATCAGGACGGGCGGCGGCCGGCGCGGTTTCGCGGCCGTCGTAGGCATGGACGTCGGAATGTCCTGCACGGTGCAACAGCGCGAAGCCGCCGCCACCCAAACCGGACGATTGCGGTTCAACGAGCCCCAGCACCAGTTGCGCCGCAATGGCCGCATCGACCACTGAACCGCCTTGTTCCAACATGGCGGCGCCCGCCTGCGCGGCCAGCGGGTTCGCCGCCGAGATCATGTAGTCCGTTGCGACGACCGCCTGCTTGGAAGCCGGCGCGTGCGTGGTGGACGCTTCGGGGTTGATGTCTTTGAAGGCCCCTGCACCGATACGCGCTTCCTGAGCCATTACATCGGGCGCTCCGAGGGCGGCTTCCTGAGCCATTACACCGGGCGCTCCGATCACGGCCGCCAGCAGCATGCCGGCCGCCGCCTTGCACCAGCCCGCGCCGCCTGCCACGGCGGCGCCACGCAAGGCCCGAACTTCCTTCAGATGTGTGCTCATGCCGTCGACTCCTCCAGCCATTTCTCAAGGTCGCGCAGCGCGTCGCCGGGCGTATTGGCAACAGGGTAACTGAAGTAATAGGCTTCCTCGACCTGCAAGCCCCGGTCTGCCGGCATGATCAATTCCCCGGCGTCCAAGGCGTCTTGTACGAGAAAGCGAGGGATCAGCGCCGCCCCCATCCCCTGCTTCACGGCCGCCAGCGACATCGTGAACAACTCGTAGCGGGGACCGGCGTTCATGGTCGGCAGGTATTCACGTCCTTGCGCTTGGTACCAGCGCCGCCAAGCGTCGGGACGAGAAGTCGTGTGCAGATGCGTCATCTGAGAGAGAGCAGCGTCTGCGTCGCCGCGCCCGGTGAGCATCGAAGGCGCGCAGATGGGCAGCAACTCGCCCTCATCAAAGAGCTTGATGCCTCGGGTTCCCGGCCACATCTGCTCGGCGTGGTAGATGGCGGCGTCGAACGGCTGGTCATTGAACTGGAACGGCAAGGTGCGCACCGACAAGCTGACCGTGATGTCCGGACGCTCCCTGCAGAAACCAGCGAGACGCGGCAGCAGCCAGGTCGTGGCCAGCGTGGGCAGCACCGCCACATGCAGATTGCGCCCCACGCCGGCACGCGACATCAATCCCAATGTGTCTTTTTCAAGCTGATCGAGATGATGGCGCACGCGGGCGGCGTACTCGGCTCCGGCTTCAGTCAGCATGACCCGTCGCCTGACCCGAGTGAACAATTCCACGCCCAGCCGTTCTTCCAGGCCCGCCACTTGACGGTAGACAGCGCTATGCGTCAGAGAAAGCTCTTCGGCGGCGCGTGAAAAAGAGCCCAGCCTCGCGGTGGCTTCAAATGCTTGCAATGCCCCGAGATTCGGGATTCCATTCCTCATGATCCTTCCGGTACGAACGCGCGAACGCTAGAATGCCTGCGGGACGGCGTCTTGCAAATTAGGCAAGACGATGTGAGATTTTATCAATTGCATTGTGCGTCCAGCGCACATATTCTTGACACCATGAACGAAGCCACGCACTCCTCGCCCCTCAGCAGAATGGGCGGACATATTCTGGTAGACCAGCTCGCCGCTCACGGCGTGCGCCATGTATTCTGCGTCCCCGGCGAAAGCTACCTCGCCGTCCTTGATGGTCTTCACGACCATAGCATCGAGGTCACGGTGTGCCGCCAGGAAGGCGGGGCCGCCATGATGGCCGACGCCCATGGCAAGCTGACCGGTCAGCCTGGTATTTGCATGGTCACGCGGGGCCCCGGAGCCGCCAACGCCATGGCCGGCCTGCACATCTCCAGCCAGGATTCCACGCCCATGATTCTCTTTGTGGGCCAAATCGAACGCGGCATGCGGGAACGCGAAGCCTTTCAGGAAATGGACTATCGCGCCGTCTTCGGATCGCAGGCAAAGTGGGTCACTGAAATCGATCAGGTTGAGCGGATTCCAGAACTGGTTTCCAGAGCCTTTCATGTGGCGACCTCTGGCAGACCTGGCCCTGTGGTGATTGCACTTCCGGAAGACATGCTGACCGAGACCGTCCAGGTGGCAGACGCCCCCCACTATAGTGTCCCCGAGAGCGCGCCGACCGCCCCCCAGCTGCAGGCCCTTGTCGCGCAGCTGTCGCGTGCCAAGAAGCCGCTCGCGATCCTGGGTGGCAGCCGCTGGGATGCCGACGCCGTCGCCCGGTTCGAAGCCTTCGCCAGCGCCTGGCAGTTGCCGGTTGCCGTACAGTTCCGCAGGCAAATGCTGTTCTCCGCCGATCATCCCTGCTTCATCGGCGATATCGGCCTGGGCGGCAACCCGCAACTCATGCAGTATGTCAGGGACAGCGATCTCATCCTCCTCGTGGGTGGCCGCTTTTCCGAAATCCCGAGTCAGAGCTACACCCTCCTCGATATCCCGAAGCCGCGGCAAGCGCTGGTGCATGTGCACCCCGACTCCGACGAACTCAACCGCGTCTATATCGCCGATGTGGCGATGAACGTTTCCCCGGCCGCTTTCTGCGAGGCGCTCGAGCAGCTCCGGCCCGCCACGAACCAGGCGCCCTGGGCGCCTGCCCTGGCAACCATGCGCGCAAGCTTCCAGACATGGACGGACCCGGGCCGCATCACCCACCCGGGCAAACTGCAGATGGGCGAGGTCATGTCTTGGCTCAACGAACGGTTGCCGCCCGACGCCATTCTCTGCAACGGCGCGGGCAATTACGCGACCTGGCTGCACCGCTTCCGCCGCTTTACGCGCTTCGGCACACAGCTGGCGCCGACCTCGGGCTCCATGGGCTATGGATTGCCGGCGGCCGTGGGCGCCAAGCGCATGTTTCCCGATCGCAGCGTGGTGTGCTTTGCCGGCGACGGCTGCTTCATGATGCATGGACAAGAGTTCGCCACAGCGGTTCAGTACAGCCTGCCCATCGTGGTCCTCGTGATCGACAACGGCATGTACGGCACCATACGCATGCACCAGGAACGCCATTACCCGGGAAGGGAATCTGCAACCGCCCTGCGCAACCCGGACTTCGCCGCCTATGCGCAGGCTTTTGGCGGCCACGGCGAGCGGGTGGAGACCACGGCCGACTTCGCGCCGGCTTTCGAACGCGCATTGGCCAGCGGCAAGCCCGCCATCCTGCACTGTCTGCTGGATCCGGAAGCCATCACGCCGAGCCAGAGCCTGAGCGCCATCCGGCAGCAGGCGCTCGCCTGAACCGGCGCCTCGCCCATCCCATTCATCGAAACCCGATCATTACAGGAAAACTCATGTCCGCAGCACCTTCTTTCAAGTGGGAAGACCCCTTGCTCCTCGATACGCAACTGACCGAGGAAGAGCGCATGATCCGCGATGCGGCCCATGCCTACGCCCAGGACAAGCTCGCGCCGCGGGTACTGGAAGCCTTCCGCCATGAGAAGACTGATCCCGCCATCTTCCGCGAGATGGGCGAGCTCGGCCTGTTGGGAGCGACCATTCCGGAAGCCTATGGCGGTGCCGGTCTGAATTACGTGAGCTATGGACTGATCGCCCGCGAGGTGGAACGGATCGACTCGGGCTATCGCTCCATGATGAGCGTGCAATCCTCTCTGGTAATGGTGCCCATCAACGAGTTCGGTACTGAAGAACAGAAGCGCAAGTATCTTCCCAAGCTGGCCAGTGGGGAATGGATCGGTTGCTTCGGCCTGACCGAGCCCAATCACGGTTCAGATCCCAACGGCATGGAGACCCGCGCGGTAAAGACCGCTGACGGCTACCGCCTGACGGGCGGCAAGATGTGGATCACGAACTCCCCCATCGCCGATGTGTTCGTGGTGTGGGGCAAGGTGGTCGGCGGTGACGACGACGGAAAGATCCGCGGCTTCATCCTTGAAAAAGGCATGAAGGGACTGAGCGCTCCCGCCATTCATGGCAAGGTAGGCCTGCGCGCATCGATCACGGGAGAAATCGTGATGGATGAAGTCGATGTGCCGGCCGATGCAATGATGCCCGGCGTCAGCGGCTTGCGCGGCCCCTTCACCTGTCTGAACTCCGCACGCTACGGTATCGCCTGGGGTGCATTGGGCGCCGCCGAATCGTGCTGGCACACCGCTCGCCAGTACACGCTTGATCGCAAGCAGTTCGGCCGCCCGCTGGCCCAGAATCAGCTTATCCAGAAGAAGCTCGCCGACATGCAGACTGAGATTACGCTCGGACTGCAAGGCTGCCTGCGCCTGGGTCGCATGAAGGATGAAGGCACCGCTGCGGTGGAGATCACATCCATCATGAAACGCAACTCCTGCGGCAAAGCACTGGACATCGCGCGCCTGGCGCGCGACATGCTGGGCGGCAACGGCATATCAGATGAATTCGGTGTGGCGCGCCACCTGGTGAATCTCGAAGTCGTGAACACCTACGAAGGAACGCACGACGTCCATGCCCTCATTCTGGGCCGCGCCCAAACAGGCCTTCAGGCCTTCTTCTAAACCGGAAGGTCGGGGTCAGACCACGATTTCCATGTTGCGGGAATCGTGGTCCGCAGCAAGATCCTCTAGCCTTCTTCGCCGCTCAGCTCGAACATATTCGTCACTTCGAGCTCGAGGACCATATCGTCTTCCTGGTTGTACATACGCCAGGTCCAGCGCACGATGCCAAGGTCGGACCGGGTGGACGAAACACGTTTCGAATCGACAGTGGCTTCGAGTCGCAAGGCATCGCCCGGGCGCACGGGCTTGGGCCACCGCACGCGTTCCAGGCCCGGCGAACCGAATGATTCGGAACCGTCCAGCGCCGCGTCGCAGATCATACGCATGGCAATGCCGCAAGTGAGCCAGCCACTGGCGATCAGACCGCCCCAGCGGCTTTCCCGAGCGGCCTCTTCGTCAACGTGGAAGGGCTGCGAATCATAGGAACGCGCGAAGGCGAGCATTTCCTCGCGAGTGACCACGACGGGCGGATGGGTGATCACCATGCCGACCTCGAAATCCTTGAATTTCATGTTCGATATTGTTCCGATGGAAGTTGCCGGGCCGAGCACGATCGTTCACCGCTTGTGCCTGAGCGCCGTAACGGATAGCGATACCAGGCAGATACAATGAGCGGAAATCTTGATAAAAAATATCGGCCGCCAACGACCATACCACGGAAGCGGGCCGACAGGAGCAGCGGATGAACGACCTCGTCAACACGGACGCCCCCTCAAAGGTGGAGATCCGTAGCATGGGAAAAAAGATCGACATTGAGTATCAATGGATCTCGCCCGAACGCAGTGACCGGGCACTGATCATCTTCCTGCATGAGGGCCTGGGCTCAATCTCGATGTGGCGGGACTGGCCCGCTCAGGTCTGCGCAGCGACGGGATGCCGTGGCCTCGTGTATTCCCGTTACGGCTACGGCAACAGCTCGCCCCGCCCCACTGATGAAACACGCGGCGACGATTACCTTCACGTTCAGGCCTTCGATGCCTTACCCGCGCTGATGGACGCACTGGGCCTTGAAGAAGAACGGCCAATACTCTTCGGCCATAGCGACGGCGGCTCGATCGCCCTGCTGCATGCGGCCATGTTCCCTGATAAGGCACTGGCCATCGCCGTGGCCGCACCGCACATCTTCGTTGAGGACATCACGGTGGAAGGCATACGCAAGGCGCGCGACGTCTATCGTTCCACGGAATTCCCGGCGCGGCTCGCCCGACATCACATCGACGGAGATTCCGTCTTCTGGGCCTGGAACGACACTTGGCTGACGCCATCCTTCCGACAATGGAACATAGAAGCCTTCCTGGACGACATTCAGTGCCCTGTCCTGGCGATACAAGGCATAGATGACGAGTACGGCAGCCTCGAGCA
>JAEWFK010000048.1 GCA_023388835.1 Pseudomonadota bacterium | reverse complement strand
AGACGGGCGATTTCGTATTCGTCCTTGATCGCCATCAGGCGATACAGGGAACGGGCGGCGGCCATCGCGAGCCGGGGCGGGCGATGCGGGTATAGGCGACGTTCGGCTTCGTGAATCTGGGAGATCGCTTTTTTGTAGCGGCGGGCGTAGGCGGGGCTTTGGTACTCGGTCAGAGCCTCGGTATTGCGTTCCATCAGGTCTTCCAGCGTATCTTCTGCCGTTGCCGTTGCCGTTGCCGTTGCCGTTGCCAATGGGGCGGGGGCGAAGGTCTCTTGCAGCGCTTCCGGTCGCCAGGCAGCCAGCCGCCCCAAAGCAAAGGCATGCAGATTGGACTCGACACTCACGCCATTGAGCTCGATGGCGCGCCGTATGGCGTCCGCCCCCACCGGGATAGCTCCCAGCTGCCAGGCATGGCCCAGCATGATCATGTTGGAAAGAATGGCGTCGCCATGGTGCCGTTCGGCCAATGAATGCGCGTCGAACACGTGCAGGTGTTCGTGGCCCACGGCGCGCAGCAAATGATCTCGCACCCGTCCGGGATCATGGCCCGCGTCCGGGTCGCGCGTGAATTCGGCGGGAGGCGCCAGATAGGTGTTCAGCACCGTGGTGGTGTGGCCATGCGCGAGCGCTCGCCAAGCTTCGGGCTTCAGGGCGGCCACGCCGTCGCACAGGACGGCGGTATCAGCCCCCGCCACGTCGATGCGTACCGGACCGGTCGCTTGCGTACCGGCGGCCAGACGCACATGGCTGATCACGGTGCCGCCTTTCTGTGCCAGGCCAGTAATGTCCAGCACCGATGCGGCGCGGCCTTCCAGGTGAGCCGCCATGGAAACGATCGCGCCGATGGTGACCACTCCCGTGCCGCCTACGCCCGCGACGATGATGCTGCAGTCGCGCGGGGCGGTGCCGGTAGGAGGGGGGATGCGTTCCAACAGTGCCGAGAGCCGGACCCGATGGGACTCCGACATGGCAAACGGTTTGCCGCGCACCCTGCCGCCTTCCACCGAGACAAAACTGGGGCAAAAGCCGTCGGCACAGCTGTAGTCCTTGTTGCACGACGACTGATCGATGGCGCGTTTGCGCCCGAAGGGCGTGTCGATGGGAACGATCGACAGACAGTTGGACTGGATGCCGCAATCGCCGCAGCCTTCACAGACAGAGGCGTTGATGAACAGCCGCCGTGATGGTTCGGGCATGAGCTGCTTCTTGCGGCGCCGGCGCTTCTCCGCCGCGCAGGTCTGATCATGGATGAGTACTGTGACGCCCGGGGTATCTCGCAAAAGCTGCTGCACGACGTCGAGCTCTCGCCGGTGATGCACGCGTATGCCGGCGGGCAGTTCGATGTGTCGGTAGCGCTCGGGTTCGTCGGTGGTTACCACTACCCGGCTCACCCCCTCGCCAAGCAGTTGCTGGCACAGGCCCGGCACAGAAATGGGGCCATCGACAGGTTGGCCCCCCGTCATGGCCACGGCGTCGTTGAACAGGATTTTGTAGGTCATGTCCACGCGTGCCGCCACGGCTTGTCGGATCGCAAGCAGACCGGAATGAAAGTAGGTGCCTTCTCCCATGTTCTGAAAAACATGGCCGCTGTCCACGAACGGCGCCAGGCCGACCCAATCCGTTCCTTCGCCGCCCATTTGCGTAAGGCCCGATGTGCCGCGATCCATCCATGTGGCCATGTAGTGGCAGCCCACGCCTCCCAATGCCTGACTACCTTCGGGCACGCGCGTGGAGCTGCTGTGCGGACATCCAGAGCAGAAATAAGGCTTGCGCAGGGCAATGTCTTGGGGAACGGGCGAGGCATGCGTCGTCGGGTCAGTCAGTCGGAGGCCTGCGTGCTGTTCCAGCCACCTCAGCAGCGCATGAGCCAGCTGGCCCGGGGTAAGCGGACCGGCTGCCGGCACGAGCGTGGCTTCGTCGCGATCCCTTTTGCCATGTACGGAAGGCCGCTCAAAGGCATTGAAGAAGAAGTCCTTGATCTGGCTCTCGACCATAGCCCCCTTCTCTTCAACCACGAGCACATGTTGCAAGCCTTGGGCAAAGTTAGCGACCGCTACGGTGTCCAGAGGCCAGACCAGTCCGATCTGCAGATGCCGGATGGCCGGCATAGCCGGATGCGCGGCACGCAATCGGGCCAGCGCGTCGACCGTGTCCAGCGCCGCCTTGCCGACACTGACGATGCCGAGCGTCGCCTTCGCTGCGGTATCAAGCAGCTTGTCCAGCGGGTGGTGGCGGCTGAAGAGCCGCACGGCGTCCAGGCGCTGTTCCATGCGTTCCTCGATCGCCGGGGTCAGGAATTCACGGGCACTGTATTCGCGGCGGTGCCGCCGCAAGGCCTCGGCTGACATGGCAAACTCCGGGACGGTCGATGGCACGAAGCTGCGCCCGCTCTCCACGGTTTCAGTCACTGCCTTCAAGGCCACCCAGGCGCCCGAGAACCGGGACAAGGCCCACCCCCACAGGCCGAAATGCTCGTAGTCTTCGACGCTGGCGGGGTGTATGACGGGAATCCGCCACGAAGCCAGCGTAGCGTCGCTGGCGTGGGGAATGGAGGATGACGCCGCGGTATGGTCGTCGCCCACGATCAGCAGCACGCCTCCGTGGCGCGAGGCGCCTGCCGCGTTGCCGTGATGCAGTGCGTCTCCGGCGCGGTCCACTCCCGGGCCCTTTCCATACCACATGCCGAACACACCATCGACCGTGCGTCGGGCATGCAAACCGGCCTGCTGCGAACCCATGACCATCGTCGCAGCCAGGTCTTCGTTGATGGCGGGAATGAAGCGGATGTCATGGGCGTCAAGCTGCGCCTGCGCGCGCCACATGGCCTGGTCGACACCGCCCAGTGGCGAGCCGCGGTAGCCGCTGACGAAGCCGGCGGTATTCAGGCCGGCGTCGCGGTCTCGCCGTCGCTGGCTGAAAAGCATTCGCAGCAGTGCCTGCGTTCCCGTGAGGAATATCCTTTCCCGCTGCGAGACAAGGTTGTCCTGCAAGCGGTAGGCTTGAGCGTGAGGTTTCAGTACGGCGGTCATGGTACGTCCTCCTTCATTACCATGATAGGCATAGGAAGGCCGACGTTTATTGCGTAATGCTGCCGTAGAATCCCTCTAAAACGAAATAAACATAGCGCGGAGGAGCCAATATGGACAAGATGGACTTGCGCATTCTCAAAGCGCTACAGGCGGACGCCCGAATATCGGCTCAAGTCGCCGCAGAGCAGGTAGGTTTGTCAGCCGCACCGGTATGGCGGCGCATCAAGGCACTGGAAGCTGGCCGCGTCATTCAGGGTTATCACGCCCGGGTCGACCGGCGTAAAGTCGGGCTCGGCACTTGCATGTTTACGCAGATAAGCCTGGAGCGGCATG
This sequence comes from Pseudomonadota bacterium, assembly GCA_023388835.1. GTDB lineage: Bacteria > Pseudomonadota > Gammaproteobacteria > Burkholderiales > Burkholderiaceae_B > Yanghanlia. The sequence goes on along the minus strand of JAEWFK010000048.1, from coordinate 27,711 downwards.
CCGCCGAAGTGGTGGAAAACTTCGAGCGGGCCGTCTGCAACGCCCCGGAAATTCTCGAGTGCCATGCTGTCACAGGCGACTCCGATTTTCTGCTGAAGATATTGGTTGAAAGCCCTGAAGCCTACGATGCCTTCCTGCATCGCTTCCTGTTCAACCTGCCCGGGGTGCGTCAGACGCGGACCATTGTGGCGCTGCGGGAAATCAAGAACGAAATACGTCTTCCCATCAAGGAATAGGAGCTCTTCATGCCACTGAAGTCCATGGCATCTCTGAAGTCCGAAGCATCTGGATTCGGGCCCTTGCACCGGCCCGTCCGCATGCCTGTTGCTGCCCCAGCCGGCCGGCTTCCCCGCTTTTTCGCCTTAGGACTGGCGGCCGCCGTATTGGCTGGCTGCGCTGTCAGTCCGCCCAAGCAGGCGCAGGCGCCCGTTGGACCCGAATGTGCGGCCGCTGCGCCCGATGAATCCCTGGTCGGGAATTGGTTGAGTGTGCGTCGTATTTCAGGGGTGACAGGAGAGTTGCGCACGCTGTTCTCGCTTCGGGCCGATGGCACCATGAGCTATTCCGAACAGCTCAGCAGGCCGCGCAAAGCGCCCCAAAGCCTGGCCGAAACCGGTTGCTGGCACCGAGATGGCAAGATCATCGTATTGCGCACGGTGGAGTCCAACGGGTCCCCCGTCGACTTGGAGGACCCCATTTACGTCAATCGCTATCAATTGACGAGCGAAGGGGGCGAACGCCTTGGTCTGCATGCCCCTGACGGTGTAAAACTGGACGCGCGGCGCATGCCGCCGGACTACCGGCTGCCCTTGTAGGGTCGGCAGCCGGCAGCGGCTGTGGCAAGAAGGTTAGAAGGTCGGGAAGTCCTAAGGCCGGAAAGCCGGAACGTCAGAAGGCGGCCAAGCGTTCCAATACACGTTCGCGACCCAGAATTGCGAGCACATGGCCGATAGACGGCGTCTGCTTGCGGCCGGTCACTACCAGCCGTAGCGGGATCCCCAGCTTGGGCATCTTCACGCCATGCGCCGCCAACAGCGATTTGATCAATTTGTCCAGCGCGTCGGTCGTCCATTCAGGGAGTGATCGCGCCTGAGCAGCGAAGTCGGCAAGCAGGCGGCGCGCGTCTTCGTCCACGTGTTGTTCCAGCAGTTCGGCCTCTGCCGGTGCAAAGGGCGTGCAAAAGAGCAGGGCGCCTTCGGCGATTTCATTGAGGGTTTCGGCACGGTCTTTCAGCAAAGCCATGACTTGCGGGAGTTCGACCGCGGCAGGGTCACCGCCCAAGGCTCGGATACGCGGCGCAACGCGCCGAGCCAGCTCTGCATCGGACATATGCTTGATGTAGTGGGCGTTCACCCAGTTCAGCTTCTTGGGATCCCACTGCGCGGCTGACTTGGTAAGGCTGCGCGCATCAAACCATTCAACCAGTTGCTCGCGGGTGAAGAGTTCATCGTTGCCGTGGCTCCAGCCGAGTCGCGCCAGGTAGTTCACCATGGCTTCGGGCAGGTAGCCCGCCTTGTCGTATTCCATGACGCTGACCGCGCCATGGCGCTTGGAAAGCTTGTCGCCGTCGGGACCGAGAATCATGGGAACGTGTCCATAGACCGGTGGTTCGGCCCCCAGCGCGCGCAGGATGTTGATCTGGCGAGGGGTGTTGTTCACATGATCGTCGCCGCGGATCACATGCGTGATCCGCATGTCCCAGTCGTCGACGACCACGCAGAAGTTGTAGGTCGGCGTGCCGTCGGGCCGGGCGATGATGAGGTCGTCGAGTTCGGTGTTGTCGAAGGTGATGGGTCCCTTGACCATATCGTTCCAGCCGGTCACGCCGTCCTGCGGGGTGCGGAAGCGCACCACCGGCTTGCGGTCCGAAGGTGCGGCAGGCAGGACCTTGCCGGCTTCGGGGCGCCAGGTCCCGTCGTAGCGGGGCTTGAGTCCGGCGGCGCGCGCCTTCTCGCGCATGGCTTCGACTTCTTCCGGGGTGCAGTAGCAGTGGTAAGCGGTGCCTTCCTGGAGCATCCGCTGGATCACTTCGCGGTAGCGATCCATGTGCTGCATCTGATAGAAGGGGCCCTCGTCGGGCGTCAGTCCCAGCCATTCCATGCCGTCCAGAATCGCCTGCACGGCTTCCGGCGTGGAGCGCTCCAGATCGGTGTCTTCGACGCGAAGCACGAAGGTGCCCGCGTTATGGCGGGCATAGGCCCACGAAAACAGGGCGGTGCGAGCGCCCCCCAGATGCAGGAAACCGGTGGGGGAGGGAGCGAAACGGGTGCGGACGACGTTATGTGTGGTGGTCATGGCAAGGAGAAGAGCCGTATCCGCTTTGCAGACACGGCAAGGTTGGCAACAGGCTTCTGGTATTTTAGAGTAAGCACGGTACGCCACAGAAAAAAGGGAATCATGCTGCGTCACAGACTCGCCGCCCTGTTCGAGCCGCGCACCTTGGTGATCGTTTCCGACCGGCCGTTGCCGGTGGAGCGGGATACGCCCGCCATGCTGAAAAACGCGGTCACCACCCTTCCCGTGGACGCCGCGGTAAACGGCGACTTGCCCCCAGAGCTCAACGGAAGACTGGACCGCGGGCGGCTCGATCTCGCCCTGGTCTGCGTACCGCCAGCGGATCTTCCGCCTGTGCTCGATTCCCTGCGCCGCTATCGCCCGCGCATCGTAATCGTACTGGCTCACCCGGAACAGTCCGACGATCCCTTGCAGGACATGGTCTATACCCGCAGCTGGAGCCAGCTTAATGATTGTCTGGTTCTGGGGCCGCGTTCGTTCGGCGTGCAACGCCCTCACCTGCGCATGAACCTCAGCCACCATCCGCAGACGTCGGCGGCCGGCCGCGTCGCATTGGTGACGCAGTCGCGGACCATCGCGGCGGCCGTACTTGATTGGGCGGCCGATGTGCGGCTGGGCTTTTCGGCGGTGATTTCGGTGGGAGACGAAGGCGCCATCGATGTGGCGGAGGTGCTGGACTATCTGTCGATGGACCCCCGAACCGACAGCATTGCGTTATACCTGGAAGAAACCACATCGTCACGCCGTTTCACCAGCGCCGCGCGGGCCGCGGCCAGCGTCAAGCCGCTGATCGTGCTCAAGGTCGGCGAGCCGCTCGATGAGGACCCGACGCACGTGGCCGCCTTCAACGCGCTGTTGCGGCGCGTGGGCGCGGTGCGTATTCGCTATCTTGTGCAGTTGTTCTCTGCGATCAAGGTGTTGGTGCATACACGGCGCCCGCGCGGAAAGCGCATCGCTCTGCTGTCCAACGGCGACGGCGCCGCCAGGCTGGCGCTCGACGTCATGGGCGAAGCCGCGGCCGACGTGCAGCGCGCGGAACTGGCCTCTACGAGCATTGAGGCAATCACCGAAGTCCTGGAAAAGGGCGCGCGTGCGAACAATCCTGTGGTGACTTACGCGCCATTGACGGCCGAACGCATGCGCCGTCTGCTGGAGCTTCTGGTGGAAGACAAGGGGGTGGACGGCGTGCTGGTCTTACTCGCGCCAGATCCCCTCGCCGATCTTGAAAGCGTGGCCGCGTCGCTCGCCGCCGTGGCGCCTGCATCGCAAAAGCCGATCGTGACATGCCTGATGGGCGATTCATCCATGCGCCGCCTGCGGCATGTGCTCGACGATGCCGGGACACCGGCCTTTCGCACTCCGGAAACGGCCGCGAACGCGTTTGGCATCCTGGCTGCGTATCACTATAGCCAGACAGTCGCCCAACAAATGTTGCCGCCCGAGCCGTTGAGCCGGCCCCCGGATGTCGAAGGCGCCCGTGAAGTCGTACGGGCCGCTCAGCGTCGGGGCCGCTTTGCATTGTCACAGGAGGAGACACTGGCGCTGCTCGGCTGCTTCCATGTACCCATACAGCTGACGGACCAGGCGCCCGCCGACGCGCCGGCCATGGCCATACGCGTGTACACCGATCCGAAGTTCGGCCCCTGCATCAGCTTCGGGCGCGGGATGGAGGCTTTCTCGCGGGCGGAAGCCGCTGTCGAACTTCCCCCTTTGAATGGTTATCTGGCGCGGCAGCTTGTACAGCGCAGCGGTTTCTGGCAGGGCACGCTGTCCCGCAGCCTGACGCCTTCCGCTTTCGAGTTCCTGCGCGAAGCCCTGGAGCGCGTGTCTTTGCTGGTGTCGGACGTGCCGGCCGTGGAGTCCTTGATCATCGACCCGCTCTATGTCGAGGGCGACGCCCTGGTCACGACCCGTGTGGCCGTGAAACTGGCAAGCGCCTCGATGCTGGTCCTTCCGGAGACGACCGGGTACCGCCACATGGCCATCCATCCCTATCCCCGACACCTGGTCCAGGCCCGCCAGATGCGCGGGGGCCAGGAATGGTTGTTGCGGCCCATCCGGCCTGAGGACGCTGAACACCTGCAGGAATTCGTGCGTGGGCTCTCTGACGAATCACGCTATATGCGTTTCGTCTCCATGCTGCGCGAGCTGACGCCCCGCATGCTGGCACGCTATACGCGCATCGACTACCACCGCGAGCTGGCCCTGGTCGCCACGATCCAGGAGCCTAACCCCAACCATCGCGGTCATCCGCGCGAACGGATCATCGGCTTTGCGCATTATCTGCGTAATGCAGACGGTCGCGGTGCCGAATACGCGCTGGTCATCGGCGATGACTGGCAGCGTTGCGGTCTGGGATCCCAGCTCATGCGCATGCTCATTGAAGCCGCGAACGAGCAGGGTCTCACTTATATAGACGGCCTGGTACTGGGCACGAACCGCCCCATGCTGGGACTCATGTCTTACCTGGGGTTCCGCATCGATATCGATGAAGAGGACCCGGGGATGCGCCGGGTCTGGCTGGATCTCGGAGAGACGCGCGCCTGAGCCGCGCTGCCCGGGTTGCCATCAGGACTGCTTCGGGCGGTGAGCGCGGCCCGTTGCGATGAGGCTCGCTGCGGTCAACGCCGGAGCGTCACACCGGCGAGCTACTTTATGACTTCACGCAGAAATGCGGCGATGTCGTGCACTTCTTCGAGGCAGACCGAATGCGGCATGGGGTAGGTCTTGAAGCGGACGTCGCAACCCATGCTTTCAAGCGCTTGCAGCGTCGCTTGGGCGCGCTCGAACGCCACGACCGGATCCATGGTGCCATGAGCCAGAAAGATGGGCGTAAGCCGGTTGGCTTCGCTGCGTTCGTCGGCTGCCTGGGCCGCCAGCGGCAGGTAGCCCGACAGGCCGATGATGCCGGCGAAGCGCTCGGGATAGCGCAGCCCCGTCTGCAGCGCCATGGCGCAACCCTGCGAGAACCCGGCCAGCAGGATGCGTTCCGTGGGTATGCCGCGTGCGTTTTCTCGGGCGATAAGCGCTTCCACCGCTTGCTGAGAGGCCCGCAAGCCCGTTTCATCTTCACGACGCACGAGGTCCGCCATGTAGATGTCGTACCACGCGCGCATCGGCACGCCATTGTTGATTGTGACTGGCTGGACTGGCGCATGCGGGAACACAAAGCGCACGGGGCCGAGATCGCCCAGCTGGAGTTCGGGCACGATCGGGGCGAAGTCGTTGCCGTCGGCGCCCAGGCCGTGCAGCCAGATGATGGAATAGCGGGGAGACGGACCGGTCTCGATCTCGATGCTTTCGAGCACCTTGTCAGTGAAGTCGTTCATCAGGATTCCAGGTTCAGGGTCTTGAGCGTCTGAAAGAGGGCTCGGTAATGCTTGCGCTGTGGCTCGCTGCCGGGCGGCAGGGATTCGTTCTGCTTTTCTTCCTTGCGTGCCGCCCGGATGGTGGCACGCAATTGCTGGACATCGGCCACTTCGCATGTGGCAAGCAGTTCGGTGAGCGCCTGATCGTCGCGCAAAAGGAGTTCGCGGAGCGCTTCCAGGCGGTGCTGGGCGCGCGCCTCTTCTCGCGAACCGTGCGCCCAGGTATCGAGCTGGCGGCGGATGGCTTCGGCGTCGAGCTCGACCGTGCGCATGAGCTTGCCGACGTAATGGACCTGCCGGCGCAGCCCTTCACGGCTGGTGGTGCGCTGTGCCAGGCGAATGGCCTCGTAGAGTTTCTCGTCCAGTGACAACTGGCGCAACCGTTCCGGGGAAAGGTTCACCAACTGCTTGCCGAGGTCGGTCAGGGCGAGCATGTCTCGTTTGACTTGCGACTTGCTGGGGCGATCGTAAAGGGAAGCGGCGTCGCCGTCTTCCGGAGATTCTGGGGGAGATTGGGCCATGGGCTGAATACAATGGGAGTTTCCTGCGGCTATGATAACCGTGAAGACTGTTAAGAGAAGAGCGCCCATGACTGAAGAGAATGCATCGTCCCTGCAGATCGCCGAACAACAGGCGGTATTTCGTCAGCTGGTCGCCGATGCCCTGGCCCATGCCAAGAAGACCGGCGCGAGCGATGCGGTGGCCGAAGTGTCTGAAAGCAAAGGGCTGGTAGTTTCCGTGCGCGAGGGTGACATCGAGACCATCGAGCAGACGCGTGACCGGTCACTGGATGTCACCGTCTATGCGGGACAGCGCCGGGGCTCCGCCTCGACTTCCGATTTCTCTCCCAAGGCCTTGCGCGAGACAGTCGATGCTGCCTGGCATATCGCCCGCTATACCGCGGAAGACGATTGCGCCGGCCTGCCCGACGCGGACCGCTTGGCTACGGATTCCGGCCCTGACCTGCAGCTGCATCATCCCTGGAAAATCTCGTCCGACGAGGCCGCCCAGCTGGCGATTCGGGGCGAGCAGGCAGCACGCGATGCAAGCCCGCTGATCACCAACACGGATGGCGCATCGGTCGATACCTTCGAAGGCCACTTCATGATGGGCAACAGCGCCGGGTTCATGGGCGGCTACCCATACAGCCGCCACAACATCGGTGTTTCGCCCATTGCCGGCAAGGGCAACGCCATGCAGCGCGATTACTGGTACAGTTCGGCGCGCGACTGGCGGGTACTGGCCGACCCCGCCGCGGTCGGGCGCTATGCCGCGCAACGCACGCTGGCCCGCCTGTCGGCGCGCCGCATCAAGACCGGCCGCTTCCCGGTGTTGTTTGAAGCGCCTCTTGCCGTCGGGCTGATCGGCGCACTGGCGCAGGCCACCAGCGGCGGCGCGTTGTACCGCAAGGCCAGCTTCCTGCTCGACGCCGCCGGGCGCCAGGTACTGGCCGACCACCTCGATCTCTACGAAAATCCCTGGGTATCCGGCGCCGCGGGCAGCGGCTACTTCGATTCCGAGGGCGTGCGCACGGCCCCGCGTTCGGTCGTGACAGGCGGTGTATTGCAGGGATACTTCCTGTCGACCTATACCGGGCGCAAGCTCGGCCTGCCGACCACAGGCAATGCGGGCGGTTCTCACAACCTGGAACTTCGCTCGCGGCTTACCCGCAGCGACGACGATCTGGAAGCCATGCTGCGCAAGATGGGTACCGGCCTGCTCGTGACCGAACTGATCGGGCAGGGGGTCAATTACGTCACCGGGGACTACTCGCGAGGCGCGTTTGGCTATTGGGTCGAGAACGGCAAAATCCAGCATGCCGTTCAGGAGATCACCATTGCCGGGAATCTTGCCGACATGCTCCGGCAGATCGTGGCGGTGGGCAGCGACGTCATGCTGCGCGGTGCCAAAAGCAGCGGTTCAGTGCTCATCGAGCAAATGGCGATTGCCGGCGCCTGACCCGGGTAAACCGTCCTTCACACCGGGCCGCGCGCGGTGTAGTATCCCGACACTGGCGGAAACCCAAGGTTTCCGCCGCCCAAACATATATTCAAACGGATGCTGGAATAGGAGATCAGATCAATGCAGCGTCGCTCATTTCTCAAGAAGGCCGGGCTGGGAGCAGTAGCCGGTACCGCCGCCATCGGCGCTCCGGTGTTTGCGCAAAGCAACCCGAAGATCAGCTGGAAGATGACTTCCACCTATGGGCCGTCCCTGCCCCCGCTCTTCAGCACCGCGCAGATGTTCTGCAAGTTCATCACCGAAGCGACCGACGGCAACTTCTCGATCCGCCTGTATCCGGCCGGCGAGATCGTTCCGGGCTTTGAAGTCATGGAAGCAGTCGGCAATCGCACCGTTGAGTGCGGGCAGACCGCTTCATACTATTACTATGGCAAAGACCCCTCGTTCTGCTTCGATACCGGCGTTCCCTTCGGTCTCAATGCCCGCCAGATGAACGCCTGGATGTACGAGGGCGACGGCATGAAGTTGATGCGCGAACTCTTCGCCGAGCGCAACATCGTCAACTTCCCGCTGGGCAACACCGGCACCCAGATGGGTGGCTGGTACCGCAAGGAAATCAACTCGGTCGCCGATCTTCAGGGCCTGAAGATGCGTACGGCAGGCTTTGCCGGCGAAGTACTCTCGCGCATGGGCGTGATTCCTCAGCAGATTCCCCCAGGCGACATCTATCCGTCGCTTGAAAAAGGCACGCTCGACGCCGTGGAATTCGTGGGTCCCGTCGACGACGAGAAGCTGGGCTTCCAGAAGGTCGCCAAGTATTACTACGCACCGGGCTGGTGGGAAGGCGGCGCACAGGTGTCCGCCTACATCAACAAGGACGCCTACAACGAGTTGCCCAAGGCCTACCAGACCCTGATCGACATGGCTTCGCGTGCCGCCGGCAGCAAGATGGTTGGCGACTACGACGCTCACAACCCGGATGCCTTGCGCCGCCTGATCGCTTCCGGCGCCGTGCTGCGTACCTTCCCGCGTGACGTCATGGACGCTTCCTTCAAGACCTCCAACGAAGTCTTCAAGGAATTCTGCGATCGCGATGCCCGCTTCAAGAAGATCCACGACAGCTACATGGGTTTCCGCGACAGCAGCGTGCCATGGTTCCGCGTGGCCGAAGGCGCTTTCGACAACTACCTGGCAGCCGCATTGGCCGGGCAGCGCAAGTAAGCCTGCATCGCTTGCCGCAGCACGAAGCGCCTGCGTGTCATGCTGCTTTCGTGCTCCGGGCGGGCCAAGGCCGGCTGTGTTGTACGGCAGCTCGCCTTGCTTATAGGCCACCTATTCAGGTGGTCTTTTGTGTTATTATTCAAGGCTTTTCCGGGTTATGGCATGGTTTTCGCACGGGCGGGTGATAACGCTTTGGCGACATGCCGTTGAATTGCGATCGCGCAGCCCCAGGTTGCGCCGCAGTGGTGCCGGAAAAAGAGCCCGTATTGAAAGCGGATGTTCCGCCGGGCTAATTTTTTGTACTTAGGAACCATCATGAAGACCTTTGTGGCCAAGCCGCATGAAGTCAAGCGTGACTGGTACGTGATTGACGCGAAGGGCAAAGTCCTCGGTCGTGTGGCCAGCGAAGTCGCACACCGTCTGCGCGGAAAGCACAAGCCGGAATTCACACCCCACGTTGACACTGGCGACTATATCGTCGTGATCAACGCCGCCGACATCGTCGTGACCGGTGCGAAGTCGCTCGACAAAAAGTACTACCGTCACTCGGGTTACCCGGGCGGTATCACCGAAACGAACTTCGAGAAAATGCAGCAGCGTTTTCCCGGGCGTGCGCTCGAGAAGGCCGTCAAGGGCATGCTGCCCAAGGGTCCGCTGGGTTACGCCATGGCCAAGAAGCTCAAGGTCTATGCTGGCGCCGAGCATCCGCACACCGCTCAGCAGCCCAAAGCTCTGGAAATCTAAGGACAGGTCATGATCGGTAATTGGAACTATGGCACCGGCCGCCGCAAGACTTCGGTCGCCCGAGTGTTCTTGAAGAAGGGTTCGGGCAATATCGTCGTCAACGGCAAGCCCGTCGACGAGTATTTCGCCCGTGAAACCGGCCGCATGATCGTGCGCCAGCCCCTCGTCCTGACAAACCACGTGGAATCCTTCGATTTCCACATCAACGTCCATGGTGGCGGTGAAAGTGGTCAGGCAGGTGCAGTGCGTCACGGCATCACTCGCGCGCTCATCGACTACGACGAAACGCTCAAGCCTGCACTGAAGCAGGCCGGCCTCGTCACTCGCGACGCTCGCGAAGTCGAACGCAAGAAGGTCGGCTTCCACAAGGCCCGCCGCCGCAAGCAGTTCAGCAAGCGCTAATTTTCTGCGCTGGGCTTCGTGCCCACGGCTTCCGAGACCCCCGGCCTGTGCCGGGGGTTTCGGTTTTTGGGCTGCCCATCTATTTGGTGCATAATTTGATGCTTGGGAAGCGGGCAAGTAAGACGACTTATTTCACTGTCTACCCAGAACGACTCTCGAGTCCGGGCTAAACATCATTTTTACTTTTCAGGAATTGCCATGGCATCGGCTGCAGACACGCGCATCAAGGTTGGGATAGTAGGGGGTACGGGTTATACGGGCGTCGAGTTGCTGCGCCTGTTGTCCCAGCATCCCAACGTCGAACTGCGCGCCATTACCTCGCGCAAGGAAGACGGCATGCACGTGGCCGAAATGTATCCCAGCCTGCGCGGTCGGGTCGACCTGAAGTTTCAGACTCCCGACACTGCGGGGCTGGAAGACTGCGATGTCGTGTTCTTTGCGACGCCCCACGGCGTGGCCATGAGCCAGGCAGAAGCGCTGCTGGCGGCAGGCGTGCGCATCATCGACCTCGCTGCCGATTTCCGTCTGCAGGATCTGGCCAGTTTCGAGCGTTGGTACAAGATACAGCACACCTGCCCCGACATACTGAAAGATTCCGCCTATGGGCTGCCCGAACTGAATCGCGAGCGCGTTGCCCGGGCGCGTGTCGTGGGGAACCCCGGCTGCTATCCCACGACAGTGCTATTGGGGCTGGCGCCGCTGTTTCAGGGGCCACAATCGCTCATTGACACGGGGTACATCATTGCGGATTGCAAATCCGGGGTGTCGGGCGCCGGCCGCAAGGCCGAAGTGGCCACCCTGTTTTCCGAAGCCGGCGACAACTTCAAGGCTTACGGCGTCATGGGGCACCGTCATCACCCTGAAATCTCTGAACAGCTGCAGGGCTTGGCGGGCGGGCCCGTAGGGTTGACCTTCACGCCTCATCTCGTGCCCATGATCCGCGGCATGTTCTCCACCCTTTACCTGCGTATCTTGCCATCCGCCCGCGATACCGACTTCCAGGCGCTCTACGAGCAGCGCTATGCAAACGAACCTTTCGTCGACGTCATGCCGGCGGGTAGTCTGCCAGAAACACGCAGCGTGCGGGCATCCAACTTTCTGCGCATTTCCGTTCACCGTCCGGAAGGCGGCGACCAGCTCGTGGTGCTGGTCGTGCAGGACAATCTCGTGAAGGGCGCTTCCGGTCAGGCCGTTCAGAACATGAACCTCATGTTCGGCCTTCCGGAAACGACCGGCCTGCAGCACGTGGCCGTCCTTCCCTAGAGAGTACTAGCGGAACTTGCGCTGAGTTTCGAGGTCTGTATAGCCTATGGAGCAGCGCCAGAAGCACCAACAAACCGGGGCGGATGAAGCCACAGCGCGGCAGTCGGGCCGTCCATCCGCTCGGGGCGGCAGGCTGTTCATCGCATTTGTGTGCTTGTTTTGCGGTCTGGCGGGAGGCGCAGCGGGGGTCTACTTCGCCCTTGAACGGCCCGCGCTTGAAGCCGCCCAGGCGCGCATCCAGACCTACGAGCAGGATCTCGCCTTCATGCGCGGCGAACTGACCACCGCGCAGAACGCGGCAGCGGTGCTCGAAGGGCGTTTCATTGTCGAAGAGAGTACGCGCCGCGGCCTGGAAACCAGCTTGCGTACGGCGCAGGATGAACTCGGCAGGGCCCATGACACGATTGCGTTTTACGAACAGCTCATGCCGCCCGGACCTAAAGGCGCGATTAGTATCCGCGCACTTGATATCGAGCGGGCCGGTCCCAACCTTAGGTATCGAGTGCTGCTGATGCGCAGCGGGTCCAGCGACAAGCCGTTCCAAGGCCGTTTGCAGTTCGTGGCCAAGGGCCGGCTCAATGCAGAGAAAGCCGAGCTTCCCTTGCTGCCGGCGACCTTGCCCGCCCCTTCGGCGGTGGGTGCCGGAGCCGGCGTTGAGCCCGCCGACCAGCCGGACGAGGACGCCATGGCGGTGGAGTTTTCAGAATTCCAACGCAGCAGTGGGCTGCTGGCCCTGCCCGAAGGCTTTCTGCCCGACTCAGTCACGGTCAACGTGCTGGAAGGCCGCACCCTGCGTGTTTCCCGCAGTATCGAGCTTCCCTCCAAAGAATGAGCGCCCGGCGACGGGTGCTATAGTATTGAATGACAGTTTTTGTGCAGGCTGTATCCCTGCCGGAGTCTTCCATGAGCAATATCACCCAGTCCGTCGACCTTCAGGCGCCGCCTTCCCCCATTCTGTTTTCTGATGCCGCCGCAGCAAAGGTGAAGGAGCTGCTGGCTGAAGAAGCCAATCCCGATCTGCGCCTGCGCGTTTTCGTGCAGGGTGGCGGCTGTTCCGGTTTCCAGTATGGTTTTACCTTCGATGAAACCGTCAACGACGACGACACCACCATTCAAAAGGAAGGGGTCGAGCTTCTCGTCGATCCCATGAGTTTCCAGTATCTGGTGGGGGCGGAAATCGACTACAAGGACGATCTCGATGGCGCTCAGTTCGTCATCCGGAATCCCAACGCCAACACCACTTGCGGCTGCGGCTCGTCCTTCGCGCCCTGAGCGGCGCCTTCTTTGCGGGCAGGGCGCAGCAGTAGCGCCTATAGATGCCGGCCGCTGTTGACGCCGCCCGCTCCGTCACGCAAGATATTTGCAGCCCAAGATAGTGGGCCTGGATGCGGCCGTGACCGCAGGCAGCCCGGCCGGCCGGCGCATGTCGTAACACCACGCCAGCCAGGCAAAAGCCGCTGCCTCAACCCATTGGGCGGGCAGGCCGTGGTCATCAGTACTTTCCACTCGACAGGGAAGGGCGGCTTGCAAGGCCGCCATCAGCGCCGTATTGCGCATTCCGCCGCCGCATACCAACACGTCAGTAGTATCGGGCGCATGACTTTTTATTGCCTGCGCGACGCTGGTTGCAGTGAGTTGCAGCAGCGTGGCTTGAACGTCCGCGGCGTCCGGATGCCCGGCAAAGCCGAGTGTTTCCGCGATACGCTGGTTCAGCCACGCCAGGCTGAAATCATCACGCCCCGTCGACTTGGGCGGCGGCAAGGCGAACCACGGATCCGCCAGCAAGTGGCCCAGTAACGGCGCCGAAGGCATGCCCGATGCGGCCCAGGCACCGTTGGCATCGTAAGGCCGGCCCTGATGTTGCTGGATCCAGGCGTCCATGAGCATGTTGGCCGGGCCTGTGTCGAAGCCGCGGATACCGCCATCCGGATCCAATATGGTGATGTTCGCAATTCCGCCCAGATTCAGGATGACCCGGGTGTGTTCAGAGCGGAATTGCGCTGCATGAAAAGCCGGTACCAGCGGTGCCCCCTGGCCTCCCGCAGCGATATCGCGGCTGCGGAAATCGGCGATCACATCGATGCCGATCAGCTCCGCCACACGGGCGGGTGCGTTGAGCTGAATGGTGTAGCCAAGATCCGGGCGATGGCGGACCGTCTGCCCATGCACGCCCACGGCGGTGATATCGTCTGCCCGCGTATGAGTGGTGTGGAGAAGGTTCCGCACCGTCTCGGCATAAAGCTCGGCGAGTGCGAGGGATGCCCGGGCGGAGCGGCCGAGTTCGTCTGTGCCGGATGTATTCAGCGCCAGCAGTTCATGGCGCAGTTCACGAGGAAGCTCCAGGCTCGCGCCACCTGCCGCCGTTGCCTGGCCCGACGAATCGAAGTGAAGCAGCACGGCGTCGACAGCATCCAGGCTGGTGCCCGACATGACGCCGATATACGCCTTCCGGGCAGCGCAGGACATGCGGTGCTTTACTGCAGGTCGGCGATCTGCACGGCGCCGGCATCGTCGCCGGCGTCTTCGGCGGTCGCCAGAGCGGTGCCCTGCAGCAGCTGGATGTGGTCGCGGTACTGCGCAATGGCGGTATCGAACTGCTTGCGTTCATTCGGAGTAAGCGTACGCGCGACCGGCAGATCGACCGAAAGCGGATCGACCTGCTTGTTGTTCACGCGGAACTCATAATGCAAATGCGGTCCGGTGGACCAGCCAGTGGAGCCCACGTAGCCGATGTGGTCGCCTTGCGAGACCTTCATGCCCTTCTTCAGGTTCTTTGCGAAGCCTTTCTGGTGGGCGTAGAGCGTCGAGACGTTGCCGTGGTGTTCCAGGATGATGGTGTTGCCGTAGCCGCGCTGCCAGCCTGCGAATTTCACGACGCCGTCTGCCGTGGCGTGGATGGGCGTACCGCTGGGTGCGGCGTAGTCCACGCCCTTGTGCTGGCGAAAACCGCCATGCACCGGGTGGCGCCGGCCACCGAACGTCGAGCTGATGCGGGTGAACTTGAGTGCGGTGCGCAGAAAGGCGCCCTTCAAGCTGCGGCCGTCGAAATCGTAATAGCCGCCGGATCCGGATTCGGGCGTGAACCATACGGCGTCGTAGAGCTTTTCCTTGTTCAGGAATTCGACCGCCAGTACACGACCCGCACCGACCTCACGGCCGTCGTTGGAATAGGTTTCGTACACCAGGCGGAATCGATCGCCCTTGCGCAGGTCTTTCAGAAAGTCGATCTTGCTGCCCAGAATCTCGACCATCTGCATGGTGATGTGGTCGGGGATGCCGGCGGAATCCGTGGCGCCGAACAGCGAGCTGGCGATTTCGCCTTCTGCGATGCGGATCTGAGTATCGGCCGCTTGTTCCTGTTCGCTGGCAATGAAGCCGCCTTCGCCGTCAGGGGAGACTTCCAGCCAGCGGCTGAAATACTGGCCCTTGTCCCGAACACCGGGGGTATGATCGTAGCGCAGCGATACCAGGCGCCCTTCGTGGTCCAGCGCGGCGCGGACCACACGGCCCGGGTAGAGCTTATAGATGGATCGCGCCGAAGGTTCCTGCACCAGGAACGATTGCAGGCCGGCTTCCTGGACATGCAGCCGCTGCAGCAGGTCGGCTAGCGTATCGCCGCGGCGAATAACCGTTTCGCTGATGAAAGGATCGCTGGTGGTCGTTTCCGACAGTACATCGATTTCCGGCAGGGGGAGGACGCTTTCCGCCGTGTAAACGGTGGGTTTCTGGGGCGGTTCCACTACTGCCAGCGCGCCCGCCGTGCCAAAGAGGCCCAGCGCCACCATGAAAAGGCTCTTGCGGACGAAGTGGAAGGGTTTGCGATGCGCGCGTGCTGCGTCGCGCATGGAGGGCGTGGCGTGGAGGCCTTGCTCGGACATGGACGAAAACCTGGATGATAAGATGCTGCGTTGCCGGCGTGCGCGACCCCGCTCGCGTGCAGGGGGCAGATAGCACGCTATGCTATCCGATTAGCCGATTGATTTCGAGACTTTTTCCGTTTTTTTACTTGCAACCCTAATTATTTGACCGAGTCTGCATCTGCAGAGCCAGCCTATGTCGCCCAACGAAGCCCCCATCACCCCCGAAATCGAACAGGATCTGAACGTGGTCAAGCGGGGCTGCGATGAATTACTGGTCGAGTCCGAATTCGTCCGCAAGCTTGCCCGCAGCCGTGAACAGGCCAAGCCGCTGCGCATCAAGCTGGGGCTGGATCCCACCGCGCCCGACATTCATTTGGGACATACTGTGGTGCTGAACAAGATGCGCCAGTTGCAGGATCTCGGTCATACGGTGATTTTCCTTATTGGCGACTTCACCGCACTCATCGGGGACCCAAGCGGCCGCAATAGCACGCGCCCCCCGCTCACCGCCGAACAGATTCACGAGAACGCCAAGACGTATTACGAGCAAGCCAGCATGGTGCTCGACCCGGCGCGCACCGAAATCCGCTACAACTCCGAATGGTGCGATTCCTTGGGGTCGCGCGGCATGATCAAGCTGGCATCGCGCTACACGGTCGCCCGCATGATGGAGCGCGAGGATTTCACCCGCCGCTTCAAGGGCGGGATCCCGATCTCGGTGCACGAATTCCTTTATCCCCTGCTGCAGGGCTATGACTCCGTGGCGCTCAAGGCCGACCTCGAGATGGGCGGAACCGACCAGAAGTTCAATCTTCTGGTGGGGCGTGAGCTGCAGAAAGAATACGGCATGGAACAGCAGTGCATTCTGACCATGCCGCTGCTCGAAGGCACCGACGGCGTCGATAAGATGTCGAAATCCAAGGGCAATTACATCGGCATTTCAGAATCGCCGGACTCCATGTTCGGCAAGCTCATGTCGATTTCCGACACCCTGATGTGGCGCTACTACGAGTTGCTGTCGTTCCGCTCGATGGACGATATCGGCCGGCTGCAGAAGCAGGTACAAGAAGGCCTTAACCCGCGCGAAGCCAAAGTCGCGCTCGCCCAAGAGATTGTTACGCGCTTTCATACGCGTCAGGCGGCGGCCGAGGCGCTGGCGAGTTTCGAGGCACGCTTCCGCGATGGTGCCATTCCCGAAGACATGCCCGAGCTGACGGTCGGGCAGGCCCCGATGGGTATACTGAAGATATTGCGCGAGGCCGGCCTGGCTGCTTCAGGTTCCGAAGCCCAGCGTAACGTTGAACAGGGCGGCGTGCGGGTCGACGGGCAACGCATCGATGACAAATCCCTGCAACTGGATGCAGGCACCTACGTGGTGCAGGTCGGTAAACGAAAATTTGCCCGAATTACGCTAACCGCTTGATCTACAGGAGTTCGCGATGAAGCTTTTCAGTGAGTCGATTTCAGATCAGGGGAACATTTCCGAACGCTATGCCTTCGCCAAGCCGGACGGCATCGCTCATGTGGCCCTGGCCGGCAACGTCAATCCGCAGTTGGCATGGTCCGACGCTCCGGCCGACACGCAATCGTTCGCCATCATCTGCCACGACCCGGACGTCCCCAGCAAGCCGGACGACGTCAACCAGGAAGGCCGCGAGATCCCTGACACGCTTCCGCGTGTGGACTTCTTCCACTGGGTGCTCATCGACATTCCAGGCCACACCACGCAAGTGGCCGAGGGCGCCTATTCCAACGGCATCACCCCGCGTGGCAAGGCCGGCCCACTTGCGCTCGACGGCACTCGGCAAGGCCTGAACGACTATACAGGCTGGTTTGCGAACGATCGCGACATGAACGGCGATTATTTCGGCTACGACGGCCCCTGCCCTCCCTGGAATGATTCCATTCCCCATCGCTACGTCTTCACCGTCTACGCGCTTGATATCCCTGAGCTCCCCGTTGACGGCCGTTTCTCCGGGAAGGAAGCTCTCGAGGCCATGCAGGGCCATATCCTGGCGCAGGCGTCGATCACCGGGATCTACACCTTGAACCCCCGCCTGATCGCCCAGTAACGGCCGGGTCTGCGTGGGGTGATTTCGGCGCCCGCCCGCTTTCTGTGGAACCAGGGGGTTCAGGCTAAAATGGCCGATTACTTGTCTTGTAATCCGAGGATCGCCCCATGTTTGACCGCTCCCGTACCCTTGATCAGGTCGATGCCGAGCTCTGGGATGCCGTTCAGAAAGAGAACGTGCGCCAGGAAGAGCATATCGAACTGATCGCTTCCGAAAACTACACCAGCCCGGCCGTCATGCAAGCCCAGGGCACGCAACTGACCAACAAGTATGCGGAAGGGTATCCGGGCAAGCGTTACTACGGTGGCTGCGAGTATGTCGATATCGTCGAACAGCTCGCCATCGACCGTCTGAAGCAGATATTCGGGGCGGAAGCGGCCAACGTGCAGCCGAATTCGGGTTCGCAGGCCAATCAAGGTGTCTATATGGCGGTCCTCAAGCCGGGCGACACCGTGCTGGGCATGAGCCTGGCCGAAGGCGGTCACCTGACGCACGGCTCGCCGGTCAATGCCTCAGGCAAGCTCTATAACTTCATTTCTTACGGCCTGAACGAAAAAGAAGAACTGGACTACGACGAACTCGAACAGCTGGCGCGCGAGCACAAGCCCAAGCTGATCGTGGGCGGCGCCTCCGCCTACGCGCTGCGCATCGATTTCGAGCGGATGGCCCGCATCGCTCGCGAGAACGGTGCTCTGTTCATGGTGGATATCGCTCACTATGCCGGTCTGGTTGCCGGCGGCGAATATCCCAACCCTGTCCCTCATGCTGACTTCGTCACTTCCACGACGCACAAGTCGCTGCGCGGCCCGCGAGGCGGCGTCATCATGATGAAGGCCGAGCACGAAAAAATCATCAATTCCGCCATTTTCCCCGGCATCCAGGGCGGCCCGCTAATGCATGTCATCGCGGGCAAGGCAGTCGCCTTCAAAGAAGCCCTGTCGCCTGAATGGAAGGACTACGCTCAGCAGGTCGTGAAGAACGCGCAAGCGATGGCTAATACGCTGGTCGAGCGCGGTCTGCGCATCGTGTCCGGCCGCACCGAAAGCCACGTGATGCTGGTCGATCTTCGCGCCAAGGGCATCACCGGCAAGGACGCCGAGATCGCACTGGGCAAGGCGCACATCACGGTCAATAAGAACGCCATTCCCAACGATCCTGAAAAGCCCTTCGTGACCAGCGGCGTACGTCTGGGGTCGCCCGCCATGACCACGCGTGGTTTCAAGGAAGCCGAAGCCGAGCTCACGGCGCACCTTATCGCCGACGTACTGGACAACCCCAACGACGAAGCCAATCTGGCGTCTGTGCGGGCGCGCGTCAATGAGCTGACCGCGCGGTTCCCGGTTTACCGCTGACGTTCACCGTAGCCGCTCGCCATGAAATGTCCCTTCTGCAACCGCAACGACACCCAGGTGATCGACACGCGGGTGCTGGAAGAGGGCGACGTCATTCGCCGCCGGCGCCGCTGCGCCGGATGCGAGCGGCGCTTCACCACTTACGAGCGAGCCGAACTGCTCATGCCCGCCGTAGTGAAGCGTAACGGCACACGAACGGAATTCGATATCGGCAAACTGGAAGCCAGTCTCAAGCTGGCGTTGCGCAAGCGCCCGGTAAGCACCGACGAAATGGATTCCGCGGTCGAGCGCATACGCGAGAAACTGCTGCATTGCGGCCAAAAGGAGGTCAGTTCGCGTTTCATTGGAGACCTTGTCATGGCCGAGCTCCGGGAACTGGACGAAGTCGCCTATGTGCGCTTTGCCTCTGTGTACCGCAGCTTCGAAGACGTGGGCGAGTTCGTGAAAGCGATCAACGAGTTCCAGTCGCCCGGGAGCTCTCGATGACTGTACTGGCCGCAGATGAACACTGGATGGGACACGCCCTGGGCTTGGCCGAGGCATCGTTGTACATTACGGCGCCCAATCCTCGCGTGGGCTGCGTCATTGTCCGGGGCGAGACCGTGTTGGGGCAGGGGGCTACGCAGCAGGCGGGCGGCCCGCACGCTGAAGTCGTCGCGCTGCAGGATGCTGCCGCCAAAGGACACTCGCTGGCGGGCGCCACGATCTACGTTACGCTGGAACCTTGCAGCCATCATGGACGCACGCCACCCTGTGTCGAAGCACTGATCGCGGCCGAACCACAGCGAGTGGTCATCGCGCTATGCGACCCCAATCCGCTGGTAGGCGGGCAGGGGCTGGCCCGCCTGCGCTCCGCGGGCATCGAAGTCACCGTCGGCGTCATGGCTGACGAGGCCCTGGCCCTGAATGTCGGATTCGTTTCGCGCATGACCCGCGGGTTGCCGTGGGTACGCATGAAATCGGCCGTTTCTCTCGACGGACACACCGCCTTGCCGGGCGGCGAATCGCAATGGATTACCGGGCCCTTGTCACGGGCGGACGGCCACCACTGGCGTGCGCGCAGCTGCGTGGCGCTGACCGGCATCGGCACGGTGCGCACAGACGATCCCCGGCTTAATGTGCGCGACGTCGAAACGCCCAGGCAGCCCATCCGTGCCGTGGTCGACACCCGTTTCGAGATCGACGAGAACGCGCGTCTGTTCGACGGCGACCGGGTATGGGTTTTTGTATGCCGTATCGATCAGGCCAAGGCTGAACGCCTTGCCCAACGCAACGCCGAAGTCGTCGTCATGCCCAGTTCGTCGGCCGGCATTGACCTGCCCTCACTCATGCGCTGGCTGGCCGCTCACGAAATCAACGAAGTCCATGTCGAGGCCGGTGCGAGGTTGTCTGGCGCGCTGTTGGAACAGGGCTGCGTGGACGAACTATTGGTCTATGTCGCTCCCATGCTGCTAGGTATGGGGCGAGGCATGGCGCAAATGCCGGCAGCGGCCTCGCTGCATACCACCGAGCGCTTCGAATTCATCGAAGCCTCGGCCGTCGGGACCGACATGCGGCTACGGCTGCAACACCCCGCTCACTGGGCGGCGTTGAACCAGGCGCTCGAGCAGGTGGCCCAGCGCCACTCCGCTGACTGACCATCAACACTCAGGGAAAGTTCATGTTCACAGGTATTGTCACGGCGGTTGGCCGTATCACGGATGTGTCGCCATTGGCCCACGGCGGCCAAGAGTCCGGTGTTCGCCTCGTCATTCACGCGCCGGGATTCCTGCGTGAAAGCTCTCGTTTGGGCGACTCCATCGCCATCCAGGGCGCCTGCATGACAGTCGTGGCAATGCAGGGCGATGAATTTCATGTGGATGTTTCGCGCGAGAGTCTGAACCGTACCGTCGGTCTAGGCGAGCCGCGCGAAGTGAACCTGGAGCATGCCATGCGGCTGGGCGACACCCTGGACGGCCATATCGTGTCGGGCCATGTCGACGGCACTGGCGAGGTCACCGTGTTCGAACCGGTGGGCGAGTCATGGAACCTGCGGGTTCGAATGCCGTATGCCCTTGGCCGCTACATGGCCTACAAGGGATCGGTCACAATCAACGGTGTGAGTCTCACCGTGAATACGGTTGCAGACTCCGAGGCGGGATGCGAGATAGGCATCAACCTGATTCCGCATACTGTGCAGGTCACCACCTTGAAGTCGCTCGAGCGCGGGCAGCACGTGAACGTTGAGGTCGACATGATCGCGCGCTACTGCGAGCGCCTGCTGGGCTCAAGAGCTGAGCAGGCAGCGGCACCACAGCGGCAGGCTTGAGAAACCGAAATGCCGTGCTATAATGGCTGACTTCGCATGGCAAAGAATTGCCGGCCCGGAAACGTAGATCGCAGCCTTGGCGCGCTCGAACTCCAAGGGCGGCTTTTTTATGACTTGCGGTACGGACAGGTGGCCGAGCGGTTGAAGGCGCACGCCTGGAAAGCGTGTATACGTGAATAACGTATCGGGGGTTCGAATCCCCCTCTGTCCGCCAAGAATACTGATCGCTCCAGATCAAGATGAAGAGCCCTGAAATTCCAAGCTTGTGGATTCAGGGCTTTTTGCTTTAGGTCGCGGCATGCTGAATGCGCTGCCATTCTCCGGCCCGGGCCATTTGCTCGATTCCCATCACATCGCTCGCCATATATATTGGCAACACTGCGCTGCCATGCTTGGTTTGCGGCTGGCTTCAGCCGTACAGCACTGCGCCGGGCCGCGATACTCATTCCGCCTCCCAATGAGGGGTGCATTTCATGCTACGGTCATTCATCCTGCATCATCCACGGGTTGCAGGCCGTCTCGGGGCGGTACTGGCCTGTGTTGTGACCGGCGTTGCAGCGAGCGCCGTGGCGTCGGCCACGGACGACGTCAGCGGGACTTGGCAAGGCGTCTATCACTGTGGTGCGAGTAAAACGGACCTGTCTCTCACGATTACGCATCAGACGCCTGAGCGCCTCGCCGCGGAGTTTTCGTTTCGGGTCCTGAATGGCCCGCATGCGGGCACCCAAGGTCGCTTTTCCATGCTCGGCTCTTATGGTTCCCAACGCCGTGAGGTCCGCCTCAAACCTGCCCAGATGATCAGCATGCCGCCCGGATTTGTGGCCACGCCGGTGCGCGGTGTGGTGAGCGCTGATGGTAGGCGTCTGACCGGTCGCATTGAAATGCGCGGTTGTAGCGGGTTTGAAGCGGCTCGCGCAGCAGGCGCTGCAGCGGATAAGACACCACAGGGAGATTCAGGGGCTCGGGCTGCGCCCGAGAGGCCATCCGCGCTCTTACGTCAACAGGAACAGGCTCGGCTTTCCGAAGCACTCGAGCGCGAGAAGGCGAGTGTCGACGCCGAACTCAAGGGCCTGCTGGCAGTGGAAATGGGGCGCAATTGGGGAGTGAACTTCGAGAAGCGCTATAAAAAACACTGGGCGAATCCTGCTGTGACGGAACTGCATGCCCGATACCTGACACAACGAAATGATCGGCTTCGTGACGCTACTGCGGAACTCAAGGCGCTGTTCGAGTCGACCAACGACAGCGAAACCCTTGACGCGCATGAGCGAAAATACCTGAATCGCCAGCAGGATTCAAAGCTGGAGGCAGGCGCCGAGATTCTGGGCATCCTGGACGAGCGCCGCCAGACCGTCCGGTACCACGAGGAATATTCCAAGTATTCAGCCGCAGAGCATGCTTTGATGATGGTGCCGGAACGTCTGCCTTTGCGCATTCCAATCGATTATTCCGAGCCTGAGCCAGAAGAGATCAATCTTGCGATCATGCGCGAGCTTACTTCCGTGGGAGGGCGCATGCTCTCCGGTACGGCCGTGGAGGTGGGGCTTCCCCCTTTCGATCTTTTCATGCCCATGCGCCTGGATTCTTCCAAGGTGGAGAAGCACTCCTGCCGGCATGAAGCTGGCGGCAAAGCGTACACATGCGATTACCGGCATTTCCTGACCTTGTCCATTCCCGCAGTCACCTATGCATCGCTGCGCATGGGCGGTCGTTCAGCCCTGGCCGAAGAGTTAATGGAGAAGGCCATCAGCGAGATCAACAGCACCGAACCGGTGGTGTCGACACACACCTTCGTACTGACCACGGAAGGTTGGCGTTCCCCTACTATGCGCAAGGTCGTGGTAGATGGAGCGTTTAAATCCTATGCTGAAATGCTCGCCGCTTTCCCGGAATGCGAGCTGGTGGAGCGTGCGGGGCAGCTCAGCTGCGAATGAGCCTGCAGAACCCCTGCTCGCAGTGTCACTATTACTGGATTTTTCTCGATATTTCTTAGAATGGAAGGCGAAGTCGCCCGCCGCGGGTAGAGTTTCCCGGACGTTGCGCGTCAATTTTTTGGAACCTCTCTATGCTCGAATTCCTGGAGACCCTGCATTGGGGCGCCATCTTCCAGATCATTCTCATCGACATCCTTCTCGGCGGCGACAATGCGGTAGTGATCGCCCTGGCGTGTCGGAACCTGCCGCATACGCAGCGAATGCAGGGCATTCTGTGGGGCACAGCCGGGGCCATTCTGCTTCGGGTGCTGCTCATCGCGTTTGCGCTGGTATTGCTGGATATTCCTTTCCTGAAAGTGGTGGGAAGCATTCTGCTGATCTGGATAGGCGTCAAGCTGCTTGCGCCGGAAGAGGACGAGCACGGCAATGTAAAGAGTGGCACGTCTATCATATCCGCCGTGAAAACCATCATCATCGCGGACTTTGCCATGAGTCTGGATAATGTCATCGCCATCGCCGGAGCCGCACAGAATACGCATGCCGATCACCAGCTGTATTATGTGATCTTCGGCTTGTGCGTGAGCGTCCCCATCATCGTGTGGGGCAGTACGCTAGTGCTCAAGCTGATTGATCGTTTTCCCATCGTGGTGACGCTGGGCGCCGGTCTCCTGGGATGGATTGCCGGGGGCATGCTAGTGAGCGACGTTTTCCTGGTCGAACATCTGGGTCAGCCCAGCATCGTCTCCAAACTCTCCGCTGAAGTCATTGGCGCGCTATTCGTGATCACGTTGGGGAAATGGCTGGCCGCTCGCCGTCGCAAAGCCTTCGCCAGCTAAGAGAGATTTCGGGCTACGAATCAGCGGCGCGCCTTTGTGTCGCCGGCTTGGTGCCGGCTGTGATCGTAAGGCGGGCGCTTTTCGCTTGCGGGCGAATATTGCCGAATCGTAATGTTGCGGTAATGTCCGGAACCGCCCCTCGTTCTAAGATGCCCTCATCTCGTCGGGATGCACCCACGCCTGCAAGCAGCGGTCGCGGCTTTATCCCACGGCAGAGGGAGAGCGCCCATGCGTTTCAAAGTCCACGTCAATAAAAGAGAGGTGATGGCTTCCGGCCTGCTGTGTCTATTGGGCATGGCGGCTGTGCTACAGGTCAGCGCCAATTCGGTCGCGAGAGTCTCCGGCATGGGCGCAGGGTTCCTGCCGGGCGTCCTCGGGGCGATGCTGATGTTTTTCGGTGTGCTATGGCTCTTCGATTCCCGGCTTTCGCCCGACGAGGACGAAGACTGCGACTTGGCAAAGTCGAAATGGCGGGGAAGCTGCGGCCTGGTCAGCGGTGTGTTCGCCTTTCTTCTAATTATCAAGTACGGCGGCCTGATCCCGGCATTGTTCGCCCTTGTTTTCATCTCGGCGATGGGCGATCTCAAACATAGTTGGCGTAGCGCGCTGTTCCTGTCTCTTCTAGTGGCAGGGGCTGCGTCGCTGCTCGTTTTTTGGCCCGGCTGGCCCGCCATGACATCGCCCTGAATCGCACTGAATTGCCCCGAATCGCCCTGAATCGCCCTGAATCGCCCTGAATCGCACCATGGCCGTGCAACCACGCTTTCGACTGCGGTAGCCGCGCCGATCTTGCACGATTTTTAAGATATATTTAATATGCATCTTTACGGCAGGCACTCGCGCCGCGCCGACTCCCTATGAAAAGGATGAACGATGCAAGTCGGAATGATCAAACTCGCGGGCCTCAAGGAGCAGGCTTGCGCTATCAAAGTGGCTGATGCGCTGAAGGCCGTAAAAGGGGTGGATACCGCCGATGTTTCCTTCGATAAGGCAAAGGCATCCATCACCTTCGACGAAGCGCTCGTGTCCCTTCAGCGTTTGAAGGTCGCCGTGGAAGAAGCCGGCTACGGGATCGCCAAACCAGTTCACGGCGAAGACGGCGCCTGCTGCGGCGGATGCGGTGGGCGAGCCAGGACATAGAAGAGTCCCTGCGGACTCTTCTACGCCTGGCGAATCCGAGCGGTTCCCCTAGCCCAGACCGCCGCTTACCCGTATCATCTTTCCCCTTCTGCATCAAATCTTTTATTAAAGGAAGGGGAATTCCATGTCCAACTTACAGAAAAAAGGCGGCGCGCTGCGCGCCTGCCTGTTCGGTCTATCCGTTTTGAGCTGCCTGCCGCTGGCAGCTCATGCGCAAGCGAGCTCAAGTTCCAATTACCCTGAGCGCTCCATACGGATGATCGTTCCGTTTCCCGCCGGCGGTGCGACTGATGTCGTCGCACGGGTCATCGCCCAACAAGCCGGTCGCGAACTTGGGCAACAGGTGGTGGTGGAGAACAAGAGCGGAGCGGGCGGCACCATTGGGGCGGGCGAAGCCGCCAAGGCGAATGCCGATGGCTACACCATCCTGCTGACGACCACCAGCACCCATTCCGTATCCCCCCATTTGCTGGACAATCTGCCTTACGACGCCAAGGCGGACTTCACGCCGATCGCTCACCTGGGTACAGCCGGCACGGTGCTGCTCGTGACGCCCAGTCTGCCGATCAAATCGGTGCAGGAACTGATCGACTACGCAAAGAAGAACCCGGGCGAGCTCAACTATGCCAGCAGCGGGAACGGCACGATCGTGCATCTGGGAACCGAGGCCTTTATGGCGAGTGCCGGTATCGAGATGACGCATGTGCCTTACCGTGGCACGGGTCAAGCGATGACAGATCTGATGGCAGGTTCAGTCCAGGTATTGATGGACGCCATTCCTACCGGCATGCCGTATGTGAAGAAAGATCAGTTGCGGGCGCTGGCGGTGACTACACGCGAACGCTCCGCCTTGGCGCCGGAGATCCCCACGTTGGACGAGTCGGGGCTGACGGGCTTCGAATCCACCACCTGGTTTGGCGTGTACGCGCCGGCAGGTTTGGCAGAAGACCGCCGAGTCCGGCTGCATGAAGCCTTGTTGCGCGCCGTGCAGGATCCCGGCGTGGCCGAGCGCCTGCAATCTCTGGGAGTCGATACGGCCGGCCAGCATACCTCGGAAGATTTCGCGAAGCTTGTGGACGCGGACAGCGCGCGCTGGAAGAAGATCATCCAGGACGGCAACATTTCCATCAAGTAATGGCATGACAATGAATTGGACCAACCCCTATCCTTCTTCCCGTTCGGCCGTGCTCGGCCGCAACATGGTCAGCACCTCGCAGCCGCTGGCTGCCCAGGCGGGCATACGTATACTGCAGGCGGGCGGCAACGCGGTCGACGCCGCCGTGGCGGCAGCCATGGTCCTGACTGTTGTCGAACCCACCGGCTGCGGTATTGGCAGTGATGCCTTCGCCATCGTCAGCGCTCCAGACGGCTTGCATGGCCTGAACGCCTCGGGGCGGGCTCCTGCGGCATGGACAGCAGACCGTTACAAGGGTCTGGATGCGATGCCGCAGAAAGGCTGGGATTCAGTGACGGTACCGGGAGCGGTCTCCGCGTGGGTGACGCTATCGCGGCGCTTCGGCAAGCTGCCCTTCGCGCAACTGGCTGCACCCGCCATCGAATACGCGCGTTATGGGTTTCCCGTCAGTCCCATCATCGCCCGACTCTGGAAACTGGGCGGCGAAAAGTTGGGGGATCAGCCCGGATTCGCGGAATGTTTTCTGCCCGGCGGCCGGGCGCCGTTCGCCGGTGAAATTTTCCGTAGCGCCGCCCATGCCGATACGCTTGAAGCCATCGCCGACACGGAGGGCGAGGCCTTCTATCGGGGGGAACTCGCCCGCCGTATTGCCGCCCATGCTCGCGAACATGGGGCAGCGCTGACCGAAGACGATCTCGCGGCCCATCAACCCGACTGGTGCGGAACCGTGTCCCAGCGTTTCGGCGACGCGGTCGTGCATGAAATTCCGCCCAATGGACAGGGCATCGCCGCGCTCATGGCCCTGGGCATGCTCGATGAGCTGCATGTGGGGGATCGTCCGGTGGACGACGTCGATACCGTGCATCTATCCATCGAAGCCATGAAACTTGCGCTCGCGGACGTCTATCAGCACAACGCCGACATCGACCATATGCACTGTACGCCGGCACAAATGCTGGATCCGGCGTATCTTGCGGAGCGCGCCCGGCTCATTGATCCGCAACGTGCCGGCGATCCCGGACATGGGCAACCGCGTCCAGGCGGCACGGTGTACCTTGCGGCCGGCGACGCATCGGGGATGATGGTCTCGTTCATCCAGTCCAACTACATGGGCTTCGGCTCGGGCGTCGTCGTGCCCGGCACCGGCATCAGCTTACAGAACCGCGGCCACGGCTTCAGTCTGGCGTCAGGGCATGCGAATGAGGTACGGGGAGGCAAGCGTCCTTCTCACACCATCATCCCTGCCTTCGCAACGCGGGCGGATGGCAGTCCTTTGATGGCTTTCGGTGTGATGGGCGGGCCCATGCAGTCGCAAGGGCACGTGCAAATGGCATTGCGCGTGTTGCGCTACGGACAAAACCCCCAGGCCGCGGCGGATGCCGCGCGCTGGCGAGTGACCGGTGGCCGTGGCGTGGCGCTGGAACCTGGTGTCGAAGCTTCGGTCGTCGACGCACTCCGGGCCCGCGGCCATGAGGTCACTGTGGAGCCGGGAGATGGGGTCTTTGCATTCGGTGGGGCGCAACTTGTCATGCGGAACGACACGGGCAACGCCTACGTCGGCGGCTCGGACCCGCGCAAGGATGGTCAGGCAGCCGCGTACTGACCCGCCATAAGGCGAGCCCCGCCGAAGCGGGGTTCGCGCGCCCGATGCGAAGCACGGCGAGAGGTCTTGCGGGAACCTGATGTCCGCTCTCCCAAGCGCCAATCCTGGTATGTGAGTTCCAGGATGGTCTGCGCTCTTTCCAGCATGGCGGCGGTTGCCGCCGCTTTGTTTCTTGCATCATTCATGGCCGGCATTATGCGGAAGGAAGATGACCGG
>JAEWFK010000069.1 GCA_023388835.1 Pseudomonadota bacterium | reverse complement strand
TCTGCTTGATGTCGAGTTCTATCTTCTGGGAGTCCTGCATGAGTATGGCGTGATGATCAGTGAAAGGGGATTATTCTTGTGCGTCGGGGCTGGACGGCTGCTGCCGCTCCAGCGTGCGCACACGGCGACGCAGCGTAGCGAGCTGCGTCAGCACCGCGGCATTGCGCTGCCAGTCAGAATGTTCTGTATACGGGAACACGCCAGTATAGCGCCCCGGTTTGTGGATATTCGAAGTGACGGCGGTTGCACCGGAGATGTGTACATCGTCGCCCAGCGTGATGTGCCCTGCAGTCATGGCCGCGCCCGCGAGCGTGCAGCGTTTGCCGATGATGGTCGAACCGGCCACCCCCACGCAGGCCGCCATGGCGGTGTGATCGCCAATCTGCGAGTTATGCCCGATCATGATCTGGTTATCAAGCTTCACGCCGTCGCCCAGTATGGTGTTTTCAAGGGCGCCCCGATCCACCGTCGTGTTTGCGCCGATCTCGACGTCATTGCCAAGCACGACGCCTCCCAGCTGAGCGATCTTGGCCCACGCGCCCTTGCTGCGGGGATCGGGTGCAAAACCGAATCCGTCCGCCCCCAGCACGCAGCCGGAATGCAGAATGGCGCGGTCGCCCACAGTGACCCCATGATAAAGAGTGACGCGGGCGTGAAGAAGGCAGTCGCGGCCCAGCACGGATCCTGCCCCGATCACGCAGCCCGGCCCCAGACGACTGCCTCGGCCGATGCGCACCCCGTCTTCGATGACGCAATGCGGGCCGATACTGACACCGTCTTCGATGTCGGCCGACGAGGCGATGACCGCGCTCGGGTGGATGCCCCCCGGCAGCGTGTTTAAGCGGTGGCGGTCGAACCACTGCGCGAGCAGCGCATACATCAGGTAGGGCTCGCTGCACAGGACCGGCATGAAAGGAGTGTCCCGGCCTTTGAGCGCTTCCTGCCAGACAGCTGGGGTGATGATCACCGCCGCAGCCCGGCATTCATCGAGCTGTGACTGCAACCGGGGGTTGGACAGAAAGCTGATCTCTTCGGGGCCCGCAGTGGAGAGCGGGCTCAGGCCGCGAATCAGCGGGCCACCATTGGAAAAGCCGGATACGGGCTTGCAATCGATGCCGACGACGTTTGCCTGGGAAAGCAGTTCTTCGAGCGGCGCAGCCTGTTCCGGCGTGAGCAATACCGGCATGGAGAATCAGCCGCCCAGCGCCTTCAGGACCTGGTCAGTGATATCGACGCGCGGGCTGACCGTGACGGCATCCTGGATGATGAGATCGTAGCCCTGCTGCTCGGCGATGGTCTTGATGGCGGCGTCGGCCTTTTCCACAATGGAGGAAAACTCTTCATTGCGGCGGCGGTTGAAGTCTTCCTGGAATTCGCGACGCTTGCGTTGCAGGTCGGAATCGAGGTCGGCTAGTTGACGCTGACGCTTGATGCGCTCGGACTCCGACATGACCGGAGCGTCCTTGTCGAATTTCTGGGCCTGACTGCGCAGACTGTTCGCCAGGCGCTGAAGCTCGTCGTCACGCTTCTTGAATTCGGCTTCGATCTTGGACTGGGCCGCCTTGGCGGGCTTGGAGTCGCGCAAGATACGCTCGGTGCTCACAAAACCGATCTTGGTGGCTTGTTGTGCCTGCACAGGCGCCGCCGGCAGAGCGACTGCCGCGCCTACCGCAAGCATCGAGGCCAATACCGCCGCCCGTCGATTGCGACCGACGCCCTGCGAAAGAACAGAAAGTTTTAATGCGAGTTGAGACTTCATGAATTGCCTACCTTGCAGGAAGCGAAGATCAAATGATTATTGTGCCATCAAAGTCAGAATGCCGTGCCGATCTGAAACTGGAAGGCTTGCTTTTCATCGCCCTCTTTCTCATTGATCGGACGGCCATAGGACAGCTGCAGCGGACCCAATGGGGATTCCCATGAGAAACCGATACCGGCGGAATACTTCCAGCCGCAAGGGTCGGCCACATGCCCGTTCACGCCTGCATAACACGTGCCACCCCCGGTCGTGCTGACCTGGCCGGCGTCGGCGAACAGGAACCAACGCAGGGTGCGGTCTCGGCTTGCGCCGGGGAACGGCAGATAGAGCTGCGCGTTGCCGACGATACGGCGCGAGCCGCCCAGGTAATCGTTGGTATCGATGTCTCGGGGCCCGAGCGAACCGCCCTCGTAGCCGCGCACGGTGCCAATGCCCCCGGCGTAGATGTTCTTGATCACCGGGAAGGACTTGCCCCCGTACGTCTTGCCCCAGTCGCCCATGAGGTTGAAGGCGAGCGTATAGGAGCGGCCCAGCGGGATGTAGTGCTGATGCTGCCCATGCAGCATGTAGTAGCGCAGATCCATGGTGGAGAAATCGGCCGACAGCCGGCTGTAGGCGCCCTTTGTTGGCGCCAGCGCGCTATCGCGGGTGTCCTTGGACCAGCCCACGTTAAAGACGACCGAGTTCGTGCCTTCGCCGTATTCTTCGACGAAATCGCGGTAGGCGCGCGGTGTATTGGCGCTCAGGTGTGTCAGCTTGTTGTGCTCGAAGCTGACGCCTGAAAAAATGCGGTCGTGCTCGGTGATGGGCACCCCGAAGTTCAGCCCTGCTCCGTAGGCGGTGATCTGATAATCACCCCAGGAATCGCTGGCATCGTACGGTTCGGTGCGGCGGTAATAGAGCGACGTGGTCTTGCTGATGCCGTCGTCGGTCCAATAAGGATCGGTGTGCGACAGTACCAGGGCGCGGTTGCGCTTGCTGGTGTTCACGTTCAGCGAAAGCGTGTTGCCGCTGCCGAAGATGTTGTCCTGGCTGATGCCCGCTGACAGAATCACCTTGTCGGTGGAGCCATAACCCACGCCCAGGTTGATGAGGCCGGTGGGCTTTTCCTTGACGTCGACGTTGACATCGACCTGGTCTGTACTGCCGGGCACCGGTGCGGTGCTGACGTCGACTTCCGTGAAATAGCCCAGACGGTCGACGCGTTCGCGCGACGTGGTGATGCTGCTGGAGTCGTACCAGGCCGCTTCCTGCTGCCGGAACTCGCGGCGGATGACTTCGTCTCGCGTTCGGGTATTGCCGCCGATCTGGATACGCCGCACGTAAACGCGCCGGCCCGGATCGACGTAAAAGGTCAGATTCGCCTGATTGGTTTCGCGATCAAGCGCCGGGTTCGGGTTCACGTTGGCAAACGCGTAGCCCAGGCTGCCCAGGTATTCCGTAATGGCGCGGCCCGTTTCGTTCGTTTTGGCGGCCGAAAAGACTTCGCCTTCGTGCACGGACACCAATTCCTGCAGCTGAGGTTCCAGTTCGAGCAGCTCGCCGGCCAGACGCACATTGCCCAGGGTATACGGCTCGCCCTCATGCACCGTGAGCGTAATGAAGATGTCCTGGCGATCAGGCGAAATGGTGACTTGCGGAGCGTCGGCCGAAAATTCGAGGTAGCCGCGATCAAGATAAAAGGAGCGCAGACGCTCCATGTCGCCTTCGAGTTTCTCGCGCGAGTACTTATCCGTACCCGTGTACCAGGTCATGAGCCCGCTGTCGGTCAATTGCAGCTCGTCGAGCAGCGTACCCTGCGAGAACGCCTGGTTGCCGACAATGTTGATTTCCTTGATTCGAGCCAGATCGCCTTCGAATATATCGAAGGCCACGCCTACCCGGTTGCGCGGCAAGGGCGTAATGATCGGCGTGACTTCCACACCGTACTTGCCCTTGGAAAGATACTGCTGTTTGAGTTCGAATTCGGCGCGCTCCAGCATGGAGCGATCGAACACACGCCCCTGGCCGAAGCCGACACCCTGGAGTGATTTGATGATGGTCGGCGCGTCGAACTCGCGCATGCCATTAAAGCTCACGGACGCGATGGTGGGCCGTTCCTGAACGCTCACCACCAGCACGTTGCCGGCGGTGTCGATCTTGACGTCGCTGAACAAGCCGCTGGAGTACAGCCGCTGAATGGCGTCGGCCGCTTGTTCTTCAGTAAATGTGTCTCCGACCTTGACCGGCATATACGTGAAGATGGTGCCTGCATCCACCCGCTGTACGCCGTTCACCTGGATATCCTTGACGACGAAGGGCGTGAACGCGTGCGCGAAGCCCGACGCGAGCAAGGTGCTCAGCAAGACCGGCAGCGCGCGTCTCGCAAATGGAAGTTTCCGGCTAAACGACATCCTGCGATCCTCGGTCGACTAAATGGTGGACGATTGTACGGCACAACGACTTTAGCTGAAAAGCCGAGTCAAGTCGTTGAAAAAAGCCAGACTCATGAGCGCAGCCAACAAACCGAGGCCGATACGCTGGCCTGTCATGAGCCAGGATTCGGGCAAGGGGCGGCCGCGCACGGCTTCCATCGCATAATAGAGCAGATGGCCGCCATCAAGCATGGGAATGGGAAGAAGATTCAATATACCGATGCTCACACTGATGAGCGCCATGAAGCTGATATAGGCGGCGAGCCCTACCCGCGCCGTCTGGCCGGCGTAATCCGCGATGGTGACGGGTCCGCTCACATTGCGCAGCGACACATCGCCCACAACCATGCGCCCCATCATCTTGAGCGAAAGCACCACCGTGTCGGCTGTGCGCTCCACGCCGCGCCACACGCTTTCCAAAGGCCCGTATTGCACCTCCACCATGGCCAGGTCGGCGCCCAGCATAACGCCGATACGGCCCACCTGGCGTCCGTCTGAATCCTGTTCCGCCTGCGGGACGATATCCAGCGCGATGACGGACCCGCGCCGCTCTATGGTCAGCGGCAAGGGGCGGCCGGGCGACTTCTGCACTTCCGCAACCACATTGGCCGCAGAAGGTTCACGCAGGTCGCCCACGGATAAAAAGACGTCTCCAGGCAGCAAGCCGGCGGCCTCCCCTGCTCCACCGGCAACCAGTTCGCGCACCAGCGGACGCGGCGCCAAGAGCGTCAGCCCAGCTTCTGCCATGGGGTCAGCCGCATCCGGTTCCACCGACGTCGGCGCCAACGGCAGTCGGCGCGATCGTTCCTGCCCTTCCGGGGTCTGGACCTCAATGTCCACGACCCCGCCGGTGGTGAAGGCGTCCATAAGCTGCCAGCGCGCTTCGCTCCAAGATGCCACCGGCTTACCGGCTATGGCCGTAAAACGATCGCCGGCCCGAAAACCCGCTTGTTCGGCCGCTGTGCCGGCGGGTGGCGCTCCGATGATCGCCGCGGGCTGCTGTGTACCCATCATGCCAAGGCAGGCATACAGCGCAACGGCCAACAACAGGTTGGCGAAGGGGCCTGCCGCGACAATGGCCGCGCGCTTACGCAGAGGCTGCTGATTGAAAGCGCCCCGCGCCGCCTCGGGCGTCGCGCCCGGCTCAGCGTCGTCCTGAAACTTTACATAGCCGCCCAAGGGAATGGCAGACAGCGCCCATTCGGTACCGTTGCGATCGAATCGCCGCAGCAGCACCTTGCCGAAACCCACCGAGAAGCGCTCCACACGCACGCCGCAGCGGCGTGCAACCCAATAATGGCCGTACTCGTGAAAGGTAATGAGGACACCCAGCGCAATGGCGAAGGCGAGAAGTGTGAAAAGCATGGTGATCCGTGTGAACCCGATTCAGCTCAGGCCTTGAGCGTGCAGAGTTCGGCCGCGACGGCGCGGGCATGGTGATCTTGCTCAAGAACGGCCTCGAGCGTGTCGGGTGTGCCGCAATGCGCGGACTCCATGCGATCAAGACAGTCGCCGATGATCTGCGGGATTTCAGTATAGCGAATCCGCCCGTTCAGGAAGCGCTCCACCGCCACTTCGTTGGCGGCGTTCAGACTGATGCAGGACGCCTGCCCCGCACGCAAGGCGCCAAAGGCCAATCCCAGACAGGGGAAGCGAGCCAGATCGGGCTGCTCGAAATCGAGATGATTCAATCTCGCCAGGTCGAAAAGACCCACACCGCTGGAAATCCGTTCGGGAAAACCGAGACCGTAGGCGATGGGCGTGCGCATGTCGGGCTGACCGAGCTGCGCCAGAATCGAGCCGTCCTCGTATTCAACCATGGAATGCACGAGGCTCTGCGGATGGATCAGCACCTGTATGCGGTCGGCCTCCATGGCGAAGAGCCAATGGGCCTCGATGACTTCCAGTCCCTTGTTCAGCATGGTGGCCGAATCCACCGAGATCTTGCGACCCATGCTCCAGTTCGGGTGAGCGCAAGCCTGGTCGGGCGTGACCTCATGAAGCGCTTCCAGCGCCATGGTGCGGAAGGGTCCGCCGGAAGCCGTAAGCAGCAGCCGGCGAACGCCGCTGGCGGGCTGGCGCGGCGCGCGCGCCCGCTCGCCGTTGCCCGGCAGACACTGGAAGATGGCATTGTGCTCACTGTCTATCGGCAAGAGCTCTGCACCATGATCGCGCACCGCCCGCATGAATAAACCGCCTGCGGCGACCAGCGCCTCCTTGTTGGCCAGAAGCACGCGTTTGCCGGCCCTGGCCGCTGCCAAAGCGGCCGGCAGCCCGGCCGTGCCGACAATGGCGGCCATGACCGTGGTGACATCGGAGTCTGCAGCCGTGTCGGCCAAAGCCTGGGCGCCGACCCGCACTTCGGGCATCGGCACCGTGGCAGGCCAAAGTTCCGTGAACCGGCGCAGTGCGGTGTCGTCCGGCACGACCACCACTCGGGCGCCCATAGATGCCGCCTGAGAAACCAGCTTGTCGATCCGGGAATACGCACTCAGAGCATGAACCTGGAAACGTTGGGGGTGTCGGCTGATGACATCCAGCGTGCTTTCGCCGATGGAGCCGGTGGAACCAAGCACGCAGACATGCTGTAGCATCATTAAAAGAAAGTCCCTGTCAGCAGGATTGCCACGGGTGCCACCGGGAGCAAGGCGTCAATACGATCATAGACGCCCCCATGGCCGGGCAGCAGACGGCTGGAGTCCTTGACCCCCGCACGGCGCTTGAGCAGCGATTCAAATAGGTCACCGATGATGGAGATCGCCGCAAGCAAGCAAGCCAGCAGAAAAACCATCGGCAAGGACCATTGCTCGGCCAGAACGGCTCCGAAACTGCCGGGCACCGCCGCAGTGGCGGTTGTCCAGGCAGCTGCTGCCAGGACCCCGCCGACGGCCCCTTCCCAAGTCTTGCCCGGGCTGACCTTCGGCGCGAGCTTGCGTTTCCCGAATGCACGTCCTGTGAAGTAGGCGGCCACATCGGCAAACCAGATGAGCGCCATCATGGAGACCAGGCACCACGCGCCAAACTCGATGAAAATCAGCACCAGCGCCGCCCAGGCGGCCGCGACGGACAACACGCCGAAGACGCTCAGGAGCGCCGGAAAGCGCCGCTCGACCGTCTGACCGTGAAAGACCTGCGGAACGGCAATGACGGCCCAGCCGGCGATGACCAGCGGCATGAGCCACGGATGAACCAGCCTTGCGGCGGCCGGCGCCGCCTGAGTCGCGGGCATCCATGTCCAGACGAGCCAGAACAGTACGATGGATGTGAAGACGGCCACCCAGGCCGCGGCGGGTTGCCATGCCGGCGCCAGCGACAGGCGCAGCCATTCCCACAGCGCGCAGCCGGCCAGTATCAGCAGCAGCAGTATCAGCGGCCACGCGCTGGGCGCCAGCAACGCACCTACCAGCACCAGCAGCAGGACAATGGCGGTCAGCACTCGCTGCATCAACATGGAGACCCCTTTTCCGTCTACGATTTTGAAGTTTTTCAGCCGCTTTCGGCCAGCTGAGCGCTGGTTCGGCCAAAACGGCGTTCTCGCGTACGATACCACTCGAACGCCTGGTCGATGTCGCGTGCCGCGATATCGGGCCAATAGCGTTCAGTGAAGTAGAGCTCCGTGTAAGCCAGCTGCCAGACCAGAAAATTGGAAATGCGCTGCTCGCCGCCCGTGCGGATGAAAAGATCGGGCTCAGGCGCAAAAGCCATCGAAAGATAAGGCGCGAGCGCAGCTTCGTCGATGGCCTGAGGCCGTGCAATAAGTTCGGGATGTTCGGCCAGCATGCGGCGGGTGGCCTGGAGTATGTCCCAGCGGCCGCCGTAATTCGCGGCGATGGTCAGATGCAGCGTGTCGTTGCGGGCAGTGCGGGCCTCGGCGGATCTGATCAGTTCCTGCAGGCGCGGCTCGAATGCCGCGATATCGCCAACCACGTGCAAGCGCACGCCCTGTTCGCCCAGTTTGTCGACCTCTTTTTCCAGCGTCTGGACGAACAGCCGCATGAGCAAAGAGACCTCTTCCTGGGGCCGCCGCCAATTTTCGGAACTGAAGGCAAAAAGCGTCAGGTAGCGGACCCCGCGCCGGCCGCAGACTTCGACCACGCGCCGCACCGCCTGCACCCCCCGCGCATGCCCCGCCGTGCGGGGCAGGAAGCGTTGGGTCGCCCAACGACCGTTGCCGTCCATGATGATCGCGAGATGGCGCGGCACCCCGGAATGCTCGGGAACGGCCAAAGTTGAGCTTTCGTGCATCGTGCAGCCGACGTAGTGACGGCGGTCAGACCGTCATGATCTCCGCTTCTTTCTGCGTCACGACCTTGTCGATCTCGCTGACGAACTTGTCGGTGAGCTTCTGGACTTCGTCTTGCATGCGGCGCTCGTCGTCTTCGGAGATCTCCTTGTCCTTGACGAGTCTCTTCAGGGCGTCGTTGGCTTCGCGGCGCAGATTGCGCACGGCCACCTTGGCGTCCTCGCCTTCGCTGCGCACGACCTTGGTGAGGTCACGACGGCGTTCTTCGGTCAGCGCGGGCATAGGTACACGGATGCTGTCGCCCATGGAAATGGGGTTCAGTCCAAGATCGGATTCGCGTATGGCCTTCTCGATGGGACCGGCCATGTTCTTTTCCCACACCTGCACATTGAGCGTGCGGGCATCGACCACGGTGACATTCGCGACCTGGTTCACGGGTACCGGCGAGCCGTAGTACTCCACGCTCACGTGGTCGAGAATGCCCGCGCTGGCGCGGCCGGTGCGTATCTTGGCCAAGCCGTTACGCAGGGCTTCGACGGATTTGTCCATACGGCTCTCGGCCGACTTCTTGACCTCGGAAAGACTCATGACGATTCCTTTTTTTCAGACATGCACCAGCGTGCCTTCGTCTTCACCTGCTACGGCCCGCATCAGCGCGCCTGGCTTGTTGATCGAAAAAACCTTGATGGGCAGCTTCTGATCGCGGCACAGCGCAAAGGCTGTGGCGTCCATGACTTCCAGACGGCGGACGATGGCTTCGTCGAAACTAATGCGCGCATAACGCGTCGCGTTGGGATCCTTGTTGGGATCAGCGCTGTAGATGCCGTCGACCTTGGTGGCTTTCAGCACGATTTCAGCCCCGACTTCCGCGCCGCGCAGTGCAGCCGCCGTGTCGGTGGTGAAGAAAGGGTTGCCGGTGCCGGCCGCGAAAATGACGACCTTGCCTTCTTCGAGGTAACGCAAGGCCTTCGGGCGAATGTAGGCTTCCACCACCTGATCGATGCGCAGAGCGGACTGCACGCGCGCGTCAACGCCGCCATGCTTCAAAGCGTCTTGCAGAGCCAGGGCGTTCATGACCGTGGCCATCATCCCCATGTAATCGGCGGTCGCCCGATCCATGCCTTGCGCACCGGGCGCAATGCCGCGAAAGATGTTCCCTCCCCCGATGACGATGGCCAGCTCGACTCCGCTACGCGCAACAGTGACGATTTCTTCCGTCATGCGCAGGATGGTGGATCGGTTGATACCGAACGCGTCCTCGCCCATCAGGGCCTCGCCCGAGAGCTTCAGGAGCACGCGCTTGTATGTTCTGGTCGACATGGAAGAAAATCTCGGAAAACAAACGCAAAGTTTAACTGAGGAGCCTGTCCGGCTCGTGAGCGCGGCCGGGTGTCCGATACAGACACCCGGCCGCTATTTTTACCGCTGAGGATTAGGCGTTGCCTGCGGCCGCGGCGACTTCGGCTGCGAAGTCGTCGACCTTCTTCTCGATGCCTTCACCCACGACGTAGAGCGCGAAGCGATTGATCTTGGCGCTCTTTTCCTTGAGCATCTGTTCCACGCTCTGCTTGTCGTTCTTGACAAAGGGCTGCGAAAGCAGGGTCACTTCCTTCAGGTACTTCTGTACGGAACCTTCGACCATCTTGGCGACGATTTCAGCGGGCTTGCCGGATTCGGCGGCCTTCTGCTCAGCAACCGAACGCTCGCGAGCGATATCGTCCGCCGGTACGCCATCAGCGGCAAGCGCCTTGGGCTTGGTGGCGGCCACGTGCATGGCGACATCCTTGCCTGTGTCGTCGGAACCCGCGAAATCGACCAGCACGCCGATACGACCGCCGTGCACATAGCTGGCCAGCTGATCAGCGGTTTCGTAGCGCTCGAAGCGGCGCACGGACATGTTCTCGCCGATCTTGCCGATGAGGGCCGAGCGCACACTTTCAACCGTGCCGTCACGGAAAGACAGCTCGCTCAGCGCAGCCACGTCGGCGGGCGCCTTCTCGGCGACCAGGCGTGCCAGATCATTCACGAATGCGATGAAGTCGTCGTTCTTGGCAACGAAGTCGGTTTCGCAGTTGACCTCGACCACGGCGCCGATCTTGCCACCTTCAGCGATGTACAGGCCGATGAGGCCTTCGGCCGTCACGCGGGCCGCCGCCTTGCTAGCCTTGTTGCCCAGCTTGACGCGGAGGATTTCCTCGGCACGCGCCATGTCGCCGTCGGCTTCGGTGAGTGCCTTCTTGCATTCCATCATGGGCGCGTCGGTCTTCTCGCGCAGTTCCTTGACCATGGTTGCAGTGATTTGGGCCACAATTTTCTCCTGTTCGGTAAGACACGCCCCGGCGTGTACCGGGGCAGGTTCGAAGCTTGATCCGGCGCCTTCATGGAAGGCGCCGCAGATCGCGCGGTTGTGACCGCGCGATTCCGCTTATTCGCGGTCCTCTTCGGCCTCGACCTCGACGAACTCTTCGCCTTCGGCGAGTTCCTCGACGATGCCGTTGAGCGCCTGCTCGCGACCTTCCAGCACAGCATCGGCCATGCCGCGTGCGTACAGCGCGATCGCCTTGGCCGAGTCATCGTTGCCGGGGATCACGTAGTCGATGCCTTCGGGCGAGTGGTTGGTAT
The DNA here is from genome assembly GCA_023388835.1 of Pseudomonadota bacterium. Classification (GTDB taxonomy): domain Bacteria; phylum Pseudomonadota; class Gammaproteobacteria; order Burkholderiales; family Burkholderiaceae_B; genus Yanghanlia. Next base: position 606 of record JAEWFK010000069.1, on the reverse strand, counting down.
CGACCACAGCCACGACCGGAATACCAAGCGTGCGAGCTTCGGCCACGGCAATCTTGTGATAGCCGACGTCGATCACGAACAGTGCATCGGGCAGGTTGTTCATGTCCTTGATGCCGCCGATCGACTTGTTGAGCTTGTCGAGTTCGCGCTGGAACATCAGACCTTCTTTCTTGCTCATGCGCTCGGTGAGGCCTTCAGCTTGCTGCGCTTCCATTTCCTTGAGGCGCTTGATGGACGTCTTGACCGTCTTGAAGTTGGTCATCATGCCGCCGAGCCAACGGCTGTCAACGTAGGGCATGCCGCAACGTTGCGCTTCTTCGGCCACCAGTTCGCGGGCGGCCCGCTTGGTGCCGACGAACAACACCTTGCCGCCGCGTGCAGCAAGCTGGCGCAGGTATTTTTGCGCTTCGAGGTACTTGACGACGCTCTGCTCGAGGTTGACGATATGAATCTTGTTACGCTGACCGAAGATGTACGAAGCCATCTTGGGGTTCCAGTAACGGGTCTGGTGGCCAAAATGGACACCTGCTTCCAGCATTTCACGCATCAAAGACATAGTATTCTCCAAGGGTTGGGTCTAATACCCGGTGCAAGTCACCCAAAAAA
>JAEWFK010000084.1 GCA_023388835.1 Pseudomonadota bacterium | reverse complement strand
CTTGGTCGAAGAAGGGGGCGATGATGTTGAAGCGCAGGCGACAGCCCACGGGAAGCTGCGCAGCCAGATACAGATGGTGGCTAGCCACCGCCGCCACGACCGGGTAGCCGCCGGTCAAGGGATGGTCAGCCAGGAACAGCACGGGTTGGCCGCTGATCGGAACTTGTATCGCGCCCGTCACCGTGCCTTCACTGGGCAGTTCGTCATGGCGGCAGCGGATAAGCGGCGATTCGCCATGAAGACGGATGCCGATGCGATTCGATTGCGGCGTGACGAGCCACTCCTGCGTGGCGAAGGCGTCCAGCGCTTCCGCTGTGAACCAGTCGCTGCGGGGGCCGAGCACGACATCCAGAGTCACGAGCTCGCCGGGACGGGGAAGCAGGGGAGCGGGCATGTCGGGATCCGGCAGCTGCACCGCCTGCAGTTGTTCCCGCGGCACCGAATAGCCGACGCCGAGGCGCCGGCCGGCTTGCGGGGCCGCCGGCCCGATGCGGGCCAGCGTGTCCGTGGCGCAGCTGCCGAGCACCGGTTCGACGTCCCAGCCGCCGCGCGCCGCGACATAGCACCGTACACCGGCAGCGGGGCGGCCGATCGAGAGCGTGTCGCCGTCGTCCAGCGCGACCGCCTGGTTGAGGGGTGCCGGCCATACGCGGCCGTCTGCAGCTCGCAGGACCAGAGCTGCTTCTGCGCCTGTGACGGCAAGGACGACAGGGCCATGGCAACGCAGTTGGAGCCCGCCCAACAGGTTTTCCAACACTGGGGTATGCACGGGATTTCCCGTGAGCCGATTGGCCTGGCGCATGCTTGTGATGTCGAGCGCGCCGGAAGGCGAGATGCCCAGACCGGACATGCCATGGCGGCCGGCATCCTGCACAATGGTCTGCAGCCCCGTAGCGATGAATTCAATGGCGGCGCGCTCCGTGTCAGGCTTCGCAGCCTGGGCCTTGTCGCCGCGCCTGACAGACGTCGGCCGGGAAGGCAGGCTGATGTGCACCGGTGTCTTTGCGGCGTCCCGGAACTGCACCCGGAACCCGGGCTGAACATAAGCCGGTTCGGCGCGGTCGAGGTCCCACATGGGGATATCGGTCACACCGATCAGCTGCCATCCCCCGGGGCTGTCGCTGGGATAGACGGCACTGAAATCCCCTGCCAGCGCGACGGAGCCGGCCGGTACCCGCGTCCGCGGGGACTTGCGCCGGGGAATCTGGAAGCTGGGGTGTCCCTCCGCCAGATAGACAAAGCCGGGCGCAAAACCCGCAAAAGCCGCCAGATAAGGGCGTTCGGTGTGGCGCGCGATGACTTCCTGAACAGAAATGCCGAGCATTTCGGCGACCTCTGGAAGATCCTCCCCGATATAGCGCACAGGCACTTCCACTACTCGGCCCGTCGCCATGTCGCGGCGCTGCATGGCGGCCGTCGCCAAGGACGCCCGCTGTCGCAAGGCTGACATCAGCGTCTGGAGCGTAACGGCGGCCGGGCGGTAGTGCACCAGCAGCGTCCGGGCAGCCGGCACCAGCTCCTCTACGCCGGTGATAGGCTGCTCCCGCACTATGCGGTATAGCGCCATGGTCTGCGCAAGACCGTCGAGTTCGACCATGAGGGCCGTATCGCTCGCAGGCAGGAAACGCATCGATCAGCGCTCCATGTCCACGAAGGGGCGTAGCGTCACCCCGGCTTCGTCGAAACTTCTGCGCAGGGCGCGGGCCATGTCGACCGCCCCGGGGCTGTCGCCATGCACGCAGATTGAATCGGCCTGCAGCCGCAGCGGCGCGCCGTTGATGGCCGTGAGTTCTCCCGTGCGAACCAGTTGCAGCATGCGCGCCGCGACTTCGTCGGCGTTATGAAGCACGGCGCCGGTCAGGCGGCGCGACACCAGAGAGCCGTCCTCGTTATAGGCGCGGTCCGCGAAGGCTTCTGCCACCACGCGAAGACCGCGTTCCCGGGCCCATTCGATCAAGGGCGAACCGGCCAGGGCCATCAGGGTCAGCCGCGGGTCTATGTCGAGAATGGCGGTAATGACGTCGGCGGCCTGGCGCCGATCATGCGCAATGGTGTTGTACAGCGCCCCGTGGGGCTTGACATAGCGCACGCTGGTGCCCGCGGCCTGGGCAAGCCCCTGAAGCGCACCGATCTGGTAGATGACGTCGGCCACGAGTTCGCGGCTCGTCGGTTCCATATTGCGGCGACCGAAGCCCACCAGGTCGGGATAACCCACGTGCGCGCCGATGGCGACCCCGCGTTGGGCCGCGTCACGCACCGTCTGAAGAATGCCGGCCGGGTCACCGGCGTGGAAACCGCAAGCCACGTTGGCACTGGTCACGATGTCGAGCATGGCGGCGTCGTCGCCCATATGCCAGGCGCCGTAGCTTTCCCCCAAATCGCTATTGATGTCCATGTTGTCTACCTATTGATAAAAAGACTAGCATTGATCGTTCAACAAAATACCCACTCTTGTCCTAAAGGCGTATTCCCATGCAGCCCCAGCCTTTCGCCGCCCGTACGGCTCCGACCAGTCTGCCCGACACCGTGGCCGCCACTATCCGCCAGCAGCTCATCAACGGACAACTGCGCGCCGGGCAGCATCTGTCTGAAGCGGCCCTCAGCCAGCAGCTGGACATCTCCCGCAATACTCTGCGCGAAGTCTTTCGGATCCTGATCGCCGAAGGGTTGCTGCGGCATGAGCCCAACCGCGGCGTGTCGGTCGTGGTGCCTTCCATTGCCGACATCATCGACATCTACCGTGTGCGCCGGCTGGTCGAGTGCCAGGCGCTGGAAAAAGCCTGGCCGCTGCACCCGGCGTACAAACGCATGAGCGACGCCGTCGAAGATGCCGTCAATGCTCGGGAATCTCGCGATTGGCTGCGCGTGGGCTCCGCCAATATGGCGTTTCACTCGGCCATCGTGGCACTGAGCGACAGTGAACGCCTTTCCGCTATGTTCCAGGACATCGCCGCGGAGCTGAGACTGGCCTTCGGCATGCTGGACGACGCAGAATACCTGCACGCGCCCTTCGTCGATCAGAACAGTCGTCTGCTGCAGAGGGTAATGGACGGACAGACCGTCGCCGCCGCACGCGAACTGGAGGACTATCTGGTCCAGTCCGAACGTATGGTACTGGCAGTCTACGCGCGGCATATGTGAAAGGCGCTTCAGCTGAGTTCCTTGCCGCCCCGGCTTCTTTGCCAGGGCCATTTGGTTGAACAATATCGTTTATAACCACCAACAATCACACGCTACATCATCAACCAAAATTTTTCATTGTTGAAATCCCTTATGGAATTGAACCCGATGGAGTGCTAATTTTGTCGTACGAAACGATTCATTCCGCATGACAATACCCCCCCCGCCCCGCATGCTGCGGGCGACGCCTTCCATCCAAGGAGCCATCATGAAACGTCGACTCTTTTGCGCTACAGCCACGCTGGTTGCCGGCGTCGCCTTCACCGGAACCGCACTTGCGGACACCAAGTGGGATTTCGCCACCGCTTACCCGGCTTTCAACTTCCACTCCAAGAACAATGAGCAGTTCGTAAAGGATGTGGAAGCCGCGACCAACGGCAAGCTCAAGATCACGCCGCATTTCGGTGCGTCGCTGTTCAAAATGCCCGAGATCAAACGTGCTGTGCAGACAGGCAACGCGCAAATGGGCGAATTCTTCCTGGTCAGCTTCCAGAACGAATCGCAGATCTTCGGTGTCGATGGTCTTCCTTTCCTGGCCGCCGACTACGACCAAGCCTACAAGCTCTATCAGGCGCAGAAGCCCGCTTTGGAAAAGCTGCTCGACAAGCAGAACCAAGTGCTGCTGTATTCGGTTGCATGGCCGCCTCAGGGCATCTACACCCAGAAGCCCATCGATTCCGCTGCCGACCTCAAGGGCATGAAGTGGCGGGTTTATTCGCCCACAACGGCGCGTATCGGTGAACTGGTCGGCGCACAGCCCGTCACCATTCAGGAAGCCGAACTCTCGCAGGCGCTCGCCACAGGCGTGATTGAAGGTCTGATCACCTCCAGCGCCACCGGCGCCGACAACAAGCTGTTCGAGCAGCTGAAGTATTACTACAACGTGCAGGCCTGGATTCCCAAGAATGCCGTGGTGGTGAACAAGAAGGCCTTCAACGCCTTAAGCAAGGAAGAACAGGAAGCGGTACTCAAGGCGGCCGCCGCCGCCGAGGAACGCGGCTGGAAGGAATCGCGCGAAGTCGATGCGCGTTCGCTGGCCACCTTGAAGGAAGGCGGCATGAACGTCGAGGAGCCTTCCGCTCAGCTGAAGGCCGATCTGGCCAAGGTCGGTGAAACCGTGGTGCAGGAATGGGTTGAGAAGGCCGGCGCCGACGGCAAGGCCATCCTCGACGCCTTCAACAGCTCCAAGTAAGCATGTCTGACCCCACGCGCCAAGGAAGAATCTGATGCGCAGATTGCTTGATGGTCTGTATACCGTCAGCGCTTGGCTGGCGGGAATCTCCATGGTGGGCGTGCTGGTGATGGTGGTGGCCACCATTGTCAGCCGCCTGGTGGGGTTCGCCTTGCCGGGCACCGATGCCTACGCCGGTTACGCCATGGCCGGCGCCGGCTTCCTGGCCTTGGCCAGCACGCTCAAGCACGGCGAGCATATCCGGGTCACTTTGTTCCTTGGCATGCTGAAAGGCAAGGCACACAAACGGCTGGAGGTCGCCGCGCTCGTAGTCGCCACCGCGCTGTCGGGCTTCCTGGCTTACTACTCGGCGGCCTTGGTGTGGCAATCCTGGGAGATCAACGACATCTCCATCGGGCTGGACGCCTCGCCGCTCTGGATACCCCAGATGGTGATGGCGATCGGTACGTTGATGTTCTTCATCGCTTTCTGCGACGAGCTGGTTCTGGAACTTCGCGGCCAACGTGTGCCGCGTGTCGTAGAGGACGCCCATCATGAGTGAGATCTTCGCCGGCGTTTCGCTGATGATAGTCCTGCTGGTGCTGCTCGGCGGCGGTGTCTGGGTGGGCTTGACCCTGGCCGGAGTCGCTTGGTTCGCCATGGAATTTTTCACTGCCCGTGCGGCAGGTGACGCCATGGCAGTCACCATCTGGGGCGCGTCCAGCAGCTGGACCTTGACTGCTTTGCCCCTCTTCGTATGGATGGGCGAAATCCTGTATCGCACCAACCTGTCGGAAAGCATGTTCCGGGGGCTGGCGCCGTGGGTCAATGCCTTGCCGGGCCGGTTGCTGCATACCAACGTGATCGGCTGCACCATCTTTGCATCCGTATCGGGTTCTTCCGCCGCCACCTGTGCAACGGTGGGGAAGATGAACATTCCCGAGCTTCAGAGACGCGGCTACACCCAGGCCCAGATCATCGGCTCGCTGGGTGGGCCCGCCACGCTTGGATTGCTGATCCCGCCGTCCATCATCCTGATTATCTACGGCGTCTCCGCCGAGCTGTCCATTTCAAAGCTGTTCATGGCAGGGGTGTTGCCCGGCATCATGCTGGCTGTCCTCTTCAGCGGCTGGATAGTGGTCTGGGCCTTGCTTAATCCCGAGAAGGTTCCCAGGGCGGACACGCAGATGACTTTCAAACAGAAGGTCTATGAAGCCCGGCATCTGATACCGGTCGTACTGCTCATCGCGGGGGTGGTGGCCAGCATTTATACCGGCGTTGCCACTGCCACTGAAGCAGCGGCGATCGGAGTGCTCGGCGCACTGGCTGTATCGGTGTCACAAAAGGCTCTGACTTGGGAAAGCTTCAAGGCGTCGCTGTTTGGCGCCACTCGTCTGTACTGCATGATCGCGCTGATCTTGTCTGGCGCTGCGTTCATGACGCTTTCCATGGGCTACATGGGCCTGCCGCGCCAGCTCGCCGAATTTGTCGGCGGCCTGAATCTCTCGCCGGCGATGCTGATCATCGTGTTGGGGATCTTCTACCTGGTGCTCGGCTGCTTTCTAGACGGTATCTCCACCATCGTGCTGACCATGAGCGTGGTGCTTCCTATCATTCAGGCCGCCGGTATCGACCCGTTGTGGTTCGGCATCTTCCTCGTGATCACGGTTGAGACTGCGCAGATCACTCCGCCGGTCGGTTTCAATCTGTTCGTGCTGCAAAGCATGACGGGCAAGCAGGTCACGTATATCGCCAAGGTTTGCGCACCGTACTTTCTTCTGATGGTGCTGGCGTTGATCATCCTGTGGTTCTTCCCCAGTATCGTCACCATGCTGCCTCGGAATATGTAGTCCTTGTATCGATCACGTAGCGGTAGCGGGCGGAAGTTTTTCGCCGCGTTCTACCGCTACGCCAAGCTGTACGGACGTCGTCGCCAGCAGTTGTTGACCGGCCCCGCGTCTGCCGGCAGCCGTACGAATATGCCTTGGGTTGCATATTCACTTGAAAGCATATATGATTCAGGCCTTGAAGTGGGGGCGGCCCGGTGCATGGTGTGCCGGGCCGCCCTCATTTTTCTATTGCCAACATGCAAACCAATCCTATGCCAAAGAAGCCCGAGAAGGCGATGACGGTGTCGGCCGACCAGCCGAAGAGCAGCCACAGTAGTAAGTCGCCTGCCGACATCCCGGCCGCCAAGGTCGCCAAGGTCGCCACGCTCAAGGACCTGCGCAAGGCCACCCATCACACGCAAGACGACCTCGCCGTCGCCATGGGTGTGGGGCAGGGCACGATTTCCCGTATCGAGAAGCGTGACGACATGCTGGTGTCCACTTTGCAGCACTATGTGGAAGGCGTGGGGGGCACCTTGCAGATACTGGCCACCTTTCCCAACCGCCCCCCACTGGTCGTTGAGCGCCTGGGAAAGAAGCCAGCCGGCTCTCCGAAGAACTCCAACAAGAAATCCGCTCGGCCGAACGGCCAGGCGGGCCCCTGATTCAAGATGCACACCATACAGACACCGTACTATCTCATCGATAAGCAGGCGCTGCAGCGCAACCTGGACATCATCGACTACGTTCGCGAACACTCCGGCGCGAAAGTCCTGCTGGCGCTCAAGTGTTTTGCCACCTGGTCCGTCTTCGACCTGATGCGCCAACACATGGACGGCACCACTTCATCCTCGCTCCATGAAGTGAAGCTGGGCTACCAGAAATTTGGCGGCGAGACCCATGCGTACAGCGTGGCTTATGCCGACCACGAAATCGAAGAAGTGGTCGCAAACTGCGACAAGATCATCTTCAATTCCATCACGCAGCTCGAGCGCTACGCCTCGTTCGCCCAGGGCAGGCCGGTGGGCTTGCGACTGAATCCGGGAGTGAGCGTCGCGGGCTTCGATCTGGCCGACCCGGCCCGCCAGTTCAGCCGCCTGGGCGAAGGCGATCCGGAACGCATCCTGGCCGTCATCGACCGACTCGACGGCGTCATGATCCACAATAATTGCGAGAACGACGACATCGGCCGTTTCGATGAGCTGCTCTCGCAAGTTGAGCAGCGTTACGGGTCGATCCTGCAGCGCTTGAAATGGGTGAGTCTGGGTGGCGGCATCAGCTTCACCGCACCCGGCTATCCGCTTGACGCTTTCTGCGAGCGTCTGCGCCGCTTTGCGCAGAAGTACGACGTGCAGGTGTACCTGGAACCGGGCGAAGCAGCGGTCCGTCATAGCGCAACACTGGAAGTCAGCGTATTGGACATCGGCCACAACGGCAAGGACTTGGCCGTGGTCGACGCTTCCACCGAAGCGCATATGCTCGATCTTCTGATCTATCGCGAGACCGCTCCGTTGGGAGACGGCGACGGCGAGCACTCGTACATGATCTGCGGCAAGACCTGTCTGGCGGGCGACATTTTCGGCGAAGGCCGGTTCAAGGCTCCGCTAAAGGTCGGTGACCGTATCTCCATCGGCGATGCCGCGGGATACACCATGGTGAAAAAGAATTGGTTCAACGGCGTCAACATGCCGTCGATTGCCGTGAAAGAGGCCAATGGCTCCGTGCGCGTGGTGCGCGATTTTTCCTTTGACGACTACGTCAACAGTCTGTCCTGAGGCAGTACTGCTCATATTCCAATACTGGGGGGTTATCCAATGAAACGCAATGTTCTGATTATCGGCGCCGGCGGCGTGGCTCATGTGGCAGCGCATAAATGCGCTCAGAATAATATTCTGCTGGGCGATATCCATATCGCCTCGCGTACGCTCGCGAAATGCCGGGCGATCATCGACTCCATCAAAGAGAAAGGCAGCCAGCGCGGCCCCGGCAAGCTCAAGGCGCACGCGCTGGATGCTCTCGATATCGAGGCGACCAAGGCTCTGATCCAGTCTACAGGCAGCCAGATCGTCATCAATGCGGGCTCGCCCTTCCTGAATATGTCCGTCATGACGGCCTGCATTGAAACGGGAGCCGCCTACCTGGATACCGCTATCCATGAAGATCCGGACAAGGTCTGCGAAGCGCCGCCGTGGTATCAGAACTACGAATGGAAGCGTCGTGATGCTTGCCGCGAAGCCGGTGTCACCGCGATCCTGGGGGTGGGCTTCGACCCGGGCGTCGTCAACGCCTACGGCCGCTATGCCATGGATGCCTATTTCGACAAGGTCGATTCCATCGACATCATTGATGTGAACGCAGGCAGCCATGGCCGCTACTTCGCCACCAATTTCGATCCTGAGATCAATTTTCGTGAATTCACATCGACGGTATGGTCATGGGAAGACGGCAAGTGGAAAGCCAACGCCATGTTCGAGCATCGCAAGGAATGGGATATGCCGGTCGTGGGCAACAGCGCCACCTATCTGACCGGTCATGATGAATTGCATTCCATGTCCAAGCATTTGGGTGTGCCCAATATCCGCTTCTGGATGGGCTTTGGCGACCATTACATCAATGTCTTCACGGTCCTGAAGAACCTGGGCCTCCTCTCTGAAAAGCCGGTGCGCACCGCCGAGGGACTTGAAGTGGTCCCGCTGAAGGTCGTCAAGGCCGTGCTGCCCGACCCTGCCTCCCTCGCCCCGACTTACACCGGCAAGACCTGCATCGGCGATCTGGTGAAAGGAACGAAGAACGGCAAACCGCACGAAGTCCTGGTCTACAACCTGTGCGACCACAAGGAAAGCTACGAGGAAGTTGGCAGCCAGGCGATCTCCTACACAGCCGGCGTGCCGGTGGTGGCTGCGGCCATGCTGATCGCCGACGGCGTCTGGGATGTCGGCCACATGGCCAATGTGGAGGAACTCGACCCCCGGCCGTTCATTGAGCTCATGAATCGCATCGGCCTGGTGACCCGCGTGCGCGATGCGCAGGGTGACCGCGTGCTCGACCCGTACAAGGAAGCGCCGGTGACGGCGGGGGAGCGCAAGCTGCCGGTCGACGTATCGGCGGGCTGACGCCGAACTTCCGGTCCTGGCAGCATCTGAAGGGGCGCGGCCCGTAGTTGTTGAACGACGGGGCCGCGCCCTTTTCGCGTCGGCCATGACGCTGTGCGGCTGCCGTCAACGGTCGCTTTATCGCCGACGCCGCGTGATACAGTGATCTGGTCACGATTTGGCCATCACGCGAGAAGGAGAAGGGCGCCATGAGCAGCACTGATACTTTCAAAGCCAGGGGCGTATTGGACGTCGCCGGCAAGGCATACGAAA
>JAEWFK010000082.1 GCA_023388835.1 Pseudomonadota bacterium | reverse complement strand
ACGAATAGCCCGTCCCGAAGTCATCAAGCGCCATCTGTACGCCGGCATCGCGAAACGCGATCAGTTTTCCCGAGACGTCTGAATCGGCGTCCATGAGCAGGCGCTCGGTGATCTCGACCACGACGTGCTCGCCCGACATGCCCAGCCCGGCGAGATGTTCCAGCCACCGATGCGGACACATGGCATTGCTCGTGAACTGCACCGGCGACACATTGATGCTGGCTTGCAGATGCGGATGGTGCGTGCGCCACCGGGCGACCTGCACCGTTGCCTGCTGAAATACCCATTCGCCGATACCGGTGATCAGTCCGCTGTCTTCGGCAAAGGGGATGAAGATGCCGGGGCTGATCATGCCTCTTTCGGGATGCTCCCAGCGAATCAGGCACTCCACCTTGTCGATGCGGCCGGTCGCCAGCTCGATGATAGGCTGATAGGCAAGCCGGAACTGGTTCTCCTGCAGCGCCACGACGAGGTCGCGACACAGCTCACGCCGCAGTGTCACGTGCGCATGCATCGATGGTAAGAAACGGACCGTCTGGCGCTTCCCCCGTGCCTTGGCGGCGTACATGGCCAGGTCCGCGTTTTGCATCAGTCCCTTTATGGAATCGGCATCGATGGGATAGAAAGTGATGCCCATGCTGGCGGAGATCGTGGCCTGCTCGCCATCGAGAAGAAAAGGCTCACCCAGCCGCTCCATAGCAAGACTGCAGATGCCGTCGACCGCTGCCAGATCAGACAGTCCCCCCAGTATGAAGACGAACTCATCGCCCCCAAGGCGCGCGACGGTATCAATGGAGCGGACGCATGACTGCAGACGTTCCGCCGCTTCGGCCAGAAGCTTGTCGCCGATGCTATGGCCCAGCGTGTCGTTCAAGATCTTGAAGTCGTCGAGATCCAGATAGATCAGTGCCAATGGACGCCCCGTGGTGTCGGAACGCTGCATTTCCTTTTCCAGACGATCATGGAATAGCTGGCGATTCGGCAGGCCGGTCAGGTGGTCATAATTGGCCTGGCGCCAGATAAAAGCATCCGCTTCCTTCTGTTTGGTGATGTCCGAGAACAGTCCGATGCGGTAACGTGGTGCGCCGTCATCGTCGTAGCTGGTATTGATGATCAGGCGTTCCGCGTAGATTTCCCCATTCTTGCGCCGGTTCCAGATATCGCCTTCCCACGCTCCGGTCTGGTGCAGCGTCGACCACATGCCTTGGTAAAACGCCGCATCGTGGCGACCTGAACTGAGCAGGTTGAGCTTCTTGCCGATGACTTCTTCAGGGTGATAGCCCGTGATCTTAGTAAAGGCCGGGTTCACGCTGATGAGCCGGCCCATGGCGTCTGTCACTACCATGGCTTCGCTGCTGTGCCGATGCACAAGCATGGCCAGGCGGGCCTGCGCCTCGACCTCCTTGCGGCGGGTGATGTCCATGGCAATGCCGATCGTCACGAGATCGTCGTCCAGCAACATCAACGAGCCGAAGACCTCGACCTCGATCAGCGTGCCGTCCTTGCGCCTGCCCTTTCTTTCCATCCACAAACCGGGCATGTCGCCGCTCAGGCGCTCGCGCGCTCCCGCTTCGCCGGGCGCTTCCTGGGACGATTCGGAGAATACGATGGTCGAAGACACCTTTTCCGCCATCTCGCTGCGGGTATAGCCGAACATCTCGGCCATCTTCGCATTCACGTACCTGAAGCGGCCCTTGTGTGCGATATAAACGCCGACCATGGAGTTCTCGGCAATGCCGCGGAACATACCTTCGGCACGCTCCAGGCTGGATCGGTCACGTTCGATTCGCTCGACCAGCGAACCGATGCGCCATGCCGACTCATTGAAGACCTTCGCCAGCTGGCCGATCTCGTCTTGAGTCGAGACTTCGAAGCGGGTGTTGTAGTTGCCGCCGGCCAGCTCCCTGCAATGCGTGGAAAGATCACGCAGGGGAATCACGATCTGGCGCCGTACCGCCATGAAGGCGAGCAAAATGAGCAGGGCGTCAACAGCCAGCAGCATGTACATCCGGTCCATGGCATGGTCCTGCCCTGACTTGACGTCCATCACGATGCCGTTCATCAACGCTTCAGCGCGCTCCAGCAGGCGGGCCGAATGGCTGCTCATGTCCTCCATCAGCATGGTGAGGTCGCCGCGCGCTTGCAAATTGATCATCAAGCCGGCGCCGGCTTCTCTTCTGGCGCTGGAGACGCCATCGAGCAACTGATGCACTGAACGCCGGTAGACCGACCATTGCTCGCGCAAGCCGTCTACCCGGGTCTTGTGGAGTGCGGGCAGGCCCTCGACATACAGCCCGAATACATAGCCCCCGTCCGCAAGGGCGGACAGCGCGCTTTCGAAATCCCGTATCAGCTGCCGGACCTCGGCCTCGCCGGCACCCACACCCTGGCCGTGGCTCACTGCCTGCAAGGCAATCCGCTGACCCAGCATGCGCAGCTTGCCGGCCACGTTCACCGTATCGGCGACGGTGTCCGACTCCTTCATCATCCCTTCTACCAGAACGATGTTGACTGCGGCGATCAACAGCAGCGCTGCAAAGACCGCCCCGATCTTCTGGGCAATACCCATATGAGGCAAACAGCCGGCCAGTGCCGGAAATCGCAGAGTTTTCGAGTCGGTTTCATTCATGGCAACATGATGATGAAGCAGCCGAGGCCTCCGTCAACTTGATATTTATCAAATCGGACATGAAAACCACACACGCGATCTACGGGTGACTTGCACAACAAAAAAAATGCAGGCATAATTCTGTTTCTTCGCTAGACGCACACACAAATCCAAGCGAACGGTTCTCAAAAGCCCCGCAGAAATGCAGCTTTCGAAACGGTCAAAATGGTTTTAAGTGGCGTACGGTACGGGGGTATAGCTCAGCTGGGAGAGCGCTTGCATGGCATGCAAGAGGTCAGCGGTTCGATCCCGCTTACCTCCACCACCACTAACGAAGACGCCTCGAAAGAAGCGAGTTGTACAAGCGGTAAAATTCATGCTAGAATTTGCGGCTTGTTGTTCAGGTCCCCTTCGTCTAGAGGCCTAGGACACCACCCTTTCACGGTGGGTACAGGGGTTCGAATCCCCTAGGGGACGCCAAAGCAATTTGGCAACCGCTGCGGAGCGGTAGTTCAGTTGGTTAGAATACCGGCCTGTCACGCCGGGGGTCGCGGGTTCGAGCCCCGTCCGCTCCGCCAAAAATTTCAAGGGCCAGCGCAGAAATGTGCTGGCCCTTTTCTTTTGCAAAACAGAACTGGCCTGCTCTCCGCTTTTATAGCGGAAATGCCGGCGGAATCGATTTCGGTTGATTGCACGCCCCGACCTTACATGTAGATACGTTTGCACTTCCCTTGGAATGCGCAAAAGTTAACGGGTGTACCGCGCTCTATGCAGGAAATTACGACGAAATCAGCAGGAACGCGCCGAAGGATACGGCCGCAGCCATTTGCTGCGGCGACACGGCGCCCCTACGATGTGCATCGGTCTTTTAAAGGACAGGCATGTACACGTTGGTATTGAGCATTTCTTGCAGCGTTGCGGTTTCAGTGCTGCTGAAGATGGCGCGCAGCCGCCATATCCGGGTCGACCAGGCCATCGCGTTCAACTATGTCATGGCGGGCGGACTATGCTGGGTGCTTCTCGGTCCCCAGCCCGCTGCCCTCTTTGAGAGCGCCTCGCCGTGGCCTCTGCTGCTGGCTCTGGGAGTATTGCTGCCCAGCGTTTTTCTTGTCATGGCAAAGGCGGTACAGCATGCGGGCATCGTATTGAGCGATGTTGCGCAGCGGCTATCACTGCTGCTCCCCTTGATCGCCGCCTTCACCCTATTCGGGGAAACGACGACACCTGGCAAGCTTCTGGGAATCGGCGTCGCCTTATGCGCACTTTTCGCTCTGCTGTGGCGCCGCGGTGGCGGTCAGGCAGCCGCTTCAGTGAAGAGCCGGGAAGCCGCGCCCGTCATGGGCCAGGCTGCAGCCCCCGCCATCGTCGCGGCCTTGCTTCTGGGAGTTTGGTTCGGCTACGGCACCATAGACATCCTGTTCAAGCAAATGGCGAAGATGGGATCTGCCTTCCCCACCACCCTGCTTGGCGCCTTCATCATGGCCGGGGCTGTGAGCTTCGTCTACTTGCTAGCCCGCCGGGCACCATGGAACCGACGAAGCGTGGTGGCGGGCTTGCTGCTCGGCCTCTTGAACTTCGGCAATATTTACTTCTACGTGCGCGCCCACCAGACATATTCCGCCAACCCGACCCTCGTGTTTTCCGCGATGAATATCGGGGTGATCTCTTTGGGCACGCTAGTCGGTGCGGGCGTTTTTCGCGAGCGCATCAACTGGGTCAACGGCGTGGGCGTCGCCTTGGCCATCATTGCCATCTTTATCCTGTTCCCCACCTGAAGACGCCGCAATCGCCCGCAGATCGCTGGGGCCCACACCCGCCGCCGGCCCGGCGGGTAGTTCAATCTCCGAAGCGGCAGCGGCGGGAGCACTGGCAGCGGCCATGTCCTGTGCCAAAGACGGTGCATCGGGGGCTGCGCTGACAGGCGACTGCGCCTCAGCGGACCCCGTCTCTGCTGCCATGGGGTTGACCTGGGCCGGGGCGAGATGCTCATCCGCTTCATCGGACACGGCCGCCGCCGCTACGGCCGGCTCGACCCCGGCGTCGCCGGCGTCGCCCGCGGCCTGCGCCGCGACGGGTGCTGTCTCAGGTTCAGGCGGCACAAATGAGACATCGGTATCGAGATCGACACGAGGATCCAGCGCCGGCACCACGTTCTGGTTCTGGACGGAGTCGGGCATGGGCACGAACTCGGTGGGAGCGTCCTGACTCAGGTAGGTACCGCTCACGCGCTGCTGGCGCACGAAAATGATCAGAAAGACCGC
>JAEWFK010000039.1 GCA_023388835.1 Pseudomonadota bacterium | reverse complement strand
ACGCCCAGCAGCGCGACCGTGCCATACCGCATGATATTCAGGAAGGGGGCCGGATAGGTTGCCAGCAGATGCTTGGACGAAGCATCGAAGATGGCAAACGTCAGCAGTCCACACAGGAAAAGCAAGATGCCTGTCCGGCGGGAAGCCTGTACCGACTGCAGAGCTTCCGACATCGCACTCATGAGGTCAGCCGGACACCACGCCGGCCTGGGTCAGCACGGCGCCCAGCAAGACGTTCGCGCCGGCTTCCAGGTGCTCAGGCTTGGCGTCTTCGATCTCGTTGTGACTGATGCCGTCCTTGCACGGCACGAATATCATTGCGGTGGGACTCACGGTGGCCATGTAGACGGCATCGTGACCCGCGCCGGTCACGATAGACATGTGCGGGTAACCGCGGGCCTGGGCCTGGCCCCTGACGGATTCCACCAGTTCCGATGCGAAAGGCGTAGGCGGAAAATGCTGTACGTCCTTGAGATCGACCTCCACGGCGAAGCCGCAAAGCCGGCCTTCGGACAGCGCCGTGCAGGCCTCGCGCAGCCGGGCGTCCATTTCCGCCAGCTTGCCGGCGTCTTCGTGGCGCAGATCTACCGAAAACGAGACCCGGCCGGGAATCACGTTTCGCGAAGCCGGGAAAACGTTGGCCACGCCGACGGTGCCGCGCCCTTCCGGGGCAAAGTCCAGCGCGATCTTGACGACTTCCTGCATGAGATGCGTAGACGCGTACAGGGCGTCGCGGCGCAAAGGCATGGGCGTCGGGCCGGCATGCGCCTCCATGCCCGTTACCGTGACGTCATACCAGCGCAAGCCTAGCGAACCGGTTACGACACCTATCACTTTGTCCTGGGCCTCGAGTATGGGGCCCTGTTCGATATGGGCCTCGAAGTACTTCCCGATCTCGTGCGAAGGCACCGCGGCCGTGCCGGCATAACCGATGTTGACCAATTCATCGCGCACCGTCTTTCCGTCCACATCCCGGGCGTCCAGAGCCGTTTCCAGGGGAAAGACCTTGCAGAATGCGCCCGAGCCCATCATGACGGGCACGAACCGCGTACCCTCTTCGTTGGTCCAGATGACGAGCTCCAGCGGCGCATCGGTCTCCACGCCCTTTTCATTGAGGCTGCGGATGACTTCCAGACCCGCCAGCACACCGAAACAACCATCGAATTTTCCACCGGTAGGCTGAGTGTCGATATGGCTCCCCATGGCGACCGGCGGCAACGAGGGTCGGCGCCCCGCGCGGCGGCCGAAGATGTTGCCGATCTGATCGACCGTGATTTCCAGGCCGGCCTCTTGCATCCACCCCACGACCAGATCACGGCCCTGGCCATCGAGCGGCGACAGCGCAAGCCGACGATTGCCGCCTTTGGGCGTGGCACCGATTTCTGCCAGATCCATCAGCGATTGCCACAGGCGCCGACCGTTGATCGTGATGCGGGAAATCTCGCTCATTTCGCATTCCTTCATGAAGTGACCTTCAGACCCTGCAGCAGCGATTCCAGGGCCGGTCCAATGGCTTCCACCATATAGCCGCCTTCCTGGACCACCACGGTGGGCAGACCCAGACCGCTGATGCGTTCGCCAATCTGCCGGTAGGCATCAAGGTCTACGTTCAGGACGCTGATGGGGTCGTCTCGATAGGTGTCGAAGCCCAGCGCCACGACCAACGCCTGCGGACGGAAGTCGCGCAAGGTGACGAGGACGTCGTCGAGCGCTCCAATAAAGCCGCCCGTGGTGGTGCCATGGGGAAGCGGAACATTGATGTTGTAGCCATGCCCGCTGCCATAGCCGCGCTCATGGGCATAGCCGGAATAGAAGGGATAGTAGTTGTCAGGGTCCGCATGCAGCGACACGGTCATGATGTCCGAGCGCTGGTAAAAGATATTCTGTGTGCCGTCGCCGTGATGCGCATCGACGTCCAGCACGAGCACGGATGAGAACGTCTCGCGCAGGCGTTCTGCTGCGATAGCGCTATTGTTCAAATAGCAGAAGCCTCCGGCGCGATCATAATGCGCATGATGGCCGGAGGGACGGCACAGGGCGTAGGCGATCTCCTTGCTTGCGCTCGCCCAGTCGGCCGCGGCAATGGCGCAATGAGCGGAACGCAGGATGGCTTGCCAAGTATGCGGGCCGATCGGACAGGCAAGGTCGCTCAAGTAGTAGCCCACCTGGGCGATGATGGAAGTGGACGGGCAGGGATCGCGCCCCAGCCGTTCCACTCGCCCATTCTGGTAGGGCGACATATTGGGCAGGACCTCGGGCCCGGGCTCCAGGCCAGCTGCAGCCAGGGTTTGCCAGCGGGAGTAGGCGGTTTTCAGGAACTCCAGGTACTCGGGGCTATGAACGCCCAGCAAGGCATGCCCATAATCGGGCGGCGTCTCGCTGACGATGCCCAGATGCGCAAGCATGGCGTTCAGGACCTGCGCCCGAGCGGGTACGTCCGCCGGCGCGCAGATCCGGCCGGCGCGCATGAACTGCTGCGGTCGATGCAGCAACTGTTCTTCGGAGAAGAATGCTTTCATGGGATTTCCGGGAAAGATCGAATCATTTGATCTCGACTTCGACGAACACGAACTCGGTTTCCGAAGGATTGATCACGTTGTGCTCAACGCCGATGGCGCGGAAATACGAAATGCCGGCAGTAAGCTGGCTGGTCACTTCGCCATCGGGTGTTTCCAGGAGCAAGGGGCCGGTCGTCTGCGGCACCACCACGTAATCCATGCCGTGCCGGTGCCAGCCTGTCTCGCCACCCGGCGGAAATCGCCATTCCGTCACTTTCACGGCGTCGTTGTCGATCTGCACTGTCGGAACTGCTGAAGGTCGCGTCATCATTCACTCCTTGGGGGGGTCCCAATGCTTGCCTGGGACGGCGGCGATCAATTGCTGTGTATAGGGGTTCTGGGGCGCCTCGAAGATCTGCGACGGTCGGCCGTATTCCACGATTCTTCCTTTATGCATGACCACGACTGCATTGCAGATCTGCGCCGCCACACGCAGGTCATGCGTAAT
The DNA here is from genome assembly GCA_023388835.1 of Pseudomonadota bacterium. GTDB lineage: Bacteria > Pseudomonadota > Gammaproteobacteria > Burkholderiales > Burkholderiaceae_B > Yanghanlia. The sequence continues at coordinate 12,658 of JAEWFK010000039.1, read as the reverse complement.
GAAGATCATGGCGATCTGCAACTTCTGCTGCAGTGTCCCGAGCAGTTCAAGCACCTGCGCCTGGACTGACACGTCGAGTGCCGATACCGACTCATCGGCCACGAGCAGCTTGGGGTCCAGCGCCAGCGCCCGGGCGATGCCGATGCGCTGGCGCTGCCCTCCGGAAAATTCGTTCGGGTACCGCTGGAAGGCCGAGGCATCCATGCCCACCAGATTCAGAAGTTCGCGCGCCCGCTCCTCAGCCCGAGCCCTGGGCTTGCCGTTCGCGACGGGCCCGTCCGTAAGAATCTTGCCTATGGTGTGTCGCGGGTTGAGCGATGCGAACGGGTCCTGAAAGATCATCTGAATGTTGTGGCGCATCGACCGGAAACGGCTTTCAGGCAGCGGCACGATATCCTTGCCTTGAAATAGCATCTGGCCGCCGTCTACGCCGATCAGCTTAAGGAGGCATTTTCCTATCGTGGACTTTCCCGAACCCGACTCCCCCACAATGCCCAAGGTCTCCCCATGCCCGACCGAGAAACTGACGTCGTCCACCGCCTGCACGACGCGCCTGGGGCTCAATAGGCCGCCCCCCATCACATAGCTTTTGGAAAGATTGCGGACTTCAAGAACCGGCGCGGGCTGTTCCGCCCGCCCGCTTTCGTCCATGCGACGCCGCGGCACCGATGAGATCAGCCTGCGTGTGTAAGGATGCTGGGGCCGGTTCAACACCTGGTCGGCCGGCCCCTGCTCCACCAATATGCCTTTCTCCATCACAGCGACGCGGTGGGCGATCTCGGCCACCACACCGAAGTCGTGCGTAATGAACATGACGCCCATGCCCTTCTCCTTCTGAATGCGGGCGATCAGGGCCAGTATCTGCGCCTGGGTCGTCATGTCCAGCGCGGTAGTGGGTTCATCCGCAATCAACAGGGCGGGCTCCAGGGCAAGCGCCATGGCAATCATCACCCGCTGCCTCTGGCCGCCCGACAGCCGGAAAGGATAGAGATCATGGAGAAGCTCCGGTTCAGGCAGGCCCACGAAATTCAGCAGTTCCAGCACGCGTTTCCTGCGCTGTTCCCCCGGATACTGCCCATGCACCTGCATGACTTCACTGATCTGCTTGCCCACGGTCATGAGCGGGTTCAGGGCTGACAAGGGCTCCTGGAAGATCATGCCGATCTCCTGACCGCGCATGGCCTGCAGCCGGCCCTCAGGCTGGGTGAGCAGATCGGCGCCTTTCAGCAGAATGCTGCCCTCAGTGGGCTTGAGATAGTCGGGAAGCAGGCCCATGATGGCGTTGGCGCTCATGGACTTTCCCGAGCCGGACTCTCCGACGATACAAAGTATCTCCCCTGGGAAAAGTTCGTAGGAAATATTCTCCACGGCATAGGGACGGTCGCCGCCCTTGGGCAACGGGATGGTGAGGTTCTGTACCGACAGCAGCGGCGTCGTGGCATTCATGTCGCAATCCTTATTCACCGCGCCTGCGCAGCTGTGGGTTCAGTGCGTCGCTCAAGCCTTCGCCAATCAGATTGATGGCCAGCACGGTCAGAAGAATTGCCACGCCGGGCCAGACACTCATCCACCATGCTTCGCGGATCATGGTGCGCGAGGCGCCGATCATGAAGCCCCAGCTCATCATGTTTCGATCGCCCAGCCCCAGGAAGGACAAGGCGGATTCCGTGAGAATGGCGGTGGCCACCATGAAGGAGGCCGACACAATGACGGGCGACATGGCGTTGGGCAGGATCTGCGACCAGACGATGCGCGAAGGCTTCTGGCCGATCACCACCGCCGCCAGCACGAATTCGCGCTGCTTGAGCGTCATGAATTCGGAACGCACCAGGCGTGCAGCCGGAGGCCAGGACACTGCGGTAATCGCCCCCATGATCGAATAGATCGACGGACTCATGACGGCCACGATCACCACCGCCAGGGCCAACTGCGGAATGGTCTGAAAGAACTCGGTGAAGCGCATCAGCGCGTCGTCAATACGGCCTCCGCAATAGCCTGCCGCGGCGCCGATGGCGATTCCGAAGACCAGCGCGATAGCGGTCGATAACAGGCCGACAATGAGAGACACCCGTGCTCCCCATACCAGGCCCGCAGTGATATCACGCCCCAGCATGTCGGTTCCAAAGGGGTAGGCGGGCTCCGTGAACGGGGGGATGAGCGGCGCATCGACCATCATCCAGGGAGAATTCTCGTAGAGGAAGGGGGCGGCAATCGCCAGGGCGGCCACGACCAGAATGATGCACAGACCCAGCACCGCGCCGTGGTTGCGTGCATATCGCTTGGCAAATTTCTTCATCAGGCCGCTCCCGTTTCACCGCCCGCCGCGATGCGCGGGTCGACGATGCGATACATGATGTCGGTCAGCAGATTGAAGATGACGACCATGGTCGAAGTGACCAGAAAGATTCCCAGCAGCAGCTGGTAATCGCGCTGCAGCAGCGCATCGAACATCAGCCGCCCAATGCCCGGCCAGGCGAACACGGTTTCCGTCAGCACCGCGCCGCCTGCCATCTGGCCCAGCTGTATGCCCGCGAAGGTGATGACGGGCAGCAAGGCGTTGCGCAGCACATGGACACGGATGATGCTCCCCGGAGGCACCCCTTTGGCACGCGCGGTCTTGACGAAATCCATGCCTATGACTTCCAGCATGGACGCGCGGGTCAAGCGTACATAAAACGCCATGAAGAAGCAGCCCAGCGTGACGGTAGGCAGAACCAGATGCATGGCGATATCGCGCGCCCTGGCCCAGCCCGTGAGATTGGAACCGACCGACTCCATGCCGAACGCCGGAAGCCACCCGAGCACGACGGAAAACAGAAGAATTCCCATGAGGGACAGCCAGAACAAAGGCGTGGCGTAAAGAATCAGCGCACCCGTCATGACGGTGCTGTCCAGCCAGCGGCGCTTGTTGCTGTATCGGGCCTTGGCCGCCACGACGCCCAGCAGCACGCCCAGGATGATCGAAAACAGGAAGGCGCAAATCATCAACAGGAAGGTTGCCGGCAGTCTTTCAAGGATCAGATCGAGTACCGGAACATGGTTCCGGTACGAGAATCCGAAATCGAGCTGCACCACGCCTTTCAGGTACAGGAGGAGCTGGGTCAGCACCGGCTCGTCCAGCCCGAAGGACTCACGCAGTCGCTCGACGTAAGTCGGGTCGCTCGCGCCCGCCTGGCCGGCCAGCACGGCGGCCGGATCGCCCGGAGCCAGCCGTATGAGGAAAAAATTGACGATCACGACACCGAGGATCACGAAGATAGCCTTGGCGAGCCGCGACACGAGGAACGAAAGAAATTTCATGAGCGAAACACCGAATACACGGGGAAGACGGATATACCGGCCGGCGAGCGCCATCGTGGCGCCCGCGGCTCGCAGAAGTCAGACTGTGCTGACCCTGATTTCTTACTTCTCGATATAGACGTCGTCAAAACTCTCGTTCAGGCCGATGGCGGTCTTCACGAGATTCTTCACTTTGTTCCGCGACAGGGTGGGGAACTCCATGTCCACCAGATAAGTCAGTGAGGCGTCCTCGACCAGCGTCTTCTGGATTTGGGTGTAGAGTTCCTGGCGTTTGGCTTCGTCGGTTTCCGAGGCCGCGGCAGTCCAGACCTTGTCCAGCTCGGGGTTGCTATAGCCCTGCACGTTCGCAAAAGGCGAGCCCTTCACAATGTTGGACGCGATATGGAAGCGCTCCACCCCCAGCGCCGGGTCGCCGTATTGATAGGCGTAGGATGTGGTCAGATCGAAATCCCAGTTGCTTGTACGGCTCGCCCAGCCGCCTGCATCGGTGGCTTCGAGGTTCACGTTGAAGCCCAGCTGCTCTAGGCTCTGCTTCGTGTATTCGTCCAGGCGCTCCCAGGTGGCGCCGTAGGGAAAGCTGAGCATCCTGATCGTGAAGTCGCCCGGATTGACGCCCGATTCCTTGATCAGCTCGCGGGCACGCTTCATGTCGAAATCCATCGACGGCATGTTCTTGTCATAGAACATTTCGGTGGCGACGAAGGGACCTGTGGAGACCTGGCCCAACCCGAAGAAAATGTTCTTCACGATTAGATTGCGGTTCATGGCCCGGATGACCGCTTGTCTGACCTTCACGTTGTCGAACGGCGGCTTGCGCTGATTCAGGATCAGATACGCCTGCGGCGAGAACATTTCCCAGCCCTTGGTCGTGTAGTCGACATGGGGGAGGGACCGCAGGCGCTTGATATCCACGTTATCGACATCGCCCCCGCGCAGAACGTCCACCGTACCCTGCTCGAAAGCAACGGCGCGAGAGGCCGAATCCGGAATCACGTTGAAGATCAGTTCGTCCAGGTAGGGCTTGCCTTCCTTCCAGTAGTTCGGGTTGCGTTCCAGCTTGACGTATTCGCCGCGTTTCCATTCCTTGAACATGAAGGGGCCGGTGCCAACCGGTTTCTGATTGGCCGGGTTGGTGGTGTAGTCGGTGCCTTCGTAGATGTGCTTGGGCATCATGGGCGCGAAGCCGGGCTCGAACATGATCAGGAAGGCTGGGAACGCTGTCTTCAGCTTGATCGTTACGGTCAAGTCATCGACTTTCTCGACGAAATCAACGTATTTGGCCAGGATGACACGCGCGCGGCCGTGCACCTTAGGCAGCATGTCCGACATGGAAAACACGACGTCATCAGCCGTGAACGGCTTGCCGTCATGCCATTTGACGCCCGAATTCAGTTTGAAGGTATAGCTCATGCCGTCGGGAGATACTTCCCACGACTCTGCCAGGCCCGGCATGGGTTTGAGCTCGTGCGTGTAGGTGAGCAAGCTCTCGTAAATCTTGCCGGTGATGTACTGAGTGGGCGCCTGCTGGTTCAGCGCTGGAATCAGTATTGGCGGCTCCGGTTGGACGATCATGCTGAGCGTACCGCCCTGGGTCTGGGCAATGGCGCCGCTCACTGCGAAGCCCATGGCCATGGCGCCCAGGCTTAATTTGAACCATTTTTTAATTTTCATCGTTGTCTCCCTTCGGAATTCCAGCAAGTGGGTATGGATGGGTAGCGACAGCTTGTTGCGGTACTGCGGGGAAGGCATCGATGTGTCAGCGGGCTTTGAGCTCCTGCACGCCGCACCAGTCGACGATGAACTGGGCCATTGCCGCGGCAACCCTTTTCATGCTGTCGAGTGAAACGCATTCATCGATACCGTGGATATCCTTTGCCAAGGGGCCGTAGCACGTGACCGGGATATCCGTCATGAGTTGAAAATGGCGGGCGTCGGTGCAGGCCGTGCACGCGAGCCGTTCCGGTTCTGCGCCGGTAATCTTGGCATGCGCCTGTGCGAGCGTGCGCATGGCGGGAGCTTCGAGATCGAATTCGCATCCCGGCGCAAACTGGCCCTCGAAGCGCAGGTTGAGCTCGAGTGAGCTGTTCAGCCGCTCAACCGTCGCGCGCACCCGTTCGCTCACCAGCCGCTTGGCTTCTTCCGGACTCATGTCCGGAAAGAAGCTGATGCGCGTGCCCAATGTGCAGGTGCAGGGCACGGAGGAATTCCATTCTCCGCCTTCTATTCGACCCAGATTGAAATTGATGGGGTGGGGTTGATCCTTGAACAGAGCGGGCCGGCGCTCGGGCGCGTTCCATTCGGCTTCCAGCTCTTTCAGATCCGCCATGACCGCAATCCCCGCTTCTATGGGATTCACGCCTTTGGTCATATAGGCCACATGGGCCGGGCGGCCCGTAAGCTCGACGAACATCCAGAACACGCCCACCTGCGCCGAGAGCATGGTTTCACCGAAAGGTTCGGGAATGATGGCGGCGTCGAAATCCTGCAGCCTTGCCTTGGCCAGTGCATTCTTCAGGGCGTGGATGGTTGCCAGGGAACCATTGCCGCCGTCCTCTTCATTCAAGACAGCGTTGAAGCCGACGGTGCCGGCAGGCTGCAGTCCCAGTTCCTTCAGCGCCTTGAACGCCGCCAAGGCGCAGACGATGCCCGCCTTCATGTCGCCGCTGCCGCGGCCGTACAGCCAGCCTTCCTTGACTACCGGGCTGAATGGCGGATGAGACCACATTCTTTCCGGACCGGTGGGGACGACATCCAGATGACCGTTGAACAGGACGGAGCGCCCGGCGGGCGATTCAGGGACATGACGAGCCAGCAGGTTGTAGCGGCCGTTGTCCGGAGAACAAGGGCAGGCGAACAGCGGGAGATCCTTGAGCAGCTCGTTATCGAGCATGATACGCTCGGATTCAAGACCCAGTTCGCGCAGAGCCTTTTCCATGAACTCCGCCGCAGGCTCTTCCGCGCCAGAGGGACTGGCCGCCCGAACGAACGCCGACAGCGTTTCGATCATGTAGGGCTCAAGCGATGCGATCGCCCCGGTGATCTGCGTGGTCTCCACCTTCAATGCCTTCCCCTTGATTAATTATTCTCGGATGCAGCAATGTCGCAGCGTCAAGGTAGATGACATTTGGTACTCTAGAAAGGTCCATTATCAGATTATTTCGGGGGGCCATTGTGCGTGAAGCCATCCTGTCCGAGTTTTTGCTGCAAAAGCTCGAACGCAAAGGGGCCGTATCGCTGACCCGTCAGGTATACGACGTTCTTCGATATCTGATTCTTTCCGGAGGCCTGACGGCGGGTGCCAAACTGCCGGCCAGCCGCGTGCTGGCGAAAGAAGCCGGGCTTTCGCGCAACACGGTGGTCGGAGCCTATGAACAGCTGCATTCCGAGGGCTACGTTGTATCGACAACGGGCAGCGGCACCTTTGTGTCGGACACCGTGCCGTCCCTGCCGCTGCGGAGTTCCGACCCGTCCGGCAAAGCAGTCTTCCTGCCTCCACACCTCGCACTCTCCCGGCGGGGGGCGGAGCTCGTGCGCAATGCACAGGCTTCCAGCATGCAATGGGGCGCCTTCACTCCGGGCGTGCCGGATGTTTCTCTCTTCCCTCACGATGTCTGGTCGCGGCTCATGAGGCGGCGCTGGCGCAAGCCCGACCCGGCGCTGCTCACATATTCCCATGGGGCGGGCTATCCTCCGCTGCGCCAAGCGCTGGCCCAACATCTCCGCCTGGTGCGGTCAGTGGATTGCGTAGCGGATCAGATCATCGTGACCAACGGCATCCACCAATCGCTGAGCCTGATCGCCGGTCTGCTGGGCGATACCGACGATGTCGCCTGGGTGGAGGACCCTGCCTACTGGGGAGCTCGTACCGTTTTAAAGGCCAGTGGCATTCGCATCCAGCCCATCGGCGTGGACGAAGAGGGTATCGCGCCCAGCCCCGAACAGATGCAGACGCCGCCTCGCTTCATTTTCGTGACGCCCTCGCATCAATATCCGCTTGGAACGGTCATGAGTCTGGTGCGCCGGCGCATGTTGCTGGAGTATGCGCACCGCAACAACATCTGGATCATCGAGGACGACTACGACAGCGAATTCCGCTTCGACGGCCGTCCCATCGCGTCGCTGCAGGGGTTGGACAACCACGACCGCGTCCTTTACCTCGGCACATTCTCGAAGACCCTGTTTCCCGGGCTGCGGCTGGGCTTCATGGTTCTTCCGAAGGTGCTGAGCGTCCATTTCGGCACCGGGCTGTCCGAGCTGTACCGCGAAGGTCGCCTTCTGGATCAGGCCGTGCTGGCTGACTTCATGAACGAGGGCCATTACGCCGCGCATATCCGGCGCATGCGTGTGCAATACGCCCGCCGCCAGGCCCTGCTGCGCGACGCAATTCTGGAAGAGTTCGGTGCAGACTGGCCGATTTCGACTCATGAGGCGGGACTGCATCTGGTCATGCACCTTCCCGACGGCACCGACGATGTAGGGATCGTCCTGGCGGCGCGGGCGCTGGGCATCTCGATTCGGCCGCTGTCCCGCTACTATGCCGGCGGCGGCGGGCGTGCCGGCCTGCTCTTCGGCTATGCCGGAGTCCCGGATGAGCGCATCAAGCCGGCCTTCAGGACACTGGTGCCCGCCATCGTCCCGGCGCTCGATCATGTCAGCCGGTCCCGCGACCCGCTTATTCTTCCACGTACCAGGTGTCTTCAGAAAGCATGACCTGTTGGTGCCCGTAGCCAGCCGGCATCATGGGGAAGCAGTTTTCTTGGGCGAGCACCGCGACATCCAGGAAATAAGGCCCATCGGATGAAAGGCACTCGTTCAGTGCCGATTCGAGCTGTGCAGGATCTTCCACGCGTGCCGCCCGCCAGCCGAAAGCCTTGGCCAGCGCAACAAAGTCAGGCAGGGAATCGTTATAGCTATGGCTGTAGCGGCCGTCATGAATCAGTTCCTGCCACTGCCGCACCATGCCCATGTGCCGGTTGTTGCACAGCACGACCTTCACAGGCGCACGGTGCTGTGTGGCGGTCGCCATCTCCTGGATGTTCATGAGTACGGACGCGTCGCCGCTTACGCAGACGACCAGCTTGCCCGGATGCGCGATCTGCGCCCCGATGGCAGCCGGCAAGCCGTAGCCCATGGTCCCCGCTCCGCCGGACGTCAGCCACCGGTTCGGGCGGGTGAAGCGCAGATATTGGGCCGCCCACATCTGGTGCTGGCCCACGTCGGTAGACACAATGGCATCGCGGCCGTCGAGCGCGGCACCCAGGCGCTGCATCAGGTGCTGAGGAAGGATGTGTTCTTCCGAAGGTGTCACTGCAAGGCAGTCGCGCGCGCGCCAGACGCCAATGCGGTCCCACCAGGGTTGCATGCGATCGGCGGCGAGATCAAGCGCGGCCACCTCCTTGCGCAGCGCCCGCAACAGCGGGTAGCAGTCCCCCACCATGGCGACATCGGCGCGTACCACCTTGTTGATGGATGCCGGATCGATATCGATATGGATCTTGCTGGCATGAGGGCAGAAGTCCGACAAGCGCCCGGTGATGCGATCGTCAAAACGGGCACCCACGCAAATGATGAGGTCGGCGTGGTGCATGGCCAGGTTGGCTTCGAGCGTCCCGTGCATGCCGAGCATGCCGATGAAATGCGGGTCGTCGGCCGGGAAGGCCCCCAGACCCATGAGGGTGAGCGTGCAAGGGGCGCCCAGGTCCTGCACCAGGCTGGTAAAGGTCTCGCAAGCATCGACGCCGGAATTGATCAGCCCGCCGCCGCCATAGAATACCGGGCGCTTCGCATGGGCGATGAGGCCTGCGGCACGTTTGACGGCCGCTTCGATGGAAGGACTGGCCAGGTCGGTAGCGGCCACGCCAGTCTCGATGTCCTCGTCCGCCGCCAACGGCGGAGCTTCAGCGATCTGCACGTCCTTGGGGAAGTCGATCAGCACCGGGCCGGGCCGGCCTTGCGTGGTCAATCGGTAGGCTTTGGCCGTCATCGCCGCAATATCTTCGCCGCGCCGGATCTGCGCGTTCCATTTCGTGACCGGTCGGGAAATACCCACCGCATCGCATTCCTGGAAGGCATCGGTGCCAATGGCCGAAGTGGCCACCTGCCCGCTGATGCACAGCACCGGGATCGAATCGCACAGAGCGTCCAGCAAGCCGGAGGTGGTATTCGCCATGCCGGGACCGGAGGTCACCAGGACGACGCCGGGTTTGCCCGTGGAGCGTGCGTAGCCTTCGGCCGCATGGACCGCCCCCTGCTCATGGCGCACGAGAATATGACGAATGCGCGGCTCGGAATACAGGGCATCGTACAAGGGAAGCACGGCACCGCCGGGGTAGCCGAAAACGGTGTCCACACCGAGTTCGATCAGTGTCTGCAGCATCCGCTGCGCGCCGTCGAGCCGAGCAGGGTCGGCGTTTGCGGGGGTATTCACGATATATCCTATGGCTTGTTCATCCGGAAATTGCGTAAAGTGTAGTGCCTTTTGTTTTACGAGAGCCGCCGCCCATGTCCCGCAAAGTCCCCGCCTGGCACAAAGTGCGCCCCTCCCCGCTGCACGGCAAGGGCGTCTTTGCCGCCTGCGACATCCCGGCGGAGACCTGCATCATCGAGTACCGCGGTCGGCACATCAGCCAGGAAGAAGCCGATGCACTGCCTTCTTACCAGCCCGACGACCCCAACCATACCTTCTTCTTTTCGTTGAGCAACGGAGAGATCGTCGACGGCGGCCAGCGAGGGAACGACGCCCGCTGGATCAACCACTCCTGCAGCCCGAACTGCGAGGCGCGCGAAAACGAAGCCGGGACTCGCCTCTATATCTACAGCCTGCGGGACATCGCCGCCGGCGAAGAACTCTTTTTCGACTACGCCCTGGTGATAGAAGGGCGCAAGACCAAGAAGGTACGCGAACAGTACCGCTGCCTGTGCGGTTCACCAGACTGTCGCGGCACCATGCTGGCCTTGCCGAAGCGAAAATCGGCAAAGAAGGGCTAGAAGGGTAAGCACCGAATGCGGAAACCGGCATACAGCGATAGCATGTACGCCGGTTACAGATTCTTGCAGCAAAACTAATGTCCGACTCGCCCGATTCGCCGGCGCCGTCCGAAACGGCCGGCTTCCGCCCTGCTGTCAGTATTCCCCTTGTCGTCGAAGACTGGGTGTCCGTGCTCGCCATGGCCCTGCTAGCGTTCATCACCTTCGCGAACGTGGTCGTGCGCTACCTCACCGATTCCTCGTTCGCCTGGACGGAAGAATTCTCCATCTTCCTGTTGGTGATCGTCACCATGACGGCGGGGTCCACTGCTTTCGTACGCAGCCAGCACATCCGCATTGAATTTCTCGCCGACTCAGGCTCCCATAGTCGGCAGCGCTGGATGGCGCGCATCGCCACGCTGTGTTCGGTGCTCTTCTTCCTGGCTCTTACCATTCTGTCGGCGCGCATGGTCTACGACGAATACACCTGGGGCGATACCTCGCCGGCCATTGGCGTGCCGACCTGGTGGTATTCGATTTGGGTGCCCGTCCTCGCAGCGGTGATCACGCTGCGGCTCGCGGGCATGCTCCATCGGCTGCTGCGGGGCAAGCCATGACGGTAGCGCTGCTGTTTGGCAGCTTCCTGGTTCTGATGATCATCGGGGTGCCCGTGGCGGTCGCCCTGGGCATCGCCGGTTCCCTGGCCATCGTGATGTCGAATCTCGACACTCAGTGGTTCGGACTGATGGCCGTACCGCAAAGCTTCTATGCAGGCCTGGCGAAATACCCCCTGCTGGCCATTCCCATGTTCGTGCTGGTGGGTTCTATTTTCGACCGCTCCGGCGTCGCTGCGCGCCTGGTGAATTTCGCCGTCGCCATCGTGGGGCGCGGCCCTGGCATGCTGCCGCTGGTCACCATCGCCGTGGCCATGTTCCTGGGCGGCATTTCGGGCTCCGGCCCGGCTTGCGCCGCCGCGGTGGGCGGCGTCATGATTGGCGCCATGAAGCGCGCGGGCTATCCGGCACCCTATGCGGCCACGATTGTGGGGGCGGGCGCCGCCACCGACATCCTGATTCCGCCTTCCATCGCCTTCATCGTGTATTCGGTGCTGGTGCCGTCAGCGTCGGTGCCGGCGCTCTTTGCCGCCGGGCTGGTACCCGGCATGCTCGTCGGCCTGGCGCTCATTATCCCCGCCGTGTGGCTGGCCCGGGTCCACAACATGGGGCAGGCCGAACGGGACCTGCCCCGGCCGCGTTTCTGGCGCAGCCTGTACGAAGCCATCTGGGGCCTGGCCGCACCGGTCATTATCCTCGGCGGCATGCGCATGGGCTACTTCACGCCGACTGAAGCTGCGGTCGTCGCAGTGTTCTACGGCCTTTTCGTGGGCATGGCGGTCCATCGCACCATCCGTTTCCGGGATCTCTTCATCATTCTGCGCGAGGCCGCCGAACTGTCGGCCGTGATCATGCTGGTCGTGTCGCTGGCCGGCATCTTCGCCTGGGCCTTGTCCACATTGAGCGTCATCGACCCGATCACCCGCGCCATCGTCGGGTCGGGCATCGGCGAATACGGCGTGATGGCGCTGATCATTCTTCTGCTCACCATTGTGGGCATGTTCCTCGACGGCATCTCCATTTTCCTGATTTTCGTGCCGCTGCTCATGCCCATCGCCAATGCCTATGGCTGGGACCCGGTCTGGTTCGGCGTGCTCTTGACCGTCATGGTCGCGCTTGGGCAGTTCACGCCACCCCTGGCAGTGAATCTGATGGTTTCCTGCCGAATCGCCCTGGTGCCCATCGAGAGCACATTCCGATGGGTCACTTGGCTGCTCATCGCAGTATTTGCTGCACTGTTGTTGCTTATTGCTTTCCCTGAACTCGCCCTGTGGCTGCCTCGCTACCTGGGCTTCTGAACAAGCCATTTCCATCTGGAGACAACATGAAGATCCGTACCTTGCTGGGAGCCATCACCTGCTCCATCGCGGCGCTCGCCGCCACGCCGTCCGCCATGGCCGCCGACTATAAACAGGAATACAAGCTCTCCATCGTCGTGGGCACCACCTTCCCATGGGGCCAGGGCGCCGAGATCTGGTCCAAACTGGTACGCGAACGCACCGACGGCCGCATCAACATCAAGATCTATCCGGGCACCTCGCTGGTGCAGGGCGACCAGACCCGCGAATTCAACGCCATCCGCCAGGGCGTCATCGACATGGCCGTGGGTTCCACCATCAACTGGTCCCCGCAGATCAAGGAACTCAATCTCTTCTCACTGCCCTTCCTGATGCCGGACTACGCTGCGATCGACGCCCTGATCCATGGCGAAGTCGGCAACCGCCTGTTCGAACGCCTGGAGAAGGCCGGCGTCGTACCCCTGGCCTGGGGCGAGAACG
>JAEWFK010000036.1 GCA_023388835.1 Pseudomonadota bacterium | reverse complement strand
TCGCCAACCGCCCGGACTGGACCCTTTCGCGCCAGCGGCAGTGGGGCGTGCCCATGGCGTTCTTCGTACACAAGGAAACCGGCGAGCTGCACCCCCGCACGCCCGAACTCATGGAAGAGGTAGCACGACGTATCGAGCAACACGGCATCGAAGCCTGGCAATCGCTGGACTCGGCCGAACTCCTGGGTGGCGACGCCGAGCACTATGAAAAGAACCGCGACACGCTGGATGTCTGGTTCGATTCAGGCACCACCCACGCCACCGTACTGGGCGGCCGAGACCAGCAGGTAAAGGGCTCCCACGCGGGCGAACTGAGCTGGCCTGCCGACCTTTACCTTGAAGGGTCCGACCAGCATCGCGGCTGGTTCCATTCCTCGCTGCTGACTGGCTGCATGCTGTATGGCCGGGCGCCATACAAGGCTCTGCTGACGCACGGCTTCGTGGTCGACGGCAAGGGCCGCAAGATGAGCAAGTCAGTGGGCAACGTGGTCGCGCCGCAGAAGGTCTCCGACTCGCTGGGGGCCGAGATCCTGCGTCTCTGGACAGCCTCCACCGACTACTCCGGCGAACTGTCTATTTCCGACACGATTCTGGAACGAGTCGTCGAAAGCTACCGGCGTATCCGCAACACCCTGAAGTTTCTCCTGGGCAATGTCAGCGATTTCGATATCTCCGCCCAGGCCGTTCCGTTCGATGAACTCTTCGAGATCGACCGCTATGCGGTCGCCATGACGGCCGCCATGCAGGCCGACATTCTGGCCTGGTACGAGCGCTATGAGTTCCACCCCGCCGTAGCGCGCCTGCAGGTATTCTGCTCCGAAGACCTGGGCGCCTTCTATCTCGATGTCCTGAAGGACCGTCTCTACACCACTGCGGCAGACAGCCATGCCCGCCGCTCGGCACAAACGGCGCTTTGGCACATCACCCACGCCCTGGTCAAGTTGCTCGCGCCCATCCTGTCGTTCACGGCAGAAGAGGCCTGGAAATACCTGAACGCCGATACTCCTTCGCTCACCGTCTTCACCGAGACCTTCCACAACTTTCCGCAAACGCAGGAAACGGCCGCGCTCATGGAGAAGTGGTCGCGCATCCGCGATATCCGCGGGGAAGTCATGCGCCGCATCGAAGAGGTCCGCGCCACGGGTAGCGTGGGCTCATCGCTGGCAGCTGAAGTCGACATTTATGCGGCCGGCCTCGACCTCGAATGGCTAAGGTCGCTGGGCGATGACCTGCGATTCGTGCTGATCGTGTCACGTGCGACGGTGCATAGCGACGAGAATGGCGCGCTGCGCATTGAAGTGAGCGCGACCGACGAACAGAAGTGCGAACGCTGCTGGCACCACCGCAGCGATGTGGGGGCGGATACGCAGCATCCGACTATTTGCGGCCGCTGTTCAGATAACCTGTTCGGCGACGGCGAAGCACGCGAACATGCCTGATCAACGGTCTGAGCGTCCGGCCGTTCCTTCAAGGCGCCCCTTCCTGGGGTGGCTGCTGCTGGCCGTGCTCATCATTGGGTTGGACCAGCTCACCAAGGTCGGTTTCGACAGCACATTGGGGTATGGCGAGCGGCGCAACGTGCTGCCCTTTTTTGATTTCACCTTGCTCTACAACCCAGGGGCGGCCTTCAGTTTCCTGGCGGACGGCCAGGGCTGGCAGCGCTGGCTGTTCACGGCGATCGCGTTGATCGCCACGGTGATCATCGTCCGGCTGCTGTGGAAGCATCCCCGGCAAGGTCTATTCTGCGCCGCCCTCGCCTGCATTCTGGGCGGCGCCCTGGGCAACGCCATTGATCGCCTGATTCATGGGCATGTGGTGGATTTTCTGCTGTTCTATTGGCAGGATTGGTATTTCCCCGCGTTCAATATCGCGGACGTCGCCATCACTGTGGGTGCCATCCTGCTGATCCTGGACGAAATACTGCGGTGGCGCCGCGAGCGGCGCCTCGCCCAACCATAGGGCCACCCCATGCTAGAACTTGCCAACAAACGCATTGTGCTGGGACTGACCGGCGGCATCGCATGCTACAAGATCGCTGAATTCGTACGCCGCGCCATCGAACAGGGCGCCACCATCGACGTAGTCATGACGGAAGCCGCCACACAGTTCATCACGCCCGTCACCTTGCAGGCGCTTTCGGGCCGGCCCGTGTATATCAATCCCTGGGATGCCCGTGTGCCCAACAACATGGCGCATATCAACCTGACCCGCGGCGCCGACGCCATTTTGATCGCACCGGCAAGCACCGACTTCATGGCCAAGCTGGCGCATGGCCTGGCGGACGACCTGCTTTCCACGCTATGCGTGGCACGCGGCGCCTGCCCCTTGCTGGTCGTACCCGCCATGAATCGCGAAATGTGGCTCAACCCGGCAACGCAACGCAATGCGGTCTTGCTGCGTCAAGATGGTGTGCGTCTGCTTGGCCCGGCCGAAGGGGAGCAGGCTTGCGGTGAAACGGGCGGCGGGCGCATGCTGGAACCCGACCAGATTCTCGCCGAATTGATCGCTTTCTTTCAGTCCAAGGTATTGGCTGGGCGCCGCGTGCTGATCACCGCCGGGCCCACGTCGGAACGCATCGACCCCATACGCGTCATTACCAATCGCAGCTCAGGCAAGACGGGTTATGCGATTGCGCGCGCCGCCCGCGAAGCCGGTGCGGAAGTGACCCTGGTGAGCGGCCCTACCGCCCTGCCCGCTCCTTACGGAGTGAGCCGGGTCGACGTCGAAAGCGCAAGGCAGATGCATGACGCAGTCATGCATTATGCGCCGGATGCCGACGTCTTCATTTCTGTTGCAGCCGTAGCCGATTGGCGCGTACTCAACGCAGGCGAACACAAGATCAAGAAGACGGAGGGAGGCGAATCGCCACAGCTTGAGTTCGCGCCCAATCCCGACATTCTGGCCGATGTGGCCGCCATGGAAAACGGCCCCTGGTGTGTGGGCTTTGCCGCTGAAACGCAGAACTTGAATGAATTTGCCGAGGCCAAGCGCCGCCGCAAAGGGGTGCCCCTCCTGGTAGGCAACCTGGCCCAGCGTGTCATGGACGCCGACTTCACCGAATTCGTGCTCTTCGAGGAAAAAGGTCAGACGGCGCTTTCACCTCAACCCAAGCTGCAGGCCGCCCGGACCCTCGTCTCGGCCATCTCCCAACGCCTACCCCCCGCAAAACCATGAGACGCATCGCCCTGAAGATCCTCGACCCGCGCATGAGCGATTATCTGCCGGCGTACGCCACGCGCGGTTCAGCTGGACTGGACCTGCGCGCCTGCATCGACGCCCCCTTGACGCTGCAACCCGGCGCGACTGAACTGGTGGCCACGGGACTGGCTCTGCATATCGCCGACCCGGCCTATGCGGCCATGATTCTTCCGCGCTCCGGCCTGGGGCACAAGCACGGCATCGTACTGGGGAACCTGGTGGGTCTGATCGATTCCGATTACCAAGGGCCCCTGATGGTGTCCGCCTGGAACCGCGGCAGCCGGCCCTTTGTCCTGGAGCCCATGGAGCGCCTCGCACAGCTGGTGGTCGTACCGGTCCAGCAAGTCGAGTTCGAGATCGTCGATGAGTTCCAGGACAGCAGCCGGGGCGAAGGCGGTTTCGGCAGCACGGGCCGCGTCTGAAGCGGCGGCGCTTCTCTCAGCGAATCCAGCTGCCCAAGCGCAAGACTGAGCGCCCGCGGGCGCCGGCTATACCGCTTCCTCTTCCCCGAGATATGCCGCCCGCACCTTGGGGTCGTCCAGCAGCTGCTGCGCAAGTCCTTCCAGAATCAAACGGCCCGACTCCATGACATAGCCGCGATGGCTGGCTTCGAGCGCCAAGCGGGCGTTCTGCTCGATAAGCAGAATGGTGACGCCTTCATCGGCGATGGTGCGTATGACTTCGAAAATCTTGTCCACCATGATGGGTGCCAGTCCCATGGACGGCTCGTCCAGCAGCAGCAGCCGTGGCCGGGAGATCATGGCGCGCCCCATGGCGAGCATTTGCTGTTCGCCGCCGGACAGGGTGCCGGCAGACTGCTTGAGCCGTTCGCCCAGCCGCGGGAAAAGTTCCAGGACATGGTCGATGTCGCGCCGGATCTGCACCGTGTCGCGCCGCGTGTAGGCGCCCATGGCGAGGTTTTCTTCTATGGTGAGCTGACCGAAGATTCCCCGGCCTTCGGGGACCATGATCAAACCTTGCCGCACCAGCATGTAGGACGGCACTGCCGCGATGGACTGTCCGTCGTACAGGATGTCGCCGCTGGCACGCGGGACCAGGCCGCAGACGGCCCTCAGTGTGGTGCTTTTGCCGGCGCCGTTCGCGCCAATCAGGCTGACCAGCTCACCCCGGTTCACAATCAGGTTCAAGCCGCGCACGGCCCGGATACCGCCATAGGCGACATCCAGGTCGCGCAATTCCAGCAAGGGTGTGGAAGCACTATTCATTTGTATCCTCATGACCGCCGCGGCCCATGCTTATCGGTCGTGCCGATCAGATTCGAGCGCCGCCACATCGCTGGTCGGGACTGCGGTGCCCGCCTGGCCGGCCGCGCCCTTGCCCAGGTAGGCTTCAATGACACGCGGGTCGCGCTGCACATCGGCGGGCTTGCCCTCGGCCAGCACGCGCCCGTACTCCAGGACGAGCACCCGATTGCACAATCCCATGACCAGCTTCATGTCATGCTCGATCAGCAGCACCGTCACGCCGTCATCGCGAATTTTCTCGATGAGCTGGCGCAGGACTTTAGTCTCCGACGGGTTCATCCCGGCAGCAGGTTCATCCAGCGCAAGAAGCCTGGGTTCGGTCGCCAGCGCGCGGGCGATTTCCAGACGCCGCTGATCTCCGTAGGACAGCGAGCGCGCGATGTCGTTTGTGCGGCCGGCGATCCCGACGTATTCGAGCAATTGATGTGCGCGTTCTTCGATGGCCTGTTCTTCGGCGAGCGTCGCGCGATTGCGCAGGATGGCGCCCAGCACCCCCGCTTGCGTGCGCACGTGCCGGCCGATCATGACGTTCTCGACGGCACTCAGATTGGCGAACAGCCGGATATTCTGGAAGGTCCGCGCGATTCCCACCTGAGCGATCTGGTGCGGCTTTAGGCGGGTGAGCTGGTGTCCCATGAAGTTCGCCGTGCCCATCTCCGGTTCATACAAGCTGGTCAGCACGTTGAACAAGGTCGTCTTCCCGGCGCCGTTGGGGCCGATCAAGCCGTAGATGTCGCCCTTGCATATGCCGAAGCTCACATCCGACAAAGCCTGCAGTCCGCCAAAACGCTTGCTCAACTTGTTCACCACAAGCATCAGTTCCGGCATGGCCCCCGCATCGCGGCGCAGGGCGGCGGGCACCGTGCTCATGTCCCCTCCTTCGCGGCCCGCAATTCGCGGCGACGCAAGGCCGAGGGCCACAGCCCTTCGGGGCGGAAGATCATCACCAGCACAAGAGCAAAGCCGAACATCAGCATGCGTATGCCTTCCGGGTCCAGGATCACGTCTCCAAAAACGGTTTGCTGCACAGGCACGACGACGGCGCGCAACAGCTCGGGGAATACCGACAGCAGCAAGGCGCCCAGTATGACGCCGGGAATGTTCCCCATGCCCCCGAGCACAACCATGGACAGAACGGTGATGGATTCGGTGAGACTGAAGCTCTCGGGACTGACGAACCCCTGCATGGAGGCGAACATGCACCCGGCAATGCCGCCAAACGATGCTCCCATGGCGAAGGCCAGCAACTTGATGTTGCGGGTATTGATGCCCATGGCCTTGGCTGCAATCTCGTCTTCACGGACCGCTTCCCAAGCGCGGCCGATGCGCGAATGTTGCAGCCGCGCGCAGATAATGACAATGGCAAGCGTAAGGAACAACAGCAAGTAATAGTATTTCTCAGGGCCGGTGATGCGGAAGCCGAAGATCTCCTGACTGCGCCCGAAAAGGAAGTCGCCAACGCGGAAGGTGTCGATGCGGTTGATGCCCTGCGGCCCGTTCGTGATGTTGACCGGCGCGTCCAGGTTGTTCATGAAGATCCGGACGATTTCGCCAAAGCCCAATGTCACGATGGCGAGATAGTCGCCGCGCAGCTTGAGCGTAGGCGCGCCCAGCAAGGCGCCCGCAATGGCGGCCAGCACGAAGCCGGCCGGCAGAATGAACCAGAACGGCAGGTGCAGATCGAAATGCGGCGAGGCCAGCAGGGCCCAGACATAGGCGCCCACCGCATAAAAGGCGATATAGCCGAGATCGAGCAGTCCGGCAAAACCCACCACGATATTCAGACCCAAGGCCAGCATCACGTAAATCAAGGCGAAATTGAGGGTGCGTATCCAGCCTTGACCGACCATGCCCAGCAGGAACGGCAGAACGGCCAGAAGCGCGCCGAACAGCACGATGCCTAACCATACGCGCGGCGGCAAGGACGCACCATGAGTCGCTGTCGTGCTCATGCGCGGTCCCCTACCCGCTCGCCCAGCAAGCCGGAAGGGCGGAAAACAAGCACCATGATCAGCACGATGAAGGAAAAGACATCTTGATAGTTGCTGCCGAAGAATCCATTGGTGAGGTCGCCGATATAGCCCGCCCCCAAAGATTCAATGACGCCCAGCAGTAATCCGCCCAGCATGGCACCTGCCAGGTTGCCTATGCCGCCCAGCACAGCCGCCGTAAACGCCTTCAGGCCCAGAATGAAGCCCATCGTGTACTGCGCTACCCCGTAATAAGCGGCCACCATGACCCCCGCGATGGCGGCCAATAATGATCCGATGACGAAGGCGGCCGAAATCACGGTATTGATGTTGACTCCCATGAGCCCCGCCACTTCGCGGTTCTGCGCCGTGGCGCGCATGGCGGTCCCCAGTCGGGTGCGGTGGACGACCAAGAGCAAGGCGCCCATGATGCCCGCCGCTGCAGCAATGATGATGATTTGCAGAAGGCTGATGCGGGCGTCGCCGATATGAAAGACGACGGGCTCGATAATGTGGGGAAAGCTCAGGTAGTTGCGGCCCCACACCATCATGGCGACATTCTGGATAATGATCGAAATGCCGATCGCCGTGATGAGCGCCGCCAGTCGTGGTGCCCGGCGCAAGGGCCGGTACGCGAAGCGTTCAGCGGTCCAGCCCAGCGCCATGCAGACGGGCATGGCCAACAACAAGGCCCCAAGTACCGCTACCCAAGCCGAAACGCCAGCCGGATCGGCGCCGACAAACGTCACGACCATTGTGGTGGCGACCATCGCCCCGACCATCACGACATCGCCATGGGCGAAGTTGATCAGGCCGATAATCCCGTAAACCATGGTGTAGCCCAATGCCACCAGGGCATAGACGCTGCCGACCGTCAGGCCGTTGATGAGTTGCTGAAGCAGAATTTCCATGGCCGGTGATCAGCTCGCTTTGCAGGTTCAAGGGGCGGAGGGCCGCCCGTCAGAGCGCCGTCGTGGCTCAGTTGGACTGGCTGACCATCGTCTTGACCATCTCCCATTTGCCGCCCTTCACTTGGTAAATCGTGACGGAGATTTCCTTGAGATCGCCCTTGTCGTCATAAGCGATGCTCTGGCTGGTGGCGCCGGCGCGCTGCAGCGACGCCAGTTTGGTCAGATAGGCATCCGGCTTGGCCGAGCCGGCCGCCTTCATGGCTTCCACCATGTTCCATGCGCCATCATAGGCATAGGGCGCATAGACACCGGGGTTTTGTTTGAAGCGGGCCTTATAGGCCTCTTCGAACTTGGTACCTGCCGCCATCTGCTGCAAGGGCACGCCGGCCAGCGAAGCGTAAGTGCCTTCCGCTGCGTCGCCGGCGAGCTTCAGGAAGGTCTCGCTACGCGTCATCTCGCCGGACACCAGGGGGGCCTCGATACCCAAGGTCTTCATTTGCCGACGCATGGGCCCCGATTGCGCATCCAGCCCGCCGAAGAAGATGACGTCGGGGTTCTTGGATTTGATGTTGGTGAGAATCGCCGTGAAATCATTGGCCTTGTCGGTTGTGTACTCACGCGACACGATGCCGCCGCCATGGGCTTCGACGGCCTTGGCGACCTGATCAGCCAAGCCTTGGCCGTATGCCGTGCGGTCGTCGATAAGCGCCACCGTCTTGCCGCCCAGGTCTTTCACAATGAACTCGCCCGCCGCTGCACCTTGCTGCGTATCGCTGGTCATCATGCGAAAGGTCGTATCGAAGCCCTGTGCCGTATATTCGGGAGAAGTGGCCATGGCGATTTGCGGCAGCCCGGCGTCGTTGTAGACGCTGGAAGCAGGAATTGTGGTGCCCGAGTTGAAGTGACCCAGCACCCCCTCCACGCCTTCGTCGACAATCTGCTGGGCGACCTGTACCGCAGTACGAGGGTCGGCCTGATCGTCGCGGCTGACCAGCACGAATTTCGCCGTGTCGCCATCCAGCTGGATCTTCTGCTCGTTGGCTTCTTCGAGCGCCAGCGTAAGCCCGTTGCGCATGTCTTCGCCATAGTG
>JAEWFK010000136.1 GCA_023388835.1 Pseudomonadota bacterium | reverse complement strand
GGCAACAGGGCCGCGTTGGGGCGCTATCGCAGGGGGGAACCCATTGGCACCAGCCGTGACCAGTACGAGCGTGTGGGGCACTTGCTTGGCATACACAAGAACCTGCGCCTTCTGTTTCCCCACAACCGTGATCTCGCCTACCGCTGGATGTCGACTCGAAACAGGGCGTTCGACAATCTCACGCCGGTCGAAATCATCCAGGAATGGGGGTTCGCCGGCCTTCTGATGGTGCGCGGCTACCTCGACCGGGCGCGCGGCGTCTAAAGGTCCGCACTCATGCATTCGCTATTTTCAGAGCTGGCACTGGTCGATGTCCGACAGGATCTGGCCAGGAATATTGTGTCGCTGCGCCAATCGCAGGATCTGTTCGACGACCTGTCGGCCAGTCCGGCTGAATGGCGGCTGGCCCAGAAGGTTGAAGAAGACGCCAAGCCGCCGCTGTATCGCTCCGCCACGCCGGTCATTGACCGCCCCTACGAAGACGCCGCATGGTTCACCGCCATCGGGTGGCCTTTCAAGCACTGGCAAGCCAGCCGATTTTCAGATGGCTCATACGGCGTTTGGTACGGCTCGGATACCGTCGAGACCTCTGTCTACGAAACGGCCTATCACTGGTTCCATGGCCTGCTGTCCGATGCCGGCTTTCAGAACGAAGCCGTGGTCGCCGAACGCAAGGTCTACGCCGTCAGCTGCGAGGCCGCCCTGCTCGATTTCCGGCAAGCGGCCACACAGTTTCCCGACCTTCTGCATCCTGCCGACTACAGCGTTCCTCAGACAGTGGGAGCACGCATCCACCTCGAGGGCCATCCTGGCATCCTCGTCCCGTCCGTGCGGCGCCCGGCGGGGCTCAACGCAGCCGTATTCAACGCGCGGGTACTGTCGAACCCCCGGCTCAAGTGTCAGTTGACGTATCGCCTGCATGGCGACCACATCTCTGTGGAACAGCAGCCTGGGAAACGGTGGCTGAAGATTGCAGCCGCAGCTTTTGTTTGAAGTACAGCGACCAGAACCTCAGCAGAAGGCGGACATACCTTGATGTCCGATGGCGACCGCCCCTCTCGTTGCTGACCCCGCGCTCCGGACGCAAGAGAACGCATGATCTCCGTGAGCGGGCACGCTGGGTGCTATGGCAGCACTTTCAGTACGTCCACTTTTATAAGGAGAGCTTGCCATGGCAATGAACAAATCCCATCTCACTAACGCTCAGAAAGGCGTTTTGGGCATGCTGATTGACGATCATCGCAAAGTGCAGAAGATTTTCAAGTCGTTCGAATCGGAGAAAGACACCGATAAAAAACAGGAAATGGTGCTAGAGGCCTGTGCGGACTTGCTCGCGCATGCTGAAATCGAAGAAAAGCACTTTTACCCCTTTCTTCGTGATGCCGACCCCGAAAAATTTGGCGACCTGCTGAATGAAGCCATCGTCGAACATGCCAGCGCCAAGGACCTTATCGCCCAGCTGTCGCAAATGTCGCCGGACGATGAGATGTACGAGGCGAAATTCACGGTGCTGGGCGAATACACCAATCACCACATCACCGAAGAAGAAGACGAATTATTTCCTGAGGTGGTGAAGGGAGAGTTCGACTTGCGCGAGCTCGAAGAACCCATGCAGCAAACCAAAGAAACGGTATTGGCTCAATCATTGAAAACATCCAAAATGATGTGAGACCCGCTGATCCAGAAGCAAGCTCGCTCGAGAAACGGGATCCCGCCGAACAGCATCTTGCACGGCGGGATCCCGTGATGGCCACGCTTATCCAGACTGTCGGCCCATGTCGACTCACAAGCCGGAAAGGAACGCCATTTCAGATTCTGGCCACCTCGATTATGAGTCAGCAAATCTCGGCGCAAGCTGCGTCCAGCATCAAACAAAGGGTGCTAGAGTTGATTCCGGCATTTACGGCGTCTGCGATTCTGGCGGCGGAACCTGAACGGCTGCGGGCGGCCGGCTTGTCGTCTCCCAAGATCCGCTATCTGGTGCAGATTGCACGGGCGGCCGAAGAAGGAAAGCTGGACTTTGAAACGCTAGGCAAGCAGGCCGATGAAGAGGTGATCGAAACGCTGATCGAGCTTCCGGGAGTCGGCCTCTGGACAGCCGAGATGTTCCTGATCTTTGCCCTCAAACGGCCCGACGTGCTTTCCCTGGGCGACGCGGGCCTGAAACGCGCCGTGAAGCGCCTGTACGGAGAGACGATGACATTGGCCGAAGCCGGCCAAGCCTGGCGCCCTTACGCGTCCACGGCATCGTGGTATCTCTGGCGCTCGCTGGACGCGCCGCGCTCAGCCCTCACCCGCCCTTAAGCTTCGCCCGGATCCTGGTCACCGCCTGGGATCTCAACTGCGAAATCCGCCCTTCCGTCACGCCCATGACTGCGGCGATTTCCTTCTGGTTCAGATCATGCTCGAACTGGAGCGACAGCAGCAGCTTCTCGCGCTCCGGCAGAGCTTCGATGGCCCCAACGACCGCCGCATGCAGATTGCGCGACATCAGCAGGTTCAGCGGGTTGTCCTGATGCTGCGCGACTTCGTCGTCACCCGTCGCACTCACCCGCTCCAGGGCTTCGCGCCCTTCGTCTGACGACAGGTCTTCGTAATGCAGCAGTTGCACACCACCCGCATCATCAAGCATGGAGAAGTAGTCGTCCAGTGAAACGCCGAGTTCGTCGGCGATCTCTTGTTCGGATGCGGCCCGCAGTTCGCGCTGCTGCACGCTACGCACGGCGACTTCGATCTCCCGCGCCTTGCTGCGGGCGCCACGCGACAGCCAGTCCTGGCTGCGCAGCTCGTCGAGCATGGCGCCGCGTATACGGGTGGTGGCATAGGTTTCGAACTTTGCGTCGACCTGGACTTCGTAGCGGCGCACGGCGTCCAGCAACCCCATCATGCCGGCCTGCATCAGGTCGTCGAGTTCAACGTTTGCGGGCAGACGGGCGGCAAGCTGCAGGGCCAGCCGGCGTACCAGGGGAGCATATTGAGCGATCAGTTCGTCTTCAGTCTGGGGCATGCGTGCTTCAGGCGGAGTCCGACAACATCCATTGTGGCGCATTCCGACCGCAGTCGAACGCGAATATAGGTCTCATTTCCTTACTTGTTCCGGAGTTCACACGTCAAAAATTCGGGGTGCGCCCTAAACAATGCCGGTACACCGCCGTAAATGGTCCAGTAGGACTACGCATACACACTGCCGGTTTAAAACAAACAATAGCAGCCCGACCAGGAGTCAAACGATGGTGGATTCTATCTCAAGCAATATGGCGTCGCCCCAATCGGCGTTGATCAGTGCCGCGCCCACGCCCGCTCGACCCGAGCCGGCAGTGCAGGTGACTGGCGCCGCAGCAGGCCGCAATGGCGGCAACGCCACGGCCCAGCAAGGCAGCACAGCCTATGCAGCCGCCGCCCCGGCGCCGCTGGACCAGGCATTTGAAGAGATCAATGCCGCCATGCAGGCCTGGGATACGGGCATGCGTTTCGAGATCGACGAAGACACACAGCGACTGGTGGTGTCTGTTGTCGACACGAAAACAGGCGACGTTCTGCGCCAGATTCCGAGCGAGGAAGTGCTGCATGTGGCGAAGATGATTGCGCAGTTCCAGGGCCAGCTCGTCAGCGTGAAGGCGTAGCGCCCCCCTTATCTTTAAACGGGCAAAGTACCGCTGCATCGGCGGGCTATCGCCCGAAATGAAACACACAGGTTTCGCGCACAATACGCGAATACGGAGCAAACCATGGCCACTTCCATTTCATCCATCGGCGTCGGTTCAGGCCTGCCGCTCGATACCTTGCTGGAGCAGTTGCGCAAAGCGGAGAACGCGCCGCTGGCGGCGTTGCAGACCCGCGCCACCAAGGAACAGCAGCGCTTCTCCGCCTACGGAACCCTGAAGTCGGCCCTGGATACTGTCTCGACCGCGGCCACCGCGCTCGGAAAAAGCGAAACCTACAACGCCGTGAAGACATCGGTAACAGGCGATAGCTTCACTGCAACGGCGAAGGCGGGTTCGGGCGCCATTGCCGGAAACTACGCGATTTCCGTAGGCAACCTGGCCAAGGCGCAGGTGCTCTCCAGCGACGGCGTCGCCAAGCGGAACGAGAACCTCGCAAGCGGCACCGGCAAGGTAGACATTACATTCACCCTGGCAGACGGTGAGGACGGCCCCAGGACGCACACGATCTCGCTTGACGCCAATAAGTCCTCGCTCGAAGACATCGTCAAGGCAATCAACGCCGATTCCAAATTGGGCGTGAGCGCCACGCTGATGAACGACGGCGACCCCGACCAACCGCACCGCCTGATGATCTCGGCGAACGAGACCGGCACGCAAAACCGCATGACTGCCATCGAGGTCAAGCCGGCGGAAGGCTCGGGCGCCGACGTCACGAACCTGTCCTCCATACTGACCTACACAGAGGCGGACCCGGAAGCCGATCCCCCCGTAGCGTCGACGGCGCTCAAGGAGATCGTCGTTGCCGAAGACGCCGAGATCCACATTAACGGCATCAAGGTCAGCTCGCAATCGAACACGATCGAGAACGCGATTGAAGGCGTGACGCTTACCCTGGCCAAGCAGTCAGCTGAAGGCGCTTCGCCCGATTCATTGCGGCTTACCCGCGACGATACCGTCGCCACCACCGCCGTCACGAACTTCGTGAACGCCTACAACGCGCTGCAGAGCACGATCAAGACGCTCACTGCTTACGACGTCGATAGCCAGAGCAGCGCCGCGCTCACAGGCGACAGCCTTGCCCGCAGCGCCCAGTCCCGGGTCCGTGAGGCCATCAATGGCATGGCGGTGAACGGGGTCACGCTGTCATCCATCGGCATCAAGACCGACCCGACCACGGGCAACCTCTCGGTCGACAACGAAAAGCTTAACGCCGCGCTCAAGGACAACCGTGCGGACATCGAGCAACTTTTTGCGGGTGAAACCGGCCTGAGCAAGCGGGTGACCGCAGCGGTCGAGGTCTTCACCAAAAGCGACGGCCTGATCAAAAGCTCTCAAGACGGCATCGAGCGCACTCTGAAACTGCTGGAAGGCCAGTACGAACAGATGGAAACCCGCATCGATCAGAAGATGGAAACTTACCGCGCCCAGTTCGTGCAGCTTGACACTTTCATGGCGCAACAGAATGGAATCAGTTCCTATCTGACTCAGCAACTGGCCATGCTCAACAACCTGAGCACCAGCGACAAGAAGTAGACATCATGACTTACGCTCCGCCCCGTGGCGCCAGACGCCATTCCGCAAACGCCTATTCCAGCATTGGCCTGGAAACTCAGGTCCTCAGCGCTTCGCCCGAGCGGCTGATCACGCTGCTTTTCGAAGGTGCGCTCTCGGCCATCGCCAAGGCTCGTCTGCACTTGCAGATGGGCAATATCGCGGAACGCGGCATGGCGATTTCCAAGGCGATCGACATTGTCGATTCCGGCCTGAAGCTC
This sequence comes from Pseudomonadota bacterium, assembly GCA_023388835.1. GTDB lineage: Bacteria > Pseudomonadota > Gammaproteobacteria > Burkholderiales > Burkholderiaceae_B > Yanghanlia. The sequence goes on along the minus strand of JAEWFK010000136.1, from coordinate 923 downwards.
AGTGTGGATACTGAAGCGGGCGGGGAAGTCGCCCAAAGCCTGGTGGCGGCCTACGAACTGGTACTGCATAACTTGATGCTGGCCAATCTGAATGCCGATGAAAAGAAGCTTTCAGTGGCTGAAACATTGCTCAAGGATATCGGCTCCGCATGGCGCGAAGCGTGCGACCCCGCTACGGAACCCACTCGCTTACAGGTTCATTCATGATCTCCAATCCCGAACTTCTGGCGCGCTACCAGACCATTGCAGACCTTTCGGGGCGCATGCTTGCTGAAGCACGCGCCAACCGCTGGGATGCTGTTTTTGAACTGGGCGAGCAATATCACACGGCCGTCGAGGCTCTGCGCAGCCTGGATATGAAGTCGCTCGAAGACCGCGAAGCCCGCAAGAGCCTGCTGACCCAGATTCTCGACGACGACGCCAATATCCGCCGGCTTGCATCGCCCGAACTCGAACGGCTCACCGGCCTGCTGGGCAACGTGAAGCGCCAACACCGCGTGCTGCGTACCTATTCAGGCACGCTGGCCTGAGGTCCGACCCATGAGCGTAAGCGGGCCGTCGCCGCTGGGCACCCTGATGGTGCAGCGTGTCGAAGGCGCGCTGGGCGTAACGGTTTCCCAGCAAGCCAATATCGCCACGGGCGCGCGTCCGGACGCCGTCTCGCAGCCGGGCCAGGCGGACAAGCTGGATCCCGTCAAGAATCCGCCGCCTAAAGAATCGGAAGCCGCGCGACGCGCTCAAGATCAGGGCGGGCGTCAGGGGGGGCTGGCGGCTCTGGCGCGCAACGACCCGGAAATAGCCAAGCTGCTGGCGGCGCGCAATGCGCCCATGACGGCTTACACGGCTTCCGCGCCCACCACGCTGGGTCAGGCAGCCAAGACCATACTCGCTCTGTTGCAACAGTTCCCTGACGCCCGGCCCGC
>JAEWFK010000079.1 GCA_023388835.1 Pseudomonadota bacterium | reverse complement strand
GGTGCGCTGTACGAATTGGTGAACGCCGGCGCGGTGGAAGTCAGCCACCTGTCCGCGCGCAAGGCGCGCATTCGTCTTTCTCTCATCATGGCCACCGGTACACAAGACGCTGATTCCATCAAAAGCGCCTTCGCCTGGCCGGCAACGAATCTTTGACCCACTCAAAAACCACAAGGAAATTCATGTCTTCATTCAAGATTGCAGTTATTCCAGGCGACGGCATTGGCAAAGAGGTAATGCCCGAGGCATTACGCGCGTTGGAAGCTCTGCAAAGCCGCCACGAACTTTCGTTGGAACTGGAACATTTCGATTGGGCGTGCGCCGATTATTACCAGCGCCATGGCGAGATGATGCCACCCGATTGGTTCGATACGCTGAAAGGCTTTGATGCAATCCTCTTTGGCGCCGTGGGCTGGCCTGATGTCGTGCCTGATCATGTCTCGCTGTGGGGTTCACTGCTCAAGTTCCGTCGGGAATTCGACCAGTACATCAACCTGCGGCCGGTCAAGCTCATGCCAGGTGTTGCCTGCCCGTTGGCCGGAAAGAAACCGGGCGATATCGATTTCCTCGTGGTGCGCGAGAACACAGAAGGCGAATACACCAATCTGGGTGGACGGCTATTTGCGGGTACCGAGCGGGAAATCGTCTTGCAAGAAACCGTGTTCACCCGCCATGGGGTGGACCGGGTTCTCGACTTTGCATTCAAGCAGGCCCAGCGTCGCGAGCGCAAGCATGTGACTTCCGCCACAAAGTCCAATGGGATCGCGATCAGCATGCCGTACTGGGACGAGCGCATGCAGGAAGTCTCGAAGGGATATCCCGATATCACCTGGGATCAATATCACATCGATATCCTGACCGCCCGATTCGTGCTTTCCCCTGAACGTTTCGATGTGGTCGTGGCATCGAACCTGTTCGGCGACATTCTGTCGGATCTGGGTCCCGCTTGCGCTGGCACGATCGGCATTGCGCCTTCAGCGAATCTGAACCCGGAAAGAAAGTTCCCGTCGTTGTTCGAGCCGGTGCATGGGTCGGCGCCCGATATTTATGGAAAGAACGTCGCCAACCCGGTGGGGATGATCTGGTCCACCGCCATGATGTTGGAATTCCTGGGCGAGCAGGACGAAGCCTGCGCACGCGCAGCTGCAGATCTCCAAACCGCCATCGAGGCCGTATTGCAGCAAGGCCCTCACACCCCTGATTTGGGCGGTAAGGCGAGTACGGCGGACATGGGCAAGGCCATCGCTGCTGCACTTTAAGTCAGCAAGGTTAACGAAGAATTCGGCTCTGAAGAGCCGAATTTTTTTGGCTGGTGGTGGCTGTGCCGCTTTATTCCTTCTTTCTTCTTTATATATTTGTTGTTAATGATGGGTGTCTGTGGATAAGTGGTACAAGCCTTCCGAAGCCAGGTTTTACGCGGTTCTCGGGAGGATCCGAGCGGTCCATAACCCTGAGCGGAACGGGTTGATGGAATCTGGACAATTCTTGCGGAGATGTTTTTCCCAAGCATCATGCACCTTTCTTCCACACCCTATGCACACGCTGCCTTCCCAGAGCTTATCCACAGGCGGCCGACGGGCGTCAGCGCCGCCGGGCCCGCGTTCTAACGTCTCTTACAGGACGATGGCTTACTCGACGGAAGCCGGATCGTGGGCGTCACGCCCGTTGGCCCACGCTCTGGGAAGCCCGCCTTTCCAGCGCCTAACCACTCGTTGAAAGATGAGGGCATTCGGGATTTGCAGAAGCACGCCCGGCCTTGAGGCCGTGGCGTCTTCCAGGGTGATGTACAGCAGGTTGATGTCCACCACCTCGCCACGTGCACCTGGCTTTTCAGCCGTATCGAGAATCTCGACATGGTCGCCCAACCTCAATGGTCGCGCCGTGAAAATCAGGATGGCGCAAAAGAGATTGGACAGCACGCTCCATGCGGCAAAGAAGGCCACGGCTCCCACGGCAGCGAAGCCGGTAAAGGCAGTCCAGAGAACGGTCCCGGATACGCCTAGACGCCCCAGAATCAATAGCGCGGTGGCGGTGACGATGGTCCAGCGTGTGAATAGGACGGAAGGCCTGATCAGATGATAGGGCAGGTCGTAGTGTTCGCCGGTCTTGAGGATGACGCGCCGCAGGAAGCGTTGCAGCGCCATGGCCAGCACGACAATGAGCAACAGCTGACCGAGCAGTTTCACGGTGTCCAGCCACTCATGCGTCCAGAGGGGAAGATGATCGACGAGAGAAAAGGGCATGTTGGATGGGAAAGTGGAAACGATGCCCTAGGATATCAGCCCTGAAAGCGGAATATTCATTCCGCTTTCAGGGTGTGTTGCAGTCGCCGGTAAACCGCTACTGACGGTCAGGCGGCGATTTCTACAGGAGCGCCGGCGGCGGCTTGATGCTCCGCTTCGATCACGCCCGCATGCAGGCTGCGCACGGCGATTTCATAATCCTTTTCGTCGATGACGAACTGGATGTCCACCTGACGCATGGATTGGTGAATCGCCAGTACATCCACGCCGACATCGGCCAAGGCGCGTACCGTGCGCGACAACATGCCGCTGATCTTCATGTCCGAGCCAATCGCAGAGACGATGGCTACTTTGCGTGCCTGAATCTCCGCATTGGGGAATTCTTCTTCGAGATCGGCGATGATGCGCTTGACCGGACCCAACCCCGTGTCCAGAAAGTGGGTGATGGTGTTGGCGTTGAGATCTTTGGTGATGATGCGCGCCCGATGCCGATGTACCGCGCCCACAATGACCGCGTCGTAACGATTCGCGCCCATCATGTCCTGATCAAAGACTTCGATAGCCATGACGCCCTTGCGCCCGGCGATGATTTCCACGCGCGGCCGTGCGCTGACGTACTCTCGAGTGATCAGAGTGCCGGCGTGCTCCGGTTCGAACGTATTCTTCACGCGAAGCGGAATGCCCATCTGGCGCAATCCCTTGGCGGCCCGCGGATGGATGGCTTCCATGCCAAGGTTCGCCAATTGGTCGGCCACATCGTAGTTGGTACGGCCGATGGGAATGACCTTCTCCGGGCCGACCATCCGCGGATCCGCGCTACTCAGGTGAAATTCCTTGTGGATGATCGCTTCCCGCGCGCCACTGACCACTGCCAGGCGAGCAAACGTCATTTCGCTGTAGCCTCGGTCAAAGGTGCGAACCATGCCTTCGGTGCACTGGCAGTAACCGGTGACGATGGGCAGTTCCTGGTTCACGTTCATTTCACCAAAGGCCTGTCGCAAACGATCATCGAGCGGGAGCAGGCTGGGATTCCGCCATCCGGTCAGATCGATGAAACGTGCTGCGACGCCGTCGCGGCGCAGCAGCGCTGCCATGTTGTAGGCGGAATGGACTTCACCAAGCGAGGCCAGCAGTTCCCGCAGGGTGGTGAGATGCTCCGCGAGCTGAAAGTGCCCGTAGGTACAAACGCGGCGTAAATCCTGAAGACAGCTGCGGACGCCTTCGATACGTTCGGTGATGAACAGATCGGCCTCGCGGCGTTCGGGGGCCTCGCCAAACAGGCGAGCGTTATGTGCCAGCATGGCGCTCAGTACACGATCGAGCTGGGCTTCCCAGTGGTCGGTATTGCCTTCGTCGTCCGCCGTACCGGCGAACAAGGCGTAAACGCCGGGTTCGCCGCTGCGCTTGTGCTCAAGCAGCATGTCCGTCACGCCGCCGTATGCCGAGACTACAAAGATGCGCCCGTAGAGATTTTTGTTCTGGCCCCCGTGCATGACAATATTGTCGCGAACGGCTGCGTAGTCGCTCATCGAGGTTCCGCCGATCTTCTCGACAGTGTGCTGCATGATGGATACCTCTTTATGTAGATCGAAAGTCATCAGCGCGGTTGGAGCGCAGCTTCACAGGTGTGAAGGACTCTCGCGTAGCGATGAATTCGGGCCGCGGCGGCTGATCGCAGAAGGGCTCCTGTACCGCGTTGCCGACGGCGTTGTAGACGAAGAAGGCATTCGAGCGGGGCAGGTGAGTGATGTTGCTGTTGGAGCCGTGCATCAGGTTGCAATCGAAGATCAACACCGAACCCGCCGGGCCCGCGGTGTCGACCAGACCGCCTTGTTCAGCCAGACGGGCCAGGTTCTCGTCGCTCGGAACGCCGGTTTCCTGTGCCTGCAATGACATCTGGTAGTTTTCCGGCGGCGTTTCGCCTTCGCACACCACATAGTGCTTATGGGAACCCGGCATGACCAGCAGCGGCCCGTTATGTGGCGTGTTGTCGGTGAGCGATACCGAAATGCTCAGCGCCCGCGGCAGCGGCATGCCGTCTTCAATATGCCAGGTTTCGAAATCGGAGTGCCAGTAGAACTCCTTGCCATGAAAGCCCGGCTTGTAGTTCAGGCGGGTCTGGTGCAGGTAGACGTCATCGCCCAGCAGATAGGATGCGAGCCCGGCCAATCGTTTATCGGCTGCTAGCTTCGCGAACACGGCGCTCAGTTCATGGACCTTGAAGATGGAGCGCACCTGCCGCGAGCCTTTTTCGGTGATCACTTCCGGCCGGTCCATGCTTTCCGCCCGACCGCGAAGCTGGTCGAGTTCGGCTTGCAGATTCGCCACCTCTTCAGGGGTGAAAACGTCGCGCAGCACCAGAAAGCCGTCACGCTCATATTGGTCGATCAGTGTGCGATCGACAGGAGGGTTTACATCGGCCTGCGCCCATACGACGGGGTGCTGCCGGGGAACGATATTGCCTTTCAGCCCGCCGCGCGAGGGATAGAGGTCCGTGCGGGTCTCTTCTCTTGTGAGGGTTGCGGTGCTCATGTCAGTTCTCGATGATTTCTGCTTCCAGGGGATAGGCGCCCGATGCGTCGTGGACTTCCTTGCCGTTCAGTGGCGGATTGAACACGCAGGCGCAGGTGATTTCCTTGTGGGCGCGCAGGATATGGCGATCGTGTTTGTCCAGGACATACATGGTCCCGGGAGCCAGCTTATGCACCTTGCCATCGTCCAGGTTCTCGAGTTCGCCTTCGCCGCTGATGATGTAGACGGACTCGAAGTGGTTCTGGTAGTGCATGGACGTTTCGGTTCCTTCGTACAGCGTGGTGATATGGAAGGAAAATCCGACATCATCGTTCTTGAGCAGCAGCCGGCAGCTGTCCCAGGTCGTGGATTTCACCAGTCGGTCGCTCTGGCGGCATTCTTCAAGTGTGCGAACAATCATTGCATCTCCTTAGCGTATCGGTTCAATTAAAAGTGAGCGGCGCCGAGCGGTCAGGCAGCCAGGCTCAGATTTTGCGTCAGCACATGGCGGACGCTGGTTTCCAGGATATCCAAACCTGCGTTCAAATCTTCGTCGCTGATCACGAGCGGGCACAGGATCTTGACGACTTCCGAATCGGGACCGCTGGTCTCGATCACCAGCCCGCCTTCGAAACAGCGGCGGACGATTTTTTCAGCGAGTTCCCCATCGCGGCAGCCAATGCCTTGCATCATGCCGCGGCCCTTGGTACGGAATACGCCGTTGCCGCCGAGAGCGGCAATGCGCGTGAGTCGGTCACCCAGAATGGCGGCCTTGCGCTGTACGTCCTTGGCGAAGGCATCGTCCTTCCAATAGGTGTCGATCGCCGCCTTGGCGGTCACGAAGGCGTGGTTGTTTCCGCGGAATGTCCCGTTATGCTCGCCCGGCGCCCATTGGTCGTGTTCCGGCTTAAGCAATACGACGGCGAATGGCACGCCGAAACCGGAAAGCGATTTCGAGAGGGTGACGATGTCGGGGGAGATACCGGCCGGTTCAAAGCTGAAAAAGGTCCCCGTGCGGCCGCAGCCGGCCTGGATGTCGTCGATGATGAGCAGAATGCCATGACGCCGGCAGACCGCTTCCAGCGATTTCAGCCAGCGCTGCGCGGCCACGTTCAATCCGCCTTCACCCTGTACGGTTTCCACGATTACAGCTGCGGGGGCATCCACGCCGCTGGAGGCGTCGCCCAACATCTTGTCCAGCAGGCGGGTGGAATCCAGGCCGCTGCCCATGTAGCCATCGAAGGGGATGCGCGTGACGCCGCCCAGGGCGATGCCGCAGCCGCCACGATGGTGCTGGTTTCCTGTCGCTGCCGCGGCACCCAGCGTAACGCCGTGAAAGCCGTTGGTGAAGGCGATGATGTTGTGACGGCCGGTGATCTTGCGTGCGAGTTTCATGGCCGCTTCCACCGCGTTGGTGCCCGTGGGGCCCGTGAACTGCAGGCGGTAGTCCATCTTGCGCGGGGCAAGAATGTGTTCCTGGAAGGACTCAAGGAACTCGGCCTTGGCCCGTGTGTGCATGTCCAGGCCGTGGGTAATGCCGTCGGCCGCGATGTAATCGAGCAGCGCCTTCTTGCAATGGGGGTTGTTGTGGCCGTAGTTGAGCGTTCCGGCGCCTGCCAGGAAGTCGATATAGCGCTTGCCGTCTGCGTCGTAGAGCGCTGCGCCTTCGGCACGGTCGAATACGACGGGGAAGGAACGGGCATAGGATCGAACGTTCGATTCCAGTTTTTCGAAGATGGTCATGGGATGTTTCCTCTTAGCGTGTTGGGTTCGAGGCGGGCTGCGGTGGCGCAGCCTGAGTGACTACGCCCGGTGAAAGGCAAGGGGAGCTTTGACGTCGGCAACGCCCGGTCATGCCAACGTCGGCGGAGGTGCGCACAAATGCGCTTGACGCCCCTGTGGTAAGTACGTGGCCTAGGTGGCCGATTCAGCGGCGATCTCGAATGGACCGATGCGCATCAGGTGTTCATCGTCGTGGCGACCGCCGAAGTGGCGCTCGCGCTCGAAGTGCACCTTGCTGGATGTGGCCGCTGCATGATGACGAGCCCAGGATTCGAACAACCCCCATGAAGCCCGATTGCCAGGCGTGATGGTGGTGTCCACGTGGCTCACATCGGCGCAGGCCGGACGCTCGAGTATGGCGTCCAACATGCGGCGCGCCAGGCCCTGGCCCCGGCCTTCTTCAGCCACGGCGACCTGCCATACGAATAGCGTATCTGGCTGATTCGGCGGGATGTAAGCGGAGATGAAACCCACGAGGTGGTCTTGGCCCGAGTTGTCTCGGCGAATCGCGGCGACTGAGGTGCCGCTGAAATGCGTGCAATGGAGGAGATTGCAATAGAGGGAATTCGGGTCCAGCGGGGGGCACTCTGCGACGAGCCGGTGCAATCTTGCAGCGTCTTCGGCGTTGGGCGCCCGCAGCATGATTTCGGTTTCGTTGATGCCTTGCGTCATGTAATTGGGGAGGGTTGCGACTGGTGTTGCCGACCCCTTGTTGATTCGACGCTAATGAGTCTATCACGAATCATTCGG
>JAEWFK010000078.1 GCA_023388835.1 Pseudomonadota bacterium | reverse complement strand
TTCACCCTTGGCGGGAAACAAGAGGAAGACGCGGTCCGCGCTCGCGATCATTTCGACCAAATCCGGAAAGGTCTCGCCGACCCATAATTCAGCACGCTGCAGCCCCAAGGCCGCGAGCCGGGCCGTGTTGAGCGGATGCCGCGCTTCGTCGGGATGCTGCAATATCAGCACGCGTGTGCGGTGCTCGACTGTTGGGATGTGGACGCACAGGCAATGAGAGCGCGGCCGCTGGCAGCGTTCGCAGCTGGGCCGGTGCGTGCTGCTTTCTTTGGTCATCGTCGGAGTTTACGAGATCCGGCCGCAAGGGATGGGCGCTCTTTCACTGCTCGCCCTTACAGCAGTGGCCCGTGCATGGGCGGGTGATCCAGCCACATGATAGTCATTGACGATGGCTTTCTGCATGCATAGCATAGACTGGCAAAGCGGAACGCCGACGCCGGCAAGGCCAGCGCATCAGTCCGCCAGCAGCCGGGGAATAAAGTGAACAGCGACGAAATAGCGGTATGGCAAAGCCGGGGGCCTTCCTTGAGCGGACCTCTTGCGCCTGTCTTTGACGAGCGCGACGACATCGATTTGCATGTCGAGGGCAAGCTTCCCCCCGGCCTTGAGGGCGTGTTCATGCGCAACGGCCCGAACCCCCAGTTTGAGCCGGATGCCAACTACCTCTACCCGTTTGACGGAACCGGCATGATCCATGCCGTCTACCTCGAAGACGGGCGCGCCCGATACCGGAACCGATGGGTGCTGACTCAGGAGCTCGCCCGAGAGCGTGCGGCCGGCCAAAGAATCTACAACACCGGTTTTTCCCCACCACCGCATGCCAACCTTGCCAATACGCATATCATTCACCACGGCGGCCGTTTTCTTGCGCTCTATGAAGCCGGCCAGCCTTACGAGGTCGACCGCAATCTCAACACGCGCGGCGTCTTCGACTACGGCGGGCGGCTGCCAGGGGTGATGTCCGCCCACCCCAAGATAGACCCCGCCACAGGCGAACTCCTTGCCATCGAGTATGACTTGCTGACCGGAAGCCTTCGGTACCTGAAAGCCGACAAGGCCGGCGTTCTCGACAAGGCCCTCCCCTTCCAGGCACCCTGGCCCGCCATGGTTCATGACATCGCCATTACCGAGCGACATGTGCTCGCTTTTATCTGCCCTCTGGTCTTCGACTTGACCGCTGAGGGTCCGCCGGCGACCTGGCAGCCCGAGCGCGGCACGATGATCGCGCTGGTGCCGCGCGACGCACAGACGCCCGAGGACATAGAATGGATTCAGGGTCCGCCATTTTTCAATTGGCACACGCTTGCAGCGTTCGAGGAAGGCAACCGCATTGACGTCATCCTTCCCCGCTACGAAGCTTTTTCATTTACCGCCCGCCCGCAGCGGCTGGAGCTTCATCGCCTGATCATCCATACCGACAACAAGCAGGTCGAAGACCAGGTGATCGACGATCAGCCCTGCGAGTTTGCCCGTATCAACGATGCCTATCTCGGTCGCAAAATCAGGTACGGCTACGTCGCACTGCGCAGCCCCCGCCCCGGAGAAACTCCCAGGCAGGGCTCGTTCGAGACCCTTGCGCGATATGACTTCGAAACAGGCGCCAGGACCGTTTATCAGTTTCCCCTGGGCATCACGGTGGGAGAGCCGGTGTTCGCCGCAGACCCCGGCGGCGAGTCAGAAGACGATGGGTTCCTGTTCACTTTCGCTCACGACGCCAACAGCGCATCGGGAAGACTCGTCATTCTCGACGCCCGCGACCTGACCACCGGGCCGGTCGCACAAATCATCTTGCCGCGTCGCGTGCCGGCCGGACTGCACGGCTCGTGGGTGCCGGGGTGACCGCTCGCAGCGCGCGACTTCAAAGCGGCGACGATACGGCTAAGTGGAAGGCCTTCACCTACTCTTTCGAAGCTCCGCCGCAAGCTGCGTACGAGCCAATCTTCCGGCAGCCGCACGATTTGCGCCGTGCCAATATTCGGCCTCCACGGTCTGGATGCGTTGCGCGGTATTGAGCATGTGCTGAAACGCTGCGGCTCGGGCTGCCTCGACATTCTGCGCGGCGATGGCAGCGCGGATCGCCTCGTGTTCGGTTCTGACATCATTGGCAAGCTTCGCCTGACGCGCTTCATTACCACGCGTGATCCGGATGGCGTCCTTCAGGGCTCGGGTCAGCATGCCCAGGAGCTCCGGGTAATGGGGATTGCCGGTGGCATGCGCAATAGCCATATGAAAGTTCAGATCTTCTTCCACGCCATCGCCATCCAGCCGAACAGCCGTATCGATACTGGCATGCGCCGCGTTGATGCGCAACATGTCCTGTTCGCTACGCCTTTCCGCCGCAAGGGCGGCCATTTCCGCCTCGATGCCCCGGCGCAACTCGATGATGCGCAAGACCCCGCGGGCCAGGTCTTCATCGGGTCGCCCCAGACGGAAGGCATCGCTGGAAGCGGGGTCCAGCACGACCGTGCCGCTGCCCTGTCGCGTCTCAACCAGGCCGGCCGATTTCAGGCGTGAAATGACCTCGCGTACGACGGTTCGGCTCACGCCATACTGCTCCGTCATGACTTTTTCTGTGGGCAACCGCGAACTGACCGGATACGCGCCGCTGCGTATTTGCTGAGCCAGCATCCCCGTCAGGCGGTCCGGGAGGGTTGTTTCGCAGCCCGGCTTTTCATTTTCGTGTTTCATCGAGCGTCTCTGAATCCCTTCGCCAGCAGGGGGCCGGAAACAATGCCCGCTACCGCGACCTGTCCCGCACCTATGTGCTGTCTACGGCCACATGCTAGCAGTTTAGAAATTTGTTGACAAACTCGTCATATGAATTGATAGTACTTAAAAAACAACGAGGAGACTGAAATCAATGGACGAAACGCGAGCGAAACCGAAAGCGTACCTCTGTCGGCGATTCACCGAAAGCGTTGAATCGGCCTTGCATGATCGTTTCGATCTTCGCATCAACGACGCCGACACCATCCTGTCGCCAGACGAGATCGTGCAAGCGGCGCAAGGGGCAGAAGTGGTATTCGCCAGCGCCACGGAGCAGCTCAACGGCAGCGTCCTGCGTCGCTTGTCTCCGTGCTTGCGCTATGTGGCCACATTGTCCGTGGGGTATGACCACATCGATATGGCCGCCGCCCAAGAACTCGGCATCGGCATACTGCACACACCCGACGTATTGAGCGACGCCTGCGCCGAAATCGCCCTGATGCTGATCCTGAACGCCTGCCGTCGAGGCTATGAAGCGGACCGCATGGTGCGCAGCGGAAACTGGGCGGGTTGGGCGCCGACCCAGCTCTTGGGTGTCGGCCTGAAAGGAAAACGCCTGCTCGTCTTCGGCATGGGGCGCATCGGCCGCGAAATCGCGTCGCGTGCCTCGGCGTTCGGAATGGAAATCCATTATCACAACCGCCGTCCGCTTGCTGCTGATGAAGCCCGCGGCGCGATCTACCACGCCAAGCTCGACGAAGCCCTGACGATGGCCGACGTACTCCTGATCGCCGCGCCTGGCGCTCCGGAGCTCAAGGGCATCATCAACAGCCGACGCCTGGCGCTGCTTCCCGCGCGCGCGGTGGTGGTGAACATTTCACGCGGCGACCTGGTTGACGATGACGCACTGATCGCTGCCCTTTCATCCCGTCGTCTGTTCGCAGCCGGCCTCGATGTGTTCGCAAACGAGCCGAATATCGATCCGCGCTATCGCGCGCTGGACAACGTTTTCCTCTCTCCGCATATCGGCAGCGCCACCCACGAGACGCGCGACGCTATGGGCCGGCTGCTCATAAACGGCCTGGACGCGCTTTACCGGGGCTACACACCCGGCAACCTGCTCAATCTTCGTCCGCAATCCTCCTTATTAGAGTCACACTGATGAAACTGAATCGACCTTCCTTATTCCGCCAGCAATGCTATATCGATGGAAAATGGGTTGACGCTTCCAACGGAAACTCCATCCCCGTCACCAACCCGGCAGATGGCTCTCAACTGGGTACGGTCCCCTCGCTCACCGGTGAAGACACACGGCTGGCCATAGAAGCAGCCAACCGCGCCCTTCCCGCCTGGCGTTCGCTCGCAGCCAAGCAGCGTGCACAAATGCTGCGCCGCTGGTTCGACCTGTGCATGGGCCACCAGGAAGATCTGGCCACCCTGCTCACCCTTGAGCAGGGCAAGCCGATCAAGGAAGCGCGCGGCGAGATCGCGTACGGTTCTTCATTTCTGGAATGGTTCGCCGAAGAGGCCAAACGCGTCTACGGCGACATCATCCCAGCAGGAAGCTCAGATCGCCGCATTGTCGTGATCAAACAGCCTGTCGGAGTCGTCGCTGCCATCACTCCCTGGAACTTCCCCAATGCCATGATCACCCGCAAAGCGGGTGCCGCGCTGGCGGCAGGCTGCACCATCGTGATCAAGCCGGCCACTGCCACCCCCTATTCGGCGCTCGCTTTGGCGGAACTGGCGGAAGAGGCCGGCATTCCGCCCGGCGTCCTGAACGTGGTCACCGGCAAGGCCGGAACGATAGGCGGAGAACTGACCCGCAACCCAATGGTCCGCAAGCTGTCATTCACAGGCTCTACGAGCGTGGGCAAGCAATTGATGGAAGAATGCGCGGGCACCATGAAGAAGGTTTCCATGGAGCTCGGCGGCAACGCGCCGTTCATTGTGTTTGACGATGCTGAACTCGATCTGGCCATCGCAGGCGTCATGGCGTCGAAGTTCCGCAATGCGGGTCAGACCTGCGTGTGCGCCAACCGCATCTTCGTCCAGGACGGCATTTATGACGCCTTTGCAGAACGCCTCAAGCAGGCCGTGGAATCCCTGCAGGTCGGCGCCGGCGAGGACGACACCGTCGATATTGGTCCCCTCATTGATCAAGCGGCCATCGATAAGGTACAGGAACACGTGGACGACGCCATCTCCGGCGGCGCCAAGGTGCTCAGCGGAGGCCGCGCCCATGGATTGGGCGGGCTGTTCTACGAGCCGTCGATTCTGGTCGACGTCCCACGTACCGCAAAGCTCATGCACGAAGAGACGTTCGGGCCGGTGGCACCGCTCATCCGGTTCAGCACCGAAGAAGAAGCGGTGGAACTGGCCAACGACACGCCTTTCGGACTTGCATCCTACTTCTACACATCGGATTACCGCCGCGCATGGCGGGTGGCCGAAGCCCTGGAGACGGGCATCGTCGGCCTGAACGAAGGCATCATCTCCACTGAGCTCGCGCCTTTTGGCGGCATCAAGGAATCCGGCATCGGCCGCGAGGGCTCCAAGTACGGCGTGGATGATTACGTCGAAATCAAATATATCTGCGCCGGCGGCCTCGGCGATCGTTGAACGGTACAACAGGAAATTCAGGAGCAAGCATGGATCAAATGAAACCCCATATCGGGTTGATCGGGGTGGGCTTGATGGGCTCGGGCATTGCAGCCAGCCTTCTACGTAATGGCTTCCCGCTCACGGTGCTCGAGCATCCCGGCAACCAGCCGCTGGACGGCCTGCTCGCCGCCGGCGCGCAAACCAGCACCGCAGCATCCGCACTCGCCGGCGGCGTCGACATCCTGATTCTGTGCGTGACTGGCTCTCCCCAGGTCGAAGAGGTGCTCTTCCAGGAAGGGGGCGTATTGAGCGGCCTGAAGCCCGGCGTGACTGTCATCGATTGTTCCACCGCCATTCCCTCTTCCACCCTGAAAATTGCTGAAGCGGTCCGAGATGCGGGGGGCTATTTCCTGGATGCGCCCATGACGCGCACCCCCAAGGAGGCCGCGGAAGGCCGCCTGAACCTCATCGTGGGCGGCGACCCGCGGGTCTACGAGAAATGCCTGCCCGTCCTGCAGGCCTACGCCGAGAACATTGCCTACGCCGGAGACGTCGGCTCGGGCCACCAGATGAAGCTCTTGCACAACTATGTGTCGCTGGGCTTCTCGGCCATCTTGGCGGAAGCCGCCGCCTGCGCCCGCCGCAGCGGCACGGACCCCAAGATCTTCTGCGAAATCCTGGCCGCGGGCGGAGGCGGCGGGGTCGTGCTCAACCGGCTACGCCCCTATATCGAATCCAACGATGCCTCCGGCTTCCGGTTCTCGATGTCCAACGCCCTGAAGGACATGGGCTACTACTGCACCATGGCGCAAGAGCAAGGCTCAGCCGAGGCCTTGGCCCGAACGGTGAAGAACCTGTATCAGCAGGCGGTGGAAGCGGGCCTGGAGCAGACCCCCGTTCCCGGCCTCGTCGATCACCTCGAGGAGACCGATCCTGTCACGTCTGACGGTCCGGCTACACCCGTGGTTGCCACACGCGGCTGAGACAGGAACGACATGGCGAGCAAACACCATACGATCTCGGTCATTCCCGGCGACGGTATCGGCAAGGAAGTCGTCCCTGCCGCGCTGCGGGTTCTCGAAGCTGCGGGCCGACTGCATGGCTTCACACTCGAGCTGAAGCACTACGACTGGAGCTGCGAGACCTATAAGTCAACCGGGCGGATCATGCCTGAAGATGGGATAGAGCGACTGCGCGACAGCGACGCCATCTTCCTTGGCGCCGTCGGCTTCCCCGGCGTACCCGACCACATCTCCTTATGGGATCTGCTGATACCGATACGCCGGGAGTTCGACCAGTACGTCAACCTGCGGCCCGTGCGGCTGCTTCCCGGCGTACCTTGCCCCTTGGCCAACGCCCATGATCGCAAGATCGACTTCTGGATCGTCCGCGAAAACACCGAAGGCGAATACTCGCAAGTGGGCGGACGCATGTTCGCCGGTACCGAGAACGAATTCGTCATCCAGGAGGCCATCTTCACCCGCCGCGGGACCGACCGCATCTTGAAGTTCGCGTTCGAGCTCGCGCAACGCCTGGGGGTGGACCATGTGACCTCAGCGACCAAGTCCAACGGCATCTATCACTCCATGCCCTTCTGGGACGAGCGCTTTGCGGCAATGGCCCCAAAGTATCCCGGCGTAGCCGTCGACCAATACCACATCGACATTCTGGCGGCGCGCTTCGCGATGTCGCCCGAGCGATTCGATGTCGTGGTCGGTTCCAATCTGTTTGGCGATATTCTGTCGGATCTCGGCCCCGGAGTGACCGGAACCATCGCGGTTGCGCCCAGTGCGAATCTCAATCCGGAAAGAGCGCATCCCTCCATGTTCGAGCCCGTTCACGGGTCCGCGCCGGACATTGCAGGCAAGGGTATCGCCAATCCAATCGGCCAGATCTGGTCGGGCGCCATGATGCTGGAACACCTGGGCGAAACGGAGGCGGCGGCGACCATCATGCGCGCCATCGAACAGGCGCTCTCGGCCGACGACCGTCAGGTCACGCCCGATCTTGGCGGCACGGCCGGTACAGACGCCTTCGCTAACCAGATAATGAGTTACGTGCAATGAGCGCGCCAGATACCAAACCGGGAGTTCACTGTGAGTAAGACCGAGCCCTTGCCCAAGGTCGTGCTGACCGACGCCATCAATCCACAAGCGCATGCCATTCTCGCCGCCCGTGCCACCGTGGCCACGCTGCCGGCCGGCCTGGATGCCAACGAGGCCAATGAACAACTGCGCGCCGAGATAAAAAATGCGCAAGGGCTCATCGTGAGACGCCAACTGCCGCCTGATCTGTTCGACGGCCCCCACGAGTTGCGCGGCATTGTGCGGCACGGGGTCGGACTGGATTTCATCCCCGTGAGCAGCGCCACCCGGCATGGAATTCCTGTCGCCAACACACCGGAGGTCAATGCCAATTCGGTGGCGGAATTCGCCATTGCCGCCATGCTGGAAAGCGCGCGGCGGCTTCGGCATTTCGACCAGCAGGTGCGCCAGGAGAACTGGAATGCCAGAAAGACAGCCGGCGCGACCACCTATGAATTGCGAAATCGCAGCCTGGGCATCGTGGGGTTCGGCGCCATCGGAAGAAGGATCACGCAGATCGCCTCAACTGCGTTCGGCATGCGAGCCGCCGCCTGTACGCGCAGCCCTTCGCGCCTGCCCCCCGACGTGGCCGGCATGTCGCTCGAGCAGCTGTTCGCGAACAGCGACTTCGTCGTCGTGGCATGCCCGTTGACCGAAGAAACGCGCGGCATGATCAATCGCCCCGTCCTCGGAAACGCAAAGCCGGGACTGGTACTGGTCAACGTCGCGCGGGGGCCGGTGATCAACGAAGCTGATCTTGTCGGGGCGCTGGACTCCGGCACTATCGGCGGCGCTGCACTCGATGTCTTCGAGACGCAACCCTTGCCCATGGACAGCCGGCTTCGGAACCACCCGCAGGTGCTACTCACCCCTCACTTGGCCGGGATGACCCAGGACGCCGAGCTCGCGATGGGTCATATGGCGGTCGATACACAACTCGCTCTTATCCGGGGAGAACGTCCCCAGAACATCGTCAACCGTGAATGTTTTGAAAAGCAGGAGACAGCATGAAGATCACCCGCATCACTGCAGTACCCATTTCCTACCGCCTGCCCGAAGGGAAGACGGTGACCATGGGCGTGGGCAGTACCCTGAAGCGTGACGCCATCATCGTCCGTGTAGAGACATCCGAAGGCATCGTGGGCTACGGCGAGTCGCATCCGGGCCGTAGTCCCGGCGCCATCGTCAGCCACATCCACAACACCTTGTCCCCGCTCCTGGTCGGCATGTCGGCCACCGACGTCGTGGGCGCCTGGCAGCGTGTGCATCGCATGCAGTTCTCCAGCCACGGCCTGGGCGCCGGCGCCGCATTGGCGCTTTCGGGCATCGACATGGCCTTGTGGGACATTCGCGGCAAGGCGGCCAACATGCCGCTGTACGAATTGCTGGGCGGCTCGCATAAGCGCATGCCGGCTTATGCGGGCGGGATTGCGCTGGGCTATCAGGCCCCCGAATCCTTGGCCGAGGAAGCACAGTCGTATATTGAGCAGGGGTACCGCGCGATCAAGCTGCGCATTGGCGATACAGTGAAGGACGATATCGCGCGTTGCCTGCACGTTCGTAAAGTGGTGGGAGACGACATCGACATCCTCACCGATGCCAACACCGCCTATACCATTGCGCAGGCGCGCCGAGTATTGCCCGTCCTGGCGGACATCCAGGCCGGCTGGCTCGAAGAGCCCTTCGCCTGCAACGACTTCGCTTCCTACCGCGAAGCAGCCAAGATCACGCCGCTCGTCCCGCTGGCCGCCGGCGAAAACCACTTCATGCGTTTCGAGTTCGCGCAAATGCTCGAGGCCGGCGCGGTGCAGGTCTGGCAGCCCGACCTGTCCAAGACGGGTGGCATCACCGAAGCCGTACGGATCGCCGCCATGGCGTCCGCCTTCCGCATTCCCATTCATGCGCATAGCTCGGCCACCGGGCTGAACCATGCGGCCAGCCTGCACTTCATGGCTGCCACCGAGAATGCAGGTTACTTCGAAGCCTGCGTTTCGCATTTCAATCCCTTCCGCGACATGTTCGGCACGGTCTTCGAGATCGGCCAGGACGGCTGCGTCGAACCTCCGACGGGTCCCGGACTGGGCGTGGAAGTCGATGAATCGATATTCGATAAGTTTCCGGTGGTGGATGGGCCGGGATACGTCGTGAAGTTCTGAAACCGAACCTTTATGGCCCACGGGGTCGAGGAGACACCACATGAATATCAAGAAACTGGCCACCCTGCTGGGCGGGCTCAGCCTCGTTGTCGCAAGCGCGAGTCCCGCCTTGGCGCAATCCGCCGAATCCTATCCCGACCGGGCGGTACGCATCGTCGTGCCTTACACGCCCGGCGGCTTCAACGACACCCTGGCCAGAACGGCAAGCGATTATCTGACCAAGGTATGGGACGAATCCGTGGTCGTAGAGAACCGGCCGGGCGGCAATACGCTCATCGGCAATACGGCGGTCGCGCAGGCCAAGCCGGATGGATATACGTTGTTGATCACTCCGCTGCCCTTTTCGGCGCTGCCGGGGCTTTATCGCGACAAGATGCCCTACGATGCCCTTAAGGATTTCGAACCGGTCATCTGGGCGGGCAGCACCCAGAACATCCTGACGGTCAAGGAAGGCTCGCCGTTCAAGAGCGTCAAAGACGTCATCGACTATGCCAAGGCGAATCCCGGCAAACTGAACTACGGGTCGACCGGTTCCGGCTCATCTAACCATCTGTCGATGGAGCTTTTCCTGGAACTCACGGACACCGAAATGACCCATATCCCTTACAAGGGGAGCGCACCTGCGGTGACGGCTCTGCTGGCCGGCGACATCGATGTACTTTTCGACAACCTGCCGAATGTGTACCCCAATATCTCGGCCGGCAAACTTGTTGGTCTAGCGGCCACCGGCGCCAATCGAGCACCCCTGCTGCCTGATGTCCCCACCGTCATGGAAGCCGGCGTGCCGGGCTATGAAGTCTCGGTGTGGTTTGGGATGCAGGCGCCGGCCGGCACGCCTGACGATATCGTCAAGAAGGTGAATGCCGGCATGAGGGACATGCTCAAGGAAGAGTCCGTGGTCGAGCGCTTCGGCAAACAAGGCGTCGAGATCGTGGGCAGCACGCCCGAAGAGTTCAAGACGCTGGTCAACGCCGAAGTCAAAAAATGGACGGGCGTGATCGACCGGGCTGGCATCAAGATCGAGTAAAGCGGCTCATCGGCCGGCGGCCGCAGCCATCAAGTCGTCCACATGCACCATCAGTGCGCGCGCTTGCCGAAGCGCGGCGTACTGATGAAGGACGCTGTCCCACCGGGGCGATTCCAGCAGCGCTTCCCACACGGGCGCCAGCGTCGCGGCGTCTGGCTCTCGCCCCTGCGCCAGGGCGTCGGCGAACTGGAGACTGGCCGGCGCCGACAGCAGCTGCATCCGGCTTGCCGCACTGAGCAGTCGGGGCTTCCCTTCGAGCGGCGCATCACTGCAGTACAGCACCGTCGCGGCCAGCCCAGGGGCCTCAGCGGTCAACGCCTTGAGCGATGCCCCGCTTAATCGCACCGTGCCCTGCTTCGCTTCGAACGAATAGGTCTTCCCCGCGTCGGCGTGTGCGAGCAGACGCAGGCCGCGCAAGAGGCGTGGAAGGTCGATCGCTGCGGCATCCACGGAAGCCTTCGCCTCCACCAGCAGACACACCTGCCACACATCTGCTTCTTGTGAAACGGCACGATCAGGCGCTTGTGCTTCCCGTAAAACGGCATGATGGGGCGCTTGTGCTTCGTGGCCGTCGAGGGAAGCTTCCGTGCGCCGCAATAGAACGACATCCCACTCGCTCTTGGCATATTCCCGGCTGGCGGGAAGCGAGGCCGGAACGTGCAAAGAGCTGACCATGCGATATCTCGCCCGTGCACTGGCGTTTCTGTCGGCTTGGTTGAGCCGTTGAGCAAGCCGCTCCACCGCCAGCGCCGCCCGCTCTTCGACCGCCGCGCCCCGGCGCTGCGAAGCGGATCCCTGCGCTGCGGCTTCGTCGCTACCTACGCGTGGGCCGTTGCGCGCCCATAAAGCCTGATATTCGCGTACCTGCTCATCGCTCTCCAGTGCCTGAAGCCGCTTGAGGCGTTGCAGTGCCGTGCTCTCAAGCAAGTCAGCGAGCTTGCCCATCAATGCCGGCTCATTCATCACTCCCGACTGCTGCGCGATACGCCCCGCAGTATCGAACACCCACAACCACGAAGCGGAAACCATGGCTGCCTGCAGCTCGGCCAACGCATTCCGTTGCTTGCCCGCCGGGCTGCGTTGCAGCCGCGCCGGGTGCGCGATGGCATTGACGGCGGACCGGACCCGCCGCGCATCGCTTTTCTCCTGTGCGGTCAGCGCGGCGTACTCACGTACTGAATGCGATCGTTGCCGAAGCAGCGTCGCCTGGAAGGCGGGATCTCCGGCATCCTTGCGCATCGCTTGCCCAATCAATTGGGCAAGCGCAAGCGTGAAGACCGACTCGAGCGCGGCGTCCGGCCGCTTGTCGGAGGCCAAAGCCAGCCGCGCCTGCTCGATGGTCTGTGCCAGCAGCGCGGCCGCGTCGGCATCCGGCTTCAGGGGCGCTGATGCCGCAATCGACGGCAGCTGATAACGGCGGGAAACGTCCTGCAGTATTCCCTTCAGCAGGGCGTCGCCGGGCTGGCCTTCGGGCTTCAGCAAGCCCGCTCTTCCCTTCTTTGGTGAGTACAAGATACTGCTTGCCGGCCGCCAGCAGCCGGCAGCCGGCGTGCGGATAAGTAAATATGTGGCTTTTCGGAGTCAGTCATATCGTGGGATCGGTGATTGGCGTTGAGCACGGAGAGTCCGACGAGCCGACCTGGTTACGCCCGTTGTTCTTGGCGCGATAGAGCGCCGCGTCGGCGTTGGCATAGGCTTGGGCGAAATCGGTTCCGGCCGGGCTCCAGCCTACTCCGAAACTGGCGGTCACGGAATGCCCGGGCAGGCACGAAAACGCCGGGTCCGCAATTCTCCGTCGAATCGATTCGGCGATCGCAAGCGATTCCTCTGGTATGTTGTCCGGCAACAGGATGGTGAATTCCTCACCGCCCACCCGGCCAATATCTCCACGGCCGGCCAGGGCGTCGGACAGCCGCTCCACGAGTTCCTTCAGTACGGCGTCGCCGGCCGGATGGCCGTAGCGATCATTGATCTGCTTGAAGAGGTCGATGTCAAGCAGGACCAGAGCGAGCGGCCCCTTACGCAGATAGTCCTGCGCCAGCTCGAAGACTGCGGCGCGATTCAGCATACCGGTCAAGCTATCGTGGCGTGCCTTGTAGTCGAGTTCAGCGCTCAACTGCTGGAGCCGGGAATTGGCAGCGCTCAGTTCTGCTTCCGTACGGTCGCCGTGCCGGATAAGGCGATGCATTTCACGCGCGAGGCGGCGATAGTGTGAACTGAGGTCTTCAAGGGCGAGCCGATAGTGATCGGCGGGCAGGCCTGTTGCATCGAGCGCAGCCTGGGCGCGACTCAAGGCCTGCATTTCGACTTCGAAAAGCTCTGCATCCACGGTCAACTCTGTGTCGCATGATCATGGAAGGCCAGGGCTGTGAAGTCCTCGCAGAGCTCCTGACCGAATTCAAAAATAGTGTCGTCCTCTTCGTCGTGATACCAGTTCAGGACCACTGGCGTGCCCTCGGTCGCTTTCTCGTTCAAGGCATCAAACAGAGAAAACAGCATCTTGGTGCTGGAGCTGTTGAAATAAGCGAGCGCCACATCCACCATGATCGGTTCGTCCGTGTCATCCAGTTCGATGAACCGGCGCAAGGCCGTGAGGATTTCCCCCCAGAACAGCGCGGCATTCTCGGGATAGGCTTCCCCCTCGAGAGAAAGGCGGCGCTCGTCGAATCGAAAATCCACTTCGGGAGTGCTTGGAGTGGCGGCGATGTATAGGTTGTTCATGGTTGCTCTATTTACAGGGAAGGCCTGTCACCGAAAGGCCATGCCTTCCCGGTTCAAATGGTGGCTTTCATGTAGAACAGGACGTTCTCGCTTCCGGGAATCGGAATGAAATCGAATTCCAATGGCTCGCTGGCATCGCGAGCCACTGTCAGCAGACCAAGCCCGGCCCCTTTGCTTTCAGGGCTCGGTTCTTCGCGCAGGCTTTTCTTGTATTCGCGCTTGATATCCTCGCCGCTCATGGATCGCAGGTGTTCCAGCTTTCTCCGTAGCTGTACGCCCATGTCGGCATGTACGGGATTGGCGCAATGCAGGTGATAGCGCCCGTGTCCTCCAGAGATGTAGATCGAACCATGCCGGACTTCGTTGTCGAAATCGGCCGAATCGTCCCTGGCGTAGGCATCGACGGAATAATGGATGATGTTCTGCGTCATTTCGATGAAGGTCGAGAAGAGCTTGCGGCGGGTCGCGCCGGCCGCCCCTGATCGCTCGATGCGCATCTTCACTGCATCCGCGACCGCCGCGATGATGGTCTGCGAAAAGTAGCCTTCGTAGTAGAAGATCACTTCGCGCCTGCCCGCCCATTGGGAAAAGATCAGCCAATGCAGGCTATGGTGCGTGTCAGCCTTGTGAAGGGGAAAACTCATGTCGTGTGAAATCAAGCTAGGCGTAGGCTCAGAAAAGTGAGATCGTCCCGGCGGATCTGCGTACCCTGGTAGTCCTCGAACTCCTTCATCAACAGGCTCGTCAGTTCGGGGATGGGCTGCTTCCGGTAGCGCAGCAGTGCGTCGCGCAGGCGCCGCTTCCCATAGGCAATGTTCCGCTCGCCTCCGATCTGATCGATCAAACCGTCGGTACTGCAACACAGGATGGCGGACTCTTCCAACTGGGTATGGTGGTTCCTCCATACCATGTCGGCGGGCGTGTCGGCATAGCCCAGTCCCACGCGTTCTCCGTCGATGGACTGCACCGAATCGGCATCAGGCGCCAGGACGAACAAAGGCATCTTTGCGTGGGCGCTGGTGAGCCTACGCCCCGCCTTTTCGAACCACAGGAAGGCGGCGTCCATGCCGTCGTTGGAATCGGCATTCCGACTGGCGGAGTGCTGGCCTAGAGCCAACTTCATGCTGCGGCTCACCTCGCCCATCAACAGACCGGGGTCGCCGGGGCCGTGGCGGTCGAGCGCATGAGTCAATGCCGACGACGCGATCAGCGTAAGGAAGGCGCCCGGCACGCCGTGGCCGGTGCAGTCGGCGATTGCCGCGAACCAGCCGTCGTCGTAGCGGCGGAAATGGTAGAAGTCGCCACCCACGACATCGCGCGGCGTCCATACGATGCTGACGTCACTCAGCGTCTTGTGCATGGCGGCCAGCGATTCGCTCAGCAGGGCACGCTGGATCGTGCTCGCGTAATCGATGCTTTGCATGACCTGCCGGTTTCTTTCCGCCTGCAGCTCGGCCAGAACATGCATGAGATCCAGCCCTGCGCCGACGCCGGCGAACCGGCCGTTTTCCACAATGACGAAGCCGTCGGCCAGGGCCTTATAGCCGGATTCGACCGCGCGTGCCGCCAGAGTCTCGATAGGCGTATCCACATCGACGATCAAGGGAGACTTGTCCATGAACGCGATGCAGCTCTTCTTTTCGTAGAGCTCGCGATAGTATTGCCTGGACATCTGCGACATGAAGATGTTGCGGCTGATGAGCCCGATGGGAATGCCATGCTCGAGTACCGGCAGGCTGACCAGGTCACGGTGACGCCCGAAGACCTCCAGGACATCGGCGTTCGTTTCTTCCGATGTAATCGTGGGGCCCTTGATGATCAAGACCCGTGCGGTGGTACGGTGCGCAGCATGCATGATGCCGAGCATCATAGTCACGTAAAGTTACTTAATCGTGACAATCGTGCCGGCGGCCCATTCCCAGCCCCATGCCCATCCCCATGCCGGCGCCGCCTCCACCGGCCCCGCCACCGCCACCTCCTCCACTGCGAGCGCCGCCGCCCTCGCTGCCGCGGCCCCGGGCGCTGGAACCCTGCACTCGGGTCGGCCCCTGATACGGAATGCCGACATCGTCGGGTATGGGCCCTAGATCGAGGGCAACCCGGATGAAGTTTCGAAGGGAAATGACGAGTTCGGCCGTCTTTATGGGGCGGCCCGCCGCCATGTCCCTGGCTGCAGCGCTCGCCAGGCGCACCTGCTCGACGGTACCGAGCAATATGATGTCTGCCAACGACGCCTCCACCGCGTCGCGAATACGACGCGAGCGATCGCTGCTTCCCCCTTCGTCCGCCGGGGAAAGCCCGGCGGTTTCTCCGCCTTCCCGTACCTGCAGATCGCGTAGATGCCGCGGGTCCACCGAAAGCCGACCGGTGAAGGAGCCTCCCAATGTCCGATAGGCGGCAATCAAAGTTCGGAGCCGCTCATTGATCTGGCGGTTCATGCGCTCTCGCCGCTGCTGGACGGTCTGCATGATGAGTACGCGCGTACCCACTCCTATCAACGCGAACAGTGCGAGCCCAAGAAGAGTCGTCAACACACCATGCCAGGAGCTGAAGTCGATGAACCTCATCGGCGCTTCTTCCAGTCATATACGGAGCCGCAAGGCAGCCGCCCCTGCTCGACGCCGGCCACCCCCGGCAACGATACGCAGTTGGGGTTCTCGCTAGCGAGGACCACGTAGCGGTTTCCTTCGCTACGCAGGGTTTGGGTCAGTCGCAGCGCCTCGCTCATGTCGCTGAACATGGCCGAGTGCGTGACGCCTTCCCTGTCGGTCCAATACACCTTTATCCAATCCATGGAGCTCTCCGGAGACGGACGAGGTGTAGGGGCAAGTATCCTGCCGACTTCCCCTTTATTCTTGCTTCAGCCCCACCTTCTCCACCAACTCCTGATTCGCTGCCAGTTCCTTCTGGATGTCAGCGGCGAACTGCTGCGGGCTGCTGGAATGAGGAATGTTGTTGGTTTCCGCCAATAATTGCTGGATCTCCGGCATGGCGATCACTTCATTGATCTGCTTGTTCAGCTTTTCAACAATGGCAGGCGGCGTACTGCCCGGGGCGAAGAAACCGAAGACCGACATCTTGTTGGCCGCGTCGTAGCCCAGTTCGCTGAAGGTGGGGACATCCGGCAGGGAAACGATGCGCGCAGGAGCGGCGATCGCCAGGGGCACGAGCGCGCCACTGGCAACATGGTTGTTCAACGCGGGGCTCATATTGGTGGAGATCAGTTCGAACTGCCCGCCCAAGGCGTCGGTCAGCTGCTGGCCGGCGCCCTTGTAGGGAATGTGCGTCACCTCGATGCCACCGGCCTGCTGGAGCTGCTCCAACATGAGATGCCCTAGAGAGCCTGGGCCCGAAGTGGACCAGCGCAAGGAAGCCGGCTCCGCCTTCGACTGTGAGATCAAATCGGCCACGCTCTTGCCTTTGAACGTCTTGGTGCCCAGCAGCACCACGGGCGAGACCATCACACTGCCTATGGGAGCAATGTCTTTCTGAGGGTCGTAGGGCATCTTGCGCATTGCTGGCGACAAGGCCAGAGGGCTGACTGATGAGAACCCGATGACATAGCCGTCAGGAACGGCCCGCGCCACTTCGTTCATGCCTATCGTGCCGCCCGCTCCGCCCTTGTTCTCCACCACGAACGAAGTACCCAACCGGTCCCCCAGCTTCTCAGAAATCGCCCGCGTCACCGTATCGCTGACACCGCCCGGGGGATAGGCCACGATCACCCGCACGGCCTTCTCAGGCCACTCTGCTGCGAAGGTCGCAGTTGAGCTTGCGGCGAGCACGACAGCGGCCAAGGCGCCGCGAAGGATTCTGAGAGACATGGCTTTCTTCCTTGAAGGACGGATGAACACCTGACGTACCGGCTGTCGAGTCGATACACTACATGAAGCGTGGCGAGTCTTGGTGGGCGGTACTGGGTTCGAACCAGTGACCCCTGCCGTGTGAAGGCAGTGCTCTACCACTGAGCTAACCGCCCCATGCTGGAAGTGGAATATTTGCCCCACGGCGCGTAACCATGCAGGCCCGCGAGCAACCACTTCAGATGAGAAGACAGCGATTATACATTAATCGAACAGGCCGGCAACTTTGCGCCGGCCTTCGCACGCAGTCCAATATGCTGACTAAACCGCCGCCGCGCTCTCTTCCATCCGCGCCGGCTCATACGCGCGCCAGACGCATTCGCCCTTCACCGCTTTATCGAGCAGCGTCAGATAGGCCTGGTGTTCCGCCTCTTCAGCGGCCGACGCTCTCACGACACGCAATACGCTGGTATCGACGCGACCCTGCCCCAACGCGCCTGAGCTCACCGTTACTTCGGCGGGCTCGAAATCCATGATCAGGGCATCCTGGCCGCGGGTCATGGCCAGCCACACATCGGCCAGCAGTTCCGAGTCGAGCAAAGCGCCATGCAAGGTGCGGTGGGCGTTTGAAATACCGTAACGCTCGCATAAGGCATCCAGCGAATTGCGTTTGCCCGGATGCAGTTCGCGGGCGAACAACAGCGAGTCGGTGATCTTGTCGCATAAGCTGTCCACGCGCGGCAGGCCTATACGCTGCAGTTCCGCGTTCAGGAATTTGGTATCGAAGGCCGCGTTATGGATGATGAGCTCACCGCCGCGAACGAAATCCACAAACTGCTGGGCCACTTCTTCGAATCGCGGGTGATCGGACAGAAATTCCGTGGTCAGGCCATGCACGGCCAGCGCCTCGGGGTCGCTGTCTCGGTCAGGATTCAGATACAGGTGCAGATGATTGCCCGTCAGCGTGCGGTTCACCATCTCGACGCAGGCAAGTTCGACGATGCGGTGACCGTAAGCCGGGTCCAGGCCCGTGGTTTCGGTATCGAGAATGATCTGCCGCATGGATGCCATCTTCCTTCAAAATCAGTGAGTATCGTGTGGAGCGCGCGGGACCGCCACGGCGCCGCTGCCGCCGCCCGGCTCGACGACGACGCCGGTATCTGCGCCGCCCGCAAGCTTCTTGCGAGCACCCGCGATCAAGGTATAGGCCACCGGCACGACGAACAAGGTCAACAGCGTGCCGAACGTCAGGCCACCCACCAGCACCGAGCCGATCTGCTGCCGCGATTCGGCGCCGGCGCCGCTGGCAAACGCCAGGGGCAGTACGCCCAGAACCATGGCGCCCGTCGTCATGAGGATGGGCCGCAAGCGCATCACGCTGGCTTCGATCACGGCTTCCAGCATACTGCTGCCTTCGTCACGCAACTGATTGGCGAATTCGACGATCAGAATGCCGTGCTTCGTAATCAGTCCCACCAACGTGATCAGCCCGATCTGGCTGTAAATGGAGAGTGTACCGCCTGTCACCCACAGAGCCAGCAAGGCTCCTGTCATCGACAATGGCACTGAGAACATGATGATGAGCGGGCTGCGCCAGCTCTCGAACTGCGCGGCGAGCACCAGGTAAATGAAGGCCAGGGCCATCATGAAGACGAGGTAGATATTTCCCGAGGCGTCCCGGAACTCCCGCGACTGACCGTCCAGGTCCGTCTGCACCGTAGGCGGCAGCAGCTCGCGCGCAACCTGATTCATATGCTCCAGCACTTCCCCCATGGCGTAGCCCGGCGCAATGGCGGCCTCGATCTTGACTGCGCGCAGACGGTTGAAGTGGTTCAGCGACTGGGGCGCGACCGATTCCTCGACCCCCACGAAGTTGGCAAGCTGCACCATGCTTCCGTCGCGTGTCTTCACGTAGATGTCATTGATGTCCGAAGGCGTGGAGCGATCCTGGCGCTTGACCTGCACAATGACATCGTACTGTTCACCGCTGTCCCGGAAGCGCGTGACATTGCGACCGCCCAGCATGGTTTCCAGCGTGCGTCCGACGTCTCCCACATCCACGCCCACATCGGCCAGCTTGTCGCGGTTCACGCGCACTTTGAGTTCCGGCGTGTTGAGCCGCAGATCGGTATCCAGGTTCTGCAAGCCCGGGTAGTCCGCCAGCTTGTCCATGAGCAGGCCCACCATGGCCGCCATTTCAGGGTAAGTGGCCTGGCTCATCACGACAAAGTTCACGGGCTTGGACGTCGCTCGCTGTCCGAAGGACGGCGGGTTGCTCGGGAAGGCCCGCACGCCCGGAACGGCGGAGAACCGCGGTTGCAGTTCCTGGGCGATCTCCTGTTGGCTGCGCTCGCGCTCTTCCCAGGGCTTGAGCCGAAGGATCGCGAAGGCATCGGTGACGGTAGGAAAGCCGATGACGGATTGCACACCCGCCGTCTCCGGAATGTCGTCATACAACCGTTCGATCTGCAACAGGCTGCGCTGCGTCGCTTCCAGAGTGGCGCCTTCGGGCGCCGTCACCACCCCAAACACCACGCCGCGATCCTCGATGGGCGCCAGCTCGCTCTTGACGGTCTTGAACAGCACACCGCTGGCGGCCGCCACCACCAGACCGAGCAACACCACCATCAGCCGGTGGCGCAGGGCACCCCCCAGCGCACGACGATAACGCAAGGTCAGACCCTCGAGCAGGTTCTCGATGAAGACATAGACTTTGCCGTGGCCGGTCTGGTGCTTGAGCAGAACGGAACACATCATGGGCGTAAGCGTCAATGCCACAAAGCCGGACACCAGCACGGCCCCCGCCAGCGCAAGGGCGAACTCAATGAACAGCCGGCCGGTACGCCCTGTGGCAAAGGCCAGTGGCGCGTACACCGTCACCAGGGTGAGTGTCATGGCCACCACGGCGAAGGCGATCTCCTTCGATCCCAGCAGCGCGGCTTCCAGGCGGCTCTTGCCTTCTTCCATATGGCGATAGACGTTCTCCAGCACAACGATGGCGTCATCGACCACCAGGCCGATGGCCAGCACCATCGCCAACAGCGTGAGCGTGTTGATGGAGAAACCGAACAGGTACATCAGGCCGAAGGCGCCGATCAGCGACACCGGGATGGTGACGATGGGAATGATGCTGGCGCGCACACTGCGCAAGAAAAAGAAGATCACCAGCACCACGAGGATGATGGCCTCGACGACCGTGGTATAGACGGAATCGATCGAGCGCTGGATGAAAACGGAACTGTCATACGCGACCTGCAACTGCATGCCGGAAGGCAGGTTCTCGTTGATGAGGTCGACTTCCTTGCGCACCTCTCGAGACAGATCCAGGGGATTGGCCGTGGACTGTTTCGTGATGCCGATCGTCAAGCTCGGCTCGCCATTGAAGCGGGCCGAAACCCGCTCATCGGCCGGCCCCACCCGTACTTCGGCCACTTCACGCATGCGCAAAGGATAGCCGTTGATGTTGGCGACGACTATGTTCTGGAACTGCTCAACCGTTTGAAGGTCGGTGGTGGACACCACCGAAAATTCCCGATCCATGGATTCGATTCGCCCGGCCGGTATCAGCACGTTCTGCTGGCGCAGTGCGTTCTCGACGTCCTGGACAATCAGGCCGTAGCCCGCCAGCTTATGGCGATCAACATAGATGCGCATCGCCGGCAGGCGCTCGCCGAAGACGCGGACTTCCGCTGCGCCTGGCAGAACCGACAGTCGCGTCTTGATGTAGCGGTTGATGTAGTCCGAGGCCTCCATCTGTGAGAGGTTGCCGGTCGTCACGCCCAGATAGACGATGGGAGTGGAATCGGCCTCCACCTTGCTGATGACGGGCTCTTCGACTTCGTCGGGCAGGAAGCGGCGCGCGCGCGACACCTTGTCGCGCACTTCGGCGGCCGCGGCGTCCGGGTCGCGAGAGATATTGAATTTGACGTTGATATAGCTGATCTCGCTGCGACTGCGCGAGGTCATGACGTCCACGCCTTCAATGCCCGAGAGCTGGTCTTCCAGGGGTTTGGTCACCTGGGACTCGATCACCTCGGGCGAGGCGCCCTTGTACTCGGTGCGCACCGACACAACGGGCTCATCGATGGCGGGGTATTCGCGAACGGTCAGCCGATCATACGAAATAAGGCCGATCAGAAGGATGATGAGCGACAGCACCGTGGCAAACACAGGGCGTCGTATGCATATCTGTGGCAGCTGCATCGCGGCCTCACTTCATAAAATTGACGATGGGCTGAGCCGCGCCCCGGGGGGCCCGCGCAGCGGTTGCGCTCGTGCCTCAGGCTCCGGGCGGAGACAGAATCTCGACTTCGATACCATCACGGACTTTCTGAAGACCCGACACGACAATGGCGTCGCCTTCGTTCAGGCCGCTCACGATCTCGACGCGGCCACCGCTGCGCTGACCGACCTGCACCATGACGCGCTCGACCACGCCGTTCACCACGCGGTAGACATATTGCGCGTCGCCGGACGGAGCCAGCGCACTTTCCGGCACCACCAGGCCTTGCGTCTCGGCGAGTTCCAGTTGTACGCGGGCGAACAGCCCCGGCCGAAGCAGATAATCAGGATTCGGCACATTGGCGCGCAAGAGCAGCGAACGGCCACCGACGTCGACCTGCGGGCTGATCGCCCCCACGCTGCCTTCACGCTCCAGGCCAGAAATGGCATCGAAGGTCACATGCAACCGGGCGCCCACGGCCACTACGCTGAGGAACTGTTCGGGAATGCGGAAGTCCACATTGAGGGGATCAATGGCCTCGATGGGCACGAGGTCGGTTCCCGGGCCGACATAGTCGCCCACGGACACGGTACGCAGTCCCACCAAGCCGTCGAATGGCGCCTGGATGGCCGTCTTCTCCAGTTCGGCTTCGGCCAGCGCCACCGCCGCCTGCTGCACGGCAAGATTGCTGGCCGCTTCGTCACGAGCCTGTTTGCTGACAAAACCCTGCTTGTTCAGTTCGACGGAACGGTTGTACTGGCTGCCGGCCAGCTTGAGGTTGGCCCGGGCTTGCTGGGCGCGAGCCTTGGCCACGCTATCGTCCAGACGTACCAGCACTTGGCCCTTGGCGACCTTGCCGCCCTCGGCGAAATTGATCTCGGCAATGCGGCCGCTGATTTCCGGACGCAGCATCACGGAATCGTGCGAGCGCAGCGTTCCCACTGCCGCCACGGCTCGTTCGAGCCGCACCCGGCTGGCCTGCGAGACTTCGACCTTTACTTTGTCCGACGCCTTTGCGTGGGGCTGGGCCAGCGCAGGCGCAGCCACGAAGTCCCCGGCGAGCTCGCGCTGTTGCCACCAATGGGCACCCCATGCGCCCAGGCCCGCGCCGAGCAACAGCACCAGTAATATCGCCGCCTTGGAGAACTTCATGAAATGAGAAAGCCGGATTGAGAAGAGTCGTTGACTGTAGCACTGAAGCTTTGCGATGCGTAACCTGAAATTACATAGTTATTTCAGTGGACTTCGGTATCTTATGGATTCCTTGGTTGGCCAGCGCATCCGCGCGTTCATTGCCGGGGTCGCCCGCGTGCCCCCTTACCCAGCGCCACTGGACCTCGTGCAGCGTGACAAGCGCATCCAGTTCCTGCCACAGATCGGCGTTACGCACCGGCTTTTTGTCGGCTGTGCGCCATCCGCGGCGCTTCCAATTGGCCAGCCATTCGCTCATGCCCTTCTGGACATACTGCGAGTCGGTATGCACCACGACCTGGCAAGGGCGCTTCAATGCTTTTAGAGCCTCAATGACCCCGGTCAGTTCCATGCGATTGTTCGTGGTGACGCCCTCGCCGCCGCACAGCTCCTTCTCATGCCGGCCCTGACGCAACAAGGCGCCCCAGCCGCCGGGGCCGGGGTTGCCCTTGCAGGCACCGTCAGTCCAGATCTCCACTACCTTGCTGCTCATCTTCAAAAGTCTCCCGGACCTTGATTGAATTGGCGGCCTGCCGCCACTGCGGCGCGACGCACCGGTTTACGTGCCTTCTTCCAGGATGGACCGACCAGCCGCGCGCCGGCCACGCGTTTCACGGCCGACACGATGTATACCGCTCCGCATACGGGCCACCACCGGTCCCCCGCCTTTTCCATGAAGGACCAGCGAGCCAGCCAGGCGTCGGTGAAGCTGGGGACCGCATAGCAGCCGAAGCGCCCGCGATCCAGCTCGAAGGACAACAGTTTGAACCAGTCTTTGAGGCGCGGCAGCGAGACCTGTAGCGGCGCGGGCACAGGAACCACCGGATCCAGCGCGGGAAGGCGTTCACGCAGGCCCCACAGGCTCCATGGATTGAAGCCGGAAATGACCACCCGCCCCTCGGGGACCAGCACGCGTTCGATCTCTCGCAACACCTGGTGGGGATCCGGCGCGCACTCCAGGCCATGCGGCAGCACAAGAAGGTCGATGCTCTGTGTATCGAAAGGCAGATTCTCCGGCTCGGCCACCACTTGCGCACGACTCAGCCCGTGAGCGTATTCGATGGAAGCGCAAGCCTTGAACGGGATGCGATTGGCTTGGAGCAAATCCCAATGCGGCAGGCCGATTTGTATGGCATGATAGCCGAATGCATTGGCGACCATGCCACTGAACTGAGCCTTTTCCCACGCGGCCACATAGCGGCCCTGCGGTGTGTTCAGCCATTCTTCTAATTCCAGAATCAACGGTTGGTCCACCCGTTCCTCACTCTTTCCATGGTAAACAGCCAGCTCATTCCCCTGCCCGCCCTGACCGACAACTATATATGGCTGCTGCGACACGGCACTCAGGCCGTCGTGGTGGACCCCGGCGAAGCGGAACCCGTCGAACGGTATCTCGGTCAACACGGCCTGAGTCTCCAGGCCATTTTACTGACACATCATCACGGCGATCATGTCGCGGGCGCAAAGGCGCTGCACGAGCTGAGCAAGGCGCCCGTATACGGGCCCGCTCGGGAACGCCTGCCGGTGTGCCACCACCGACTGTCCGAAGGCGATACGGTACAATTGCGCGATTTTGGCATGACGCTGACCGTGCTTGATGTACCCGGCCATACCGCGGGGCACATTGCCTATTATGGCCGGCCCGACTCCGGCGCACCGGTGCTTTTTTGCGGCGACACGCTGTTTGCCGCGGGTTGCGGGCGCTTGTTCGAAGGCACGCCGCAGCAGATGCTTGCATCCTTGAACAAGTTCCAGGATCTGCCCGGCGACACACGGATCTGCTGTGCACACGAGTACACGATGTCCAACCTGCGCTGGGCCCTGCAGGTGGAACCGGGCAACGCCGTATTGCGCGAGCGCGCGAAAAGCGCCGCGAAGCTTCGCGAAAAAGGCTTGCCCACGCTGCCTTCCACCATGGAAATTGAGCGCTCAAGCAACCCGTTTCTGCGTACGGCGGTGAGCGCCGTGTCGGAAAGCGCCACCCGCCATGCGGGTCAAGGCTTGTCTTCTGAAGTCGAGGTATTCGCCCAGTTGCGGGAATGGAAGAACAACTTTTAATGATTGTCCGATGAACTGTCTGCGGTTATTCATAGTATCGATTGCGATTGTGCTGACCGGTTGCGCCACGCAGTCCGATCGGCACGCCTATCAGCCGCGGCAGGCTTATACCGCTGCCGAGACTTCTCGCACGATCGATCTGACCCACCCGCCACGCGACATGTGGGACCGCATCCGTCGTGGTTTCGCGGTGCCCAACCTGGAAACGGAACTGGTCGATCACTGGACCCGCTACTACGCGGCACGCCCCGAGTCGGTGCTCATCATGAGCCAGCGCGCCGGCAAGTACCTGTATCACATCGTCGACGAACTCGATCGCCGTGGCCTGCCCACCGAACTGGCCCTTCTGCCCTTCGTGGAAAGCGCATACAACCCGACAGCGCTGTCCCGCTCGCAGGCCTCGGGCTTGTGGCAGTTCATCCCTAGTACCGGCAAGTACTACAACCTGGAACAGGACTGGTGGCGCGACATGCGGCGCGACCCGGTCGCCTCCACCAGCGCCGCGCTCGACTATCTCACCTACCTGTACGAATTCCAGGGCGACTGGTACCTGGCGCTAGCCTCCTATAACTGGGGCGAAGGCGCCGTGCGGCGCGCCTTGGAGCGCAACGAAAAGCAAGGCCTTGCACCCGACTACCGCGTGCTTCCCATGCCGGAAGAAACGCGCAATTACGTTCCCAAGCTTCAGGCCATCAAGAACATCATCGCCAGCCCTGAGCGATACGGCATCACCCTGCCGGCGATCACCAATACCCCCTACTTCACGACCATCAAGAAAGAGCGGGATATCGATGTGGCCGTGGCGGCCCAGCTGGCCGAAATGTCAGTCGACGAATTCCGCGACCTGAACCCCGCTCACAATCGCCCCATCATCAAGGCCGAAGACGATAGCGCCATTCTGCTTCCCGCCGACAAGGCCGACATCTTCATGGCCAATTTGAAGACCTATCGGGGGCAACTCAGTTCGTGGACCACCTACAGTACCAAGAAAGGCGAGTCCTACACCGAAATCGCTCGCCGGTTCGGCATGCCGCTGGAACAGTTCCGCAGCATCAATGGCATTGGCAAAAAGCAATCCAAGGCTCGAGAAGGCGCGACGCTGCTGGTTACCGCGCCTAAGCTGGCGCCGGCGGGCCCCACGACCACCGCAGCGCCGGCCTTAGCCGCTCAGGCGCCGGCGGGCCGCCCGGCCGGACCACGCGGCGGCATACAACTGGCCTCGCTCGACACGGGCGCGGGCTCCAAGGGCCGTCTGGGGGCCACAGCCCCGGGAAGCAGCAAAAACACCGGACCGGATATCCAGGTGTTGCGTCGCAGCTCCAACGCCATGACTCACACCGTCAAGCGTGGCGATACCCTCTTTGCCCTGGCCCGCCGCTACAACACCACCGTTGACGCGCTGCGCAAACTGAACAATCTCAAGGGCAATGACCTGGCAACCGGCAAGCGGCTGCGGGTACCGGGCTCCAACATACGCGGCTGAATTCCGTACAAGATTTCATAATAGAAGGATCAATCAAAAAATGGGTTTCCTACAAGGCAAGCGCATTCTGATCACCGGGCTGATCTCCAACCGGTCGATCGCCTACGGTGTCGCAAAGGCGTGCCATCGGGAAGGCGCCGAACTCGCATTCACCTATGCCGGTGACCGTTTCAAGGAACGCGTCGAGGAATTCGCCACTGAGTTCGGCAGCAGTATCGTGCTGCCCTGTGACGTCTCCGAAGATTCGCAGATCGAGAACGCGTTCAAGGATCTGGGTCAGAAGTGGGACGGTCTGGACGGCTTGGTACACGCCATCGGGTATTCCCCGCGCGAAGCGCTGGAAGGCGATATTCTGTACGGCATGACGCGAGAGAACTACCGTATCGCGCATGACATCTCGGCGTATAGCTTTCCGGCGATGACCAAGGCTGCGCTGCCGCTGCTGGAAGGCCGCAAGAGCTCCGTGCTCACGTTGACCTACCTGGGCGCCGAGCGCGTCGTACCGCACTACAACATGATGGGCATGGCCAAGGCGTCGCTCGAAGCCAGCGTGCGCTATCTGGCCGCGGCCCTGGGCCCGCGCGGCATCCGTGCGAACGGTATTTCCGCCGGCCCCATCAAGACACTGGCCGCCAGCGGCATCAAGGACTTCACCTTGATTTTCAAGTTCGTGGAACAGCACGCGCCCTTGCGCCGCAACGTGACCATCGAAGACGTCGGCAACACATCGGCCTTCATGCTCTCCGACCTTGCCGCAGGCATCACCGGGGAAATCACGCACGTTGATTGCGGCTTCAACGCCGTCGTGCCGGGCATGGACCGCTAAGAGGGAAAAGGCACCCCCGCCTTGCCATCCCAAGGCGGATACTTTTCCATGATGGCTCGGAATCCTTCGGATTCCAGCCAACCCTTCAGCCAGACATGCAGAGCCGGCCACGGCTGGGCATCGAACCATGCCCGATCGACCTGCGCAAACTGCCTGACAAACGGCATGATCGCGGCGTCGGCCAGTGAAGCGCGTTCGCCAAACAACTGCGCCGACTCCGACAGCCTGGCATCAAGCCCGGCCAGCCACTGGGCAGCGGCGCTACGGTGGGCCATCGCGCCTGCATCCGCATCTTCATAGCGATCGGGATACTTGTAGCGATCCAGTTCATGCTTGAAGCCGCCGTCACAATCCCCGATCAGCGCCAACATCTGTTCCCAGTCCCCTGCTTCCGGCATCAGCCAGCGCTGCGGATCATGCTCGGTAAGCGCCCACACCATGATGTCCAGACTTTGGTCGATTACCTCGCCATCCGCCAGCACGAGCACGGGGACAGTGCCTTTGGGCGACGCCTCAAGCAGGGCGGCAGGCTTGTCGCGCAGGACAACTTCCCGCAGTTCGCACCTCTGCCGGCCGGCGGCCAGCGCCAGCCGCGCCCGCATGGCATACGGGCAACGACGAAACGAATAGAGTACGGGCTGCTGGACGGTCATTGCGCCTGTGCTGATGACGCGGCCTTCAAAGGATCCGGGCCGTCCTCGGGCTGCGCCGTTTTGGCTTGGCGTGCCGCCAACCGGGCTTCCCGGCGCGCTTCAGCCACGGCCAGCGCACGGGCCTTGGCTTCCTTCTTCAGTTCAACCCGTACACCGATGTGACGCTCAGCTCGTTCACGAGCGAGTTCCACTTGGCGCTGGCGCTCGGCGAAGCGCTGCTTCTGCTCGTCTGTGTGCCTGTCGTGGCAATGCGGGCAGCTGACGCCTTCGACAAAGTGTTCAGACGCCTTGTCCTCTGCATTCAGGGGCAGGCGACAGGCTCGGCAGAACTCATACTGGCCGGGTTCCAGCCCATGGCGCACCGACACCCGCTCATCGAAGACGAAGCATTCGCCCTTCCACAGACTGGCTTCTTCCGGCATGGTTTCAAGATACTTGAGAATGCCGCCTTCCAGATGATAGACCTCGTCGTAGCCAAGCGAGCGCATATAGGCCGTCGATTTTTCGCAGCGTATGCCGCCCGTGCAGAACATGGCGACCTTGCGCTTGTTGTGCAGCACACCGCCCTGCTCGCGCTGCTGGGCAATCCAGCCGGGGAACTCCGTGAAGCTGTCCGTCTCGGGATTGACGGCCCGTTCAAAGGTGCCGATCTGGAACTCATAATCGTTGCGGGTATCGACCACCACGACTTCCGGATCGGAAATCAGTTCATTCCAGTCTTCCGGCTTCACGTAGACGCCGGCCATGGTCTCGGCCTGCACGTTCGGTATACCCATGGTGACGATTTCGCGTTTGAGTTTGACCTTCATCCGGTAGAAAGGCATACGCGGCGCCCTGGATTCCTTATGCACCAGATCGGCCAGGCGGGGCTCGGCATGCAGATAGGCAAGCACGGCACGGACGCCCGCTTCGGTGCCGGCGATCGTGCCGTTGATGCCTTCTTCGGCGAGCAGCAAAGTGCCCTTCACGCCTTGGGCTTCACACTGTGACAGCAGGGGTTCGCGTAACTCCCGGAAATCGGGCAGATGGACAAACTTGTAGAGGGCGGCGACGAGAAAATCGGCCATGATGGTACCTGGTAAGACAGTTAATCCTTGATTTTAGTATGCTGATGCCCCGGAGGGCATGCAGCAACCATGGATTCAGTCACACAAGCCGCGCTGGGCGCGGGAATCGCCGGGGCACTAATGGGGCGGCGCTATGGCCGCAGGGCTTTGCTTGCCGGGGCGGCGCTGGGCACCCTTCCGGATCTCGACGTCTTGATCCATTATGGCGACCCTAT
>JAEWFK010000012.1 GCA_023388835.1 Pseudomonadota bacterium | reverse complement strand
GCTTCGCCCACGGTGCGGCATGGGCTGGGCTCCGACGGCGAAGTGAGCGTGGCTGAAGCGGCTGCGGGGGCCGCCTTCACCATCACGCTGTCCGGCGTCAATCATGCCGCCTGCCCATCCATTGCATCCGTCATGCAGCGGGTTTCGGCGGAAATTTCTCTTACGCCGCAAGGCGGCGGCGTGACCGTGGTCAAGAATGGAAGCACCCGCTACAGCGCGCTCGAAACGGAGTCCCGGTGCAGCCAGGGAGACGGCAATACTTTTGTCTTTACAGTGAGCTGAGCCGTGCTGCCGCACGCAGACGCACGGGCGCAAGCCGGCTACGCGTTATTGGAACTTACGTTGGCTCTGCTGATCGCCGGCCTGCTGGCGGCGTGGGGCGCGCAAACCTTGATGCATCGTTTCAACGACGCTCAGGCGCAGTCGGCAGCGGTATGGATGCAAACCATACACAAGGCCCTTATGGCTTATGTGCAGCGGCACGGAGCGGAGATCCAGGAAGCCGCGGCGATCAGCGCCTTGTCCCCTTACGGTTTCTCCGACTGGAGGGGGCCTACCGTTCCGGAACTGGTGCAGGCCGGCTTTCTGTCGGCGGGCACACCCTTGTCGCACCGCCTGACCGGGCCGGCGCGGGTGAGTGTGTGGCGGAAGGGAAATTGTCCGGGCGACACCTGCGCGGTCGAGGCCTTGGTGCATGGAGAGCGTCCGATGCTCCATGCACCAAGCGGTTTGCCCGACGAAGCCATGATCGCGCAATGGCTGCTGGCGGCGAAAGGGCATGGCGCGGCCGTGCATATGAGCGATCCTGACCGGATTCGCGGGGCGGCATTCGCGTTCAGCAACGTGTTGTACGACGGCACCGCGCTGCCCGAGGGAACGGTGGGCATGGCTGTCACAGGCGAACACCTCGCCCGATGGAGTTATTTGCGAGTTCGCGACCGGAGGGATCCGGACTTCCAAGGCTCATTGTCGGTCGCGGGCGACATGGCCGGCGGCGGCGACGCCAGTCTTGCGGGCCAATTGGTTATCGGGGCGCATCATGCTGATGGCACGCCCTGTGCGCCAAACGGGGCGGTGGCCCATGAACACGCCGGCGGGCTCCTGGTCTGTCGCGATTATTACTGGCGATCATCCAGCCGAACCGGGGGAGGGGGCTATGGCTATAACTCTTTGTACGGATGCGAAACTCTGGACGGCGTGTCGACCGCCAATCCGCTGACCGGTTCCTGTGGATGCCCCTGGTATGCCGCCGCCGTGCGCATTCTGGACACCGGCCCGCGCCCCTATCCGGAAGGAAGACAACAAGCTTACCTATGCGTGGGCTAGACGTCGGCCGGCACTTTTGCGTAATTCGTGGCAACAGCCTCTATAATGACTGGTTACCTATGGACCGAGCACTTTGCTGCAATGAAGACCTCCGAGATACGCCAGAAGTTCCTTTCTTTCTTTGAGTCGAAAGGGCACCAGATCGTTGCCTCATCATCGCTCGTTCCGGGCAATGATCCCACTTTGCTGTTCACCAATTCCGGCATGGTGCAGTTCAAAGACGTCTTCACGGGCGCCGAGACTCGCCCCTATTCGCGAGCGACTACGTCGCAGCGTTGCGTACGCGCCGGTGGCAAGCATAACGACCTGGAGAACGTGGGTTACACCGCCCGGCACCACACCTTCTTCGAGATGCTGGGCAACTTCAGTTTCGGCGATTACTTCAAGCGCGATGCCATCCAGTACGCGTGGGAACTGCTGACGAACGTCTACAAGTTGCCCGCCGAAAAACTGTGGGTCACGGTCTATCAGGACGACGACGAAGCCTACGACATCTGGGCGAAGGAAGTCGGCGTGCCCGTCGAGCGCATCATCCGCATCGGCGACAACAAGGGTGCGCCCTACGCATCGGACAACTTCTGGCAGATGGCCGATACGGGGCCCTGCGGCCCTTGCTCTGAAATTTTCTACGACCACGGTCCGGACGTCTGGGGAGGCCCCCCGGGATCGCCGGAAGAAGACGGCGATCGCTATATCGAAGTCTGGAACCTGGTCTTCATGCAGTTCGACCGCGATGCCTCCGGTACGCTCACTCCGCTTCCCAAACCCTGTGTCGACACGGGCATGGGCCTGGAGCGTATCGCGGCCGTGCTGCAGCATGTGCACTCCAACTACGAGATCGATCTCTTCCGCAAGCTGATCGCTGCCGCGGCGCGCGAAACCGGCACGAGCAATCTCGAAGAGAACTCGCTCAAGGTCATTGCCGACCATATTCGTGCGTGCGGCTTCCTCATTGTGGACGGCGTCATTCCCAGCAACGAAGGCCGCGGCTATGTGCTGCGCCGTATCGTGCGCCGGGCACTGCGCCATGGCCACAAGCTGGGGCAGCCGAAGCCCTTCTTCCACCGGCTGGTGGCCGACCTGGTCGCCGAGATGGGCGAAGCCTATCCCGAACTGACCAAGCAGCAATCGCGGGTTGAACAGGTGTTGCGCCAGGAAGAAGAGCGGTTCATTGAAACGCTCGAGCATGGCATGAAGATCCTGGAATCCGCGCTGGCGGAAGTCCCGGAAGACGGCGTGCTCGACGGCCAGACGCTGTTCACGCTCTACGACACCTACGGCTTCCCGGTCGACCTTACCGCCGACATCTGCCGCGAGCGTGGCGTCGGCATCGATCAGCAAGGCTTTGATTCCGCCATGCAACGCCAGCGTGAGCAGGCTCGCGCGGCGGGCAAGTTCAAGGCGGCCGAAGGCTTGAGCTACCAGGGCGACGAAACCCGCTTCCAAGGCTATGAATCTCTGCAAGCCAGTGGCCGCGTGACCGCCCTTTATGTCGACGGTACGTCCGTCGAGAGCGTGCAGCCCGGTCAACACGCGATCGTGGTGCTCGACACTACGCCGTTCTATGCGGAATCCGGCGGCCAGGTGGGCGATGACGGCTTGTTGCTTGCACCGGGAATGCAGTTCCAGGTCAACGATACTCAGAAAATCCAGCCCAACGTATTCGGCCATCACGGTGAATTGCTCGAGGGCGAACTGCGCGTGGGCGCCACCGTCGACGCGCAGGTGGATGCGGCACACCGCGCCTACACCATGCGCAATCATTCGGCCACGCATCTCATGCACAAGGCCTTGCGTGAAGTGCTGGGTGCGCACGTGCAGCAGCGCGGCTCGCTCGTCGACGCCGACAAGACCCGCTTCGATTTCGCGCACGATGCCCCCATGAGTCACGGCCAGATTGCCCAGGTCGAGCGCATCGTCAATGAAGAGATTCTGCAGAACCACGCCACCGGCGCCCAGCACATGAGCTACGACGAAGCGGTGCAGGGCGGAGCGGTCGCCTTGTTCGGCGAAAAATACGGCGATGTCGTGCGCGTGCTGGATATCGGTTCGTCGCGCGAACTCTGCGGCGGTACCCACGTGGCCCGCACGGGGGACATCGGCCTGTTCAAAATTATGTCCGAAGGCGGTGTGGCCGCCGGCGTGCGGCGTGTGGAAGCCATCACCGGGGCGAATGCTCTGGCATGGGTGCAGCAGACCAACGACACCCTGCAGCGCGCCGCCGCTTCAGTGAAGGCGCAGCCCGCCGATCTCGTCGAACGCATCGGCGTGCTTCAGAACCAGCTCAAGTCGCTTGAACGCGAGCTTGAAAAACTCAAAAGCAAGCAGGCGGCTTCCGTCGGCAGTAATCTGGCTGACCAGGCCATTGCGCTTGATGGCAACACCAAGCTGCTCGTGGCCACTTTGAACGGCACGGATCCGAAGGCATTGCGCGGCATGGTCGACCAGCTCAAAGATAAACTCAAGTCCGCCGTCGTGTTGCTGGCCGCCGTGGCTGACGACAAGATCAGCCTGGTGGGGGGGGTTACTTCCGATCTTGTAGACCGGGTCAAGGCGGGCGAGCTGGTGGGCGCCATTGCCGGCCAAGTGGGCGGCAAGGGCGGGGGGCGTCCCGACATGGCCATGGGCGGCGGTACGGATGTCGCAGCGTTGGCCGGCGCCACCGCCGGTGTCGAGGCATGGGTGCGTGAGCGCCTGGCGTAAATCATGAGCGAATCCAGCCATCTTCCCGCCGCCACCGCCGAGGTCGACGCCTCGGGGCTGAAGTGTCCCTTGCCCATCTTGCGCGCCAAGAAGGCCTTGGCGCAGATGGCTTCGGGCGAAGTGCTCAAGGTCGTCACGACCGACCCGCATGCCGAACGCGATTTCCAGGCGTTCTGCGAACAGACCGGCAATGCGCTTCTGGCCCAGTCAGGCCAGGACGATGCGGTGTGGCATTTTTTGCGGCGCCGCTGACTTCAGCGGCGGCCATTGTTGTATGTTTTCAAACCCGGCACAGATCGCCCGCAGCTTCATTGCGGCTGACTTGCGATCAGTGCTAGAATCTTCTGTTTTTCACAACACTATCAAAGGATTACCATGGTTGTAATTCGTCTGGCCCGCGGCGGCTCGAAGAAGCGCCCCTTTTACAATGTCGTCGCTGCTGATTCCCGCAATCGCCGTGACGGCCGTTTCATCGAGCGCCTGGGCTTTTACAACCCCGTCGGCAAGGAAGGCGTCGAGAACCTGCGCCTGGCGCAAGATCGCGTGACCTACTGGATCGAAAACGGCGCCCAGCTGTCGCCCGCCGTCGAGCGCCTGGTCAAGCAGTACAGCGCTGCCCAGACCGCTGCCTGAGCTCCCGCTCGCATCGGGCAAGCACATGGTGTCACAGTCTGAAGCCGCCACGGTCGCCGAACCTGGGGATCTGGTTGAGCTCGGGCGTGTGACCGGGGCCTATGGCGTGCGGGGCTGGGTGAAAATCCAGCCGCACACGGCCGGTTCCTCGGCGTTGTTGCAGGCACGCGAATGGTGGCTGCGTCGAACCGCTGCGCCTCTCAAGGCCGGCGCCGATTCGCCTGCATGGCCGATCAAGGTCCTGAAAAGCCGTACACAGGGCAGCACCATCGTGGGCGGCCTGCAGGGCATCGCAGACCGCACGCAAGCCGAGCAGCTTCGTGGTTGCACGGTATGGGTGTCGCGCTCGTCGTTTCCCGCCGCCGACGCGGATGAATACTACTGGGTCGATCTGATCGGCTGCACTCTTCATGGCGAACAGGACGGGCAGAGCGTGCTCCTGGGCGTGGTGGAAGACGTCATGGATAACGGCGTGCATGGCGTATTGCGCGTCAGGCGTCAAAGTCTTGATGAGCAG
>JAEWFK010000167.1 GCA_023388835.1 Pseudomonadota bacterium | reverse complement strand
GATGTGCCGTGCTTTAATCGGTGTTCCGCCCCCATTTGTCAGGGCAGTTCCTATTTTCGTCCTGAGTGCTTGTCCGTGGCGCGGGGGTATATACATTGTCGCAGCTGAAGCTCTTCGAAGATTTTATTGCGCTCGTGCGCAGCGGAAGTTTCGTTCGTGGGGCGGAACTGCGGCATGTCACGCATCCCGCTTTCGGGCGCCGGATCCGCGGGCTCGAGGAGTGGGCGGGCGCAACGCTGATTGATCGTCGGCATCTCCCCGTTGCGCTGACCCCCGAAGGCGAAGCCCTTTATAAAACCGCCTGTCAGGTCGTGGAACAAGTCGAGCGGGTGCGCCGCCAGATCGGACACAGCGGCGGCCACACGCGCCAATGCGTCCATATTGCGACCGGCCGCAGCCTGGCCGGTACTTTGGTGGCGGACTGGGTCGCCCGGATGCGCAAGGGGCGCCGGCCTGTGCTCGGTCCGGACGCTCAAATCGAAATTTCTACCGGCATGATGGCCGACATGTCCGCCCTGTTGGCGGACGGCCGGGCGGACCTGCTTTGTTGCTACGAGCATCCCGCCCTGTCCACGCATCTGGGCGGCGGCTATCGCCACATGACGCTGGCGACCGACAGGCTGGTGCCGGTCAGTCAGGCCGTGTCGCGCGGCCGGCCGCGCCATGGGCTGAGTGAGTCCGGCGTGTCGATTCCCCTCATCTCCTACCGCGGCGGCCTTGCGATGGCACGCATACTCGGTGATCGCCTGGAAAGCATGCCTTATCCCCTGGTCCCGTCCATCGGCAGCGACTCC
Organism: Pseudomonadota bacterium; assembly: GCA_023388835.1. GTDB lineage: Bacteria > Pseudomonadota > Gammaproteobacteria > Burkholderiales > Burkholderiaceae_B > Yanghanlia. Next base: position 25,182 of record JAEWFK010000167.1, on the reverse strand, counting down.
CTCGACGCGGCGCGGGGAATGGTGCTGCATGGGCTGGGGGTGGCGTGGCTGCCGTGGTCGATGGTAGCGGGTGACTGCCGCCGTGGCTTGCTCATGCCGTTGGGCGACACCAGCGACCAGATCGCCTTCGAAGTGCGTCTTTATCGTTCCAGCGCCGTGCTGTCCGAAGCTGCCGAGGCCGTCTGGGAAGCCACGGCCGGCGGCAGGCGGCCCACGAAAGCAGATTGATGTGCCGATTCGGCACGCCGGGGCATGTGTCTGGCGGCAGAATTGGATGCGTCCGCGATTTTGAAGCGCGGGCCTGGAGACAACGGCGGATTCCTGTTCGCTGACGAGGCCGGCCGATGCTCGGCCGCTTCACACTCACAATAGTCATAAAAGAGAGGAAGGCTCATCATGGAGCACATGTTCACCCGCGGCACGCTGGCCGCCCTGCTTGTATCCTGTTCACTCATCGCTGCCGCGCCCGCGCAGGCCGACTCGTATCCATCCAAGTCGATTTCCATCGTGGTAGGTTATCCCGCCGGCGGTAGCGTCGATCTCACCGCCCGGGTGCTCGGCGAGCAGCTCTCGGAACGCCTGGGACAGAGTGTCGTGATCGAGAACCTCGGCGGCGCCGGCGGCACCATCGGCGCACAGCGTGTCGTGCGCGCCACGCCCGATGGCTACACGCTGCTGCTGGGAGCGACCAATGAGATGGTCATTGCCGGCATGATCAATGACGCCGTTCGATACGATGGCCGCAGGGATTTCACGCATGTCGGCATGATCGCCGCTCAACCCATGCTGTACACGGCTTCCAAGGAAAGCGGTGTCACCACAGCGGCTCAATACATCGAAAAACTGAAAGGCGGGAAACCGGGCGAGTACAACTTCGGTTCCTCGGGCATAGGCACGGCGCTGCACCTGGCCGGAGAAATGATCAACGAATCGACGGGCACCCAGGCTCAGCATGTGCCTTACCGCGGTGTCGCCCCGCTCGTCACGGACCTGGTGAGCGGGCAGCTTAATTACGGCGTGTTCGTCATGTCCTCCGGTTTGCCGCACGTGAAGGCGGGCACCGTCGTTGCATTGGGAACCACAGAAAAGCAGCGCTCTCTTGCCGCTCCCGACATCCCCGCCTTGGCCGAGACACCCGGATTCGAGGGCGTGGACATTAACGTCTGGTTCGGCCTGTACGGACCCGCAGGCATGCCAGACGACGTCGTCGCTCGCTTGCGCAGCGCACTGGCCGATGCGCTCAAATCCGATACTCTGCGAGACAAGCTTGCAGCCAGTGGTGCTTCGCTGTATGCCCCCGACATCGACCCTGTTGCCTTCTACGAAGCCGAGACCGACAAATACCAGCGCTTGGTCGACGTGGCAGGCATCGGCCGAGCCAAATGATCGGACGCCGCACATGAGTTTCGATCTGCCAAAACCCGACTTGACCGACGAGCGCCGGGGCAATACAGGGACGCCCGGCGTCTGGTTGTTCGAGGCGGATGCGCCTGGGCGCACCGTCCTGATAACCGCCCTCATTCATGGCAATGAGCTGTGCGGTGCCTGGGCGCTCAAAGACCTTCTCGCTTTGGGCTTGCGGCCGCGTAGCGGTCGGCTGATCATGGCTTTTTGCAACCTGGATGCCTTTGATCGCTTCGATCCGCAGCAACACGATGCCAGCCGCTACGTTGATGAAGACCTGAACCGAGTCTGGCAGGAAGAGCGGCTTGCCGATGCCAGCACCAGCGAACGTCGGCGCGCCGCAGAGCTGCGGCTGTGGGTGCAGCAAGCGGACTGGCTGCTGGATCTCCACTCTATGCACGAGCCTTCCGCCCCTTTGCTGCTCACAGGCCTCTTGCCGCGCAATATCGCGCTGGCCCGCGCCCTGCAGGCACCGGGCCACGTGATCGTCGATGCCGGCCATAAGGATGGCGTTCGCCTGCGGGACTACGGTCGCTTCGGTGACCCACATGAGGACGCCTGCGCCTTGCTGATCGAGTGCGGTTTCCATGGAGATCCGGCATCGCGTGACGTCGCCCGTGACATGGTGGCCCGTCTGCTGGAGGAGTCGGGCATCATCGAGCAGGGTGATCTCCCCGAAGGGTGGCTCTTGCCGACGCCTGCGACGCAGCGCGTGCTGGAGGTCACGCAGGCGGTGGTCGCGTCTTCCATGGACCTGACGTTTGCTGCCGACTGGCACGGGCTCGAAACCCTGGCGCATGCCGGGGACCTGATCGGCTGGGCCGAAGGCCGGCCCATCGTCGCGCCCTACGACGCCTGCACGCTGATCATGCCTTCTTTGCGACAACTGCGCCCCGGCGTTACGGTCGTGCGGCTCGCACGGGAATACCTCCCCGCGTCGCCGGCCTGAAGCGGCTGCCGGGGGGGGCACCGACGGCGTTTAGCAGTCCACTTCAGCGGTACGTCGGGGCGAGCGCGTCGGCGTGCACGCTACGTGCTGTCTTGCGATTCGATCCTTTTCCAGGAGGCTTCATGCCGCATCGAATCGTGATTGTCGGAGGCGGAGCCGGCGGGCTCGTGCTTGCCACTCGCCTGGGCAAGGGGCTCGGACGCAACGGCAAGGCCGCGATCACCCTGGTCGACCGCAGTCTGACCCATGTCTGGAAGCCCCTGTTGCATGAGGTCGCGTCGGGCTCGCTGGATTTCTCGGCCAATGATGTCAATTACCTGGCGCAGGCGCGCTGGAATCATTTCCAGTTCCAGCCGGGAGTCCTATGCGGGCTTGACCGCGGCCGGCGCGAGATCATGCTGGCCGAAGCGCTGGATGAAGGCGGTGATGCCATCGCGCCGGCGCGTCGCATCGCCTATGACACGCTGGTGCTGGCGATCGGCAGCCGCAGCGCGGATTTCGGCGTCCCGGGTGTGCGGGAGTATTGCAGTTTCCTGGACACGGCAGAAGAGGCGTTGCGCTTCCACCGCAAGCTGTTGAGGCGCTACTTGCAGGCACATGCGCGTGCCAAGGACAGTGACGGTCCGGGCATGCAGGGGCACGATGCGCTGGATGTGGTGATTGTCGGCGGCGGCGCCACCGGTGTCGAACTCGCAGCCGAATTGCGTCGGGCTTCGCATCAGCTTCCGTACTATGGCCTGGAATCGATCCAGCCTGGCCGCGTGCGAATCACTGTACTGGATCGTGCGCCGCGCTTGCTTGCGGCGTTGCCGGAGCGTGTCAGCCGGGATGCCGAAGCCACGCTGAAGTCCCTGGACGTGCAAGTCATGTGCGGGGTGGCCGTTTCCGAAGTCACCGATTCAGCCGTACACACCAAGGACGGCCGGCGCTTTCCGGCAACCTTCGTCGTATGGGCGGCAGGTATCGAAGCGCCGGGCGTACTGGATACACTCGATGGCCTGGAGACCAATTCCCGCCACCAGTTGAAAGTGAAGCGCAGTTTGCAGACCACGCGGGACGAGGCCATCTTCGCCATGGGCGATTGCGCCGCCTGTCCCGTGGAAGAGGGCGATGAACGGACGGTGCCCCCGCTGGCGCAGGCAGCGCAGCAGCAGGCGCGCTTCCTGTCCGAGCATCTGCCGCGCCATCTTCGCGGCCAGGCTATCCCAGACTTCCGATTCCGTAACCGCGGTTCGCTCGTGTCTCTGGCGGACTATTCCGCCGTGGGGAATCTTATGGGCAACCTCATGCGCGACGTGTCGCTGGAGGGAAGAATGGCGCGATACTTCTATGCGCTGCTGTACCGTCGGCACCAGCTCGCCGTGCACGGTTTCGCCCGCACCGCGCTGAATGTACTGCTGGCGCGTATCCAGCGTCGTACGGAGCCCCGTCTCAAACTGCACTAGGCAGTTATAACCAGAGGTTTTAAGCTTCGGTGATTCTTCCGATAATCACCATGTTAAATTCTGCCGTTCGCTGCGGAGATCCCGCCGCCATCGTCTTCAGAGAGCCGCCGCCTTGATCGTCCTGGAAAACCTGCGCAAAACGTATGCGACTCCGGAGCGCGTGTCGCACGCGCTGGCGGGAGTCAGCCTGCGCATTGAGCGCGGCGAGATCTTCGGCATCATCGGCCGTTCGGGCGCCGGCAAGAGCACGCTCATACGGATGCTGAACCTGTTGGAACGTCCCACCGAGGGCCGCGTGACCATCGACGGTCAGGACATCACCGCTTATGGCGAAGCCGAGTTGCGCGGCTTCCGGCAATCGGTGGGCATGGTGTTCCAGCATTTCAATCTGCTGAGTTCACGCACCGTGCTGGATAACGTCTGCTTCCCCTTGCGCCTGGCGGGAATGAATCGCAAGCAGCAGCGTGAGCGTGCCCAGGAAGTCCTGTCGCTGGTGGGCCTGTCCGAGCATGCTGGAAAATATCCTCGCCAGCTCTCCGGCGGCCAGCAGCAGCGAGTGGGCATCGCGCGGGCCTTGGCCAGCAAGCCGCGGCTGCTCCTGTGCGACGAAGCGACCTCGGCCCTGGACCCCGAGACCACGCAGTCGATCTTGCGTCTGCTGATCGACATCAACCGCCGACTGGGCCTGACCATCGTGCTGATCACCCACGGGATGGACGTCATCCGCAGCGTCTGCGACCGCGTGGCCGTGATCGACGCTGGGCGGATTGTCGAGTGTGGCGACGTGCTCGATGTCTTCCTGCACCCGCAGCATGCCGTCACGCAGTCCTTGCTGTCCGAAAGCGGGGTGGACGCCGAAGGTTGGCGCGACATGGCGCAAGGCATGGAAGGCATGCTGCTGCGGCTGAGTTTCCGCGGCGAATCGACGCTGCAACCGCTGTTGAGCCGCGTCAGCCGCGAGCTCGGCCTGGACCTCAGTATCTTGCAGGGCTCAGTGGGCCGAATCAAAGAGACCCCGTATGGACAGCTCGTCGTCGCGGTCCAGGGTAAGCCGGAAGCTCAGGCGCGGCTTCCGGAATTGCTGCGCTCCGAAGGCGTGGAATGCGAGGAGTTGCGGCAATGATTCTGGGCAATATCGATTGGCTGCTGATTGGCGAAGCCACTATAGACACGTTGCTGATGACCGGGTTCTCCCTGTTGTTCACGATCATCATCGGACTTCCGCTGGGCGTCATTCTCTTTCTGACGAGTCCGCGGCAAATGCTTTCCAATACCGCCGTCTATCAGGTGCTGTCCTTCATCGTGAACGTGCTGCGTTCCGTCCCTTTTCTGATTTTGCTGATCGTGATGATCCCGTTTACCCGTGTACTGGCCGGTACCTCGCTTGGGGTAGAGGGCGCGGTGCCGCCTCTGGTGGCCAGCGCGGCCCCGTTTTTCGCCCGCCTGGTGGAAAACGTGCTGCGCGAGCTCGACCCGGGCGTGTCGGAAGCCTGCCGCGCTATGGGCGCCAATTCACGTCAGACCGTACTGCTGGCTCTGCTGCCCGAGGCCATGACCGGCATCGTGGCGGCGGTGATCGTGACGGCCATCGCGCTGGTCGGATATTCCGCCATGTCTGGCGTGATCGGCGGCGGCGGCCTGGGTGACCTGGCCCTGCGCTTTGGATACCAGCGCTACCAGACCGACGTCATGGTCGTCACCGTGGTGATACTGGTCATCATGGTGCAAGTGCTGCAAGTTTTTGGCGACCGCCTGGTCGCCCGATTGAATCGCAAGTGATTCCTTTCCTGGAGATAACCATGTCGTTCAAGAAATTTGCTCCGGCGGCCGTATTCGCTCTGGCCGCTCTGTTCGGCGCCTCGGCCGCTCAAGCCGAGAAGCTGTCCGTCGCCGCGACCCCGGTGCCTCACGCGGAGCTGCTGGAATTCGTTAAGCCGACGCTGGCCAAGGAAGGTGTCGAGCTCGACATCAAGGTGTTCACCGACTACGTGCAGCCCAACGTGCAGGTGTCTGACGGCCAGCTCGACGCCAACTTCTTCCAGCACAAGCCCTATCTCGACTCCTTCAACGCCGAGCACAAGACCAAGCTGGTTTCCGTAGGACTGGTGCATGTCGAGCCCTTTGGCGCCTATTCCAGCAAGATCAAGAGCATCGACGAGCTCAAGGACGGCGCACAGGTCGCCCTGCCGAATGACCCCTCCAACGGCGCGCGCGCCTTGCTGCTGTTGCAGAAACAGGGCCTCATCAAGCTGAAAGATCCTTCCAATATCCTCGCCACGGCGCGCGATATCGCCGAGAACCCCAGGAAATTCAAATTTCGTGAACTCGAAGCCGCCACCTTGCCGCGTGTGCTGCCCGATGTCGACATTGCCCTGATCAATACGAACTATGCGTTGGAAGCCGGACTGAACCCCCTGAAGGACGCGCTCTTCATTGAAGGCGAAGACTCGCCCTACGCCAACCTGGTTGCCACCACCGAAGCCAAAAAGGACGACGAGGCGGTGAAGAAGCTCATGAAGGCGCTCAACAGCGACGACGTGCGCAAGTTCATTCAGGAAAAATACAAGGGATCCATCGTTCCGGCTTTCTAAGCCTTAAGGTACGATAGACCCGTCTTGCCAGTGCAGGGGCATCGGTCACAGGGCCGGTTCCCGGCGTTGCCACAAGCAACGACACGGCACATAATCAGACTAATAACAACGCGTCACCACGCGAAGGAGACAAACATGTCGAAGCACATTATCAAGGCGTTCGCCGCCGGTATCACCCTGGCGCTTGCCATTCCCGCCGGCCAAGCCCTGGCCCAGCAGAAAGAACTGCTTGTCGCAACGGACACCGCCTTCGTTCCCTTCGAGTTCAAGCAGGACGGCAAGTACACAGGCTTCGACATCGATCTGTGGGATGCAGTCGCCAAGCAGGCGGGGCTGACGTATCAACTGCGGCCCATGGATTTCAACGGCATCATTCCCGGCCTCCAGACACGCAACCTCGATGTCGCGCTCGCGGGCATCACCATCCGCGACGACCGCAAGAAGGTCATTGATTTTTCCGACCCCTACTATGAAAGCGGGCTCGCGGTTTTGGTGGGCACCGACAACAACGACATCAAGACCGCTGCCGATCTCGACGGCAAGCTGGTCGCCGTGAAAATCGGCACCGCCACGGTGGACTACCTCAAGGAAAACGTCCCCAACGCCAAACTCAAGCTTTTCCCTAATATCGACAACGCCTTTCTTGAGCTCGCGACCGGCCGCGTCGACGCCGTGGTGCACGACACGCCGAACCTTCAGTATTTCGCCAACACCGCAGGCAAGGGCCAGGTGAAGGTGGTGGGTTCACTCAAGAGCGGCGACTTCTACGGCATCGCCTTTCCCAAGGGCAGCGAACTGGTGCCCGTCGTGAACAAGGCACTGGCCACGCTGCGCGAGAACGGGCAGTACGAGTCCATCTACGAGAAGTGGTTCGGCAAGCAGGCCTCCGGTCAGTAAGCCTGTATCCCTGGCGTAGTCGCTGAGCGCAAGCCGGTCCTGGCTTTGATTGCTCAACGGCTCACGCCTGCAGAGCCTGCGGCGACCCGGCGATACATCACGGGTCGCCGTTCTTCATGCACCTTGTAAGGCGAAGAATGTGACATTCGAATGGTCTGCTATCTGGGCCGCGCTTCCCAGTCTGCTTGAAGGCGCGAAGTTGACGATCCAGATCACGCTGCTCGGGCTATTGGGCGGCACAGTGATCGGTTTCCTGAGCGGGGTGGTGACCACCTATGTGAAAGTGCCGGTCTCGCTGCGTTCAGTACTGACCGCCGTGGGAGCGCTCCTGGTCCTGTATCTGCTGCTGCGCGTCTCATCGTGGCTGAGCGGGACTTATATGGCCGCTGTCACAGACATCGTCTGGACATTGCTGAAACTGGCCGTGGCGCTTGTGCTTGCATGGCGCTTTCTGCCCTATCTGCCCAAGGCGCTGTCCTTCATGGCGCAGACCTATATCCTCGTGATTCGGGGGACGCCCATTGTCGTGCAGGTGATGTTCATCTACTTTGCGCTGCCGCTGCTGGCGGGCTGGCGCATCGATGCCGTCATGGCGGCTATCTTCACCCTCGTGATCAACTCCGGTGCCTATATTGCGGAGATCGTGCGCGGGGCGCTCCAGTCCGTGCCCAAGGGCCTCAAAGAAGCTGGAGAAGCCATGGGCCTGCCGTTCTGGAAGATACTCGCCTACATCATTGGCCCGGTGGCCTTGCGCCGGATGATTCCGGCGATGGGCAACCAGTGCATCATCAGTCTGAAGGATTCATCTCTGTTCATTGTCATCGGCGTGGCCGAGCTGACACGGCAAGGCCAGGAGATCATCGCAGCCAACTTCCGCTCGGTCGAAATCTGGGCTGCAGTCGCGGTGATCTATCTCATATTGACCGGCTTCATTGCACTGACCCTTAAGTTCATCGAGCATCGGACGCAAATCGTATGAAGATCGTCGAGTTCAAGAACGTCGTCAAACGCTTCGGCGACAACACCGTCCTGGACGGCATCACGCTGGGTATTGAGCCGCACGAGGTCGTGGTGGTGGTCGGGCCGTCGGGCTCAGGCAAGTCCACTTTTCTGCGTTGTATCAATGTGCTGGAAACCATTCAGGAAGGCGATATCGTCGTCAACGGCCAAAGTGTGTGCGGCACGCCCGCCCAAGTACGCGAGCTGCGCCGGGAAGCAGGCATGGTATTCCAGCAATTCAATCTGTTTCCACAGCTGACCGCCCTGGAAAACGTCATGTTCGGTCCGCTCCATACACGGGGAACCAGCAGGAGCCAGGCCCGGGAAGAAGCTATGGCTTTGCTGGCCAAAGTGGGCCTGGAACAGCGCATGGATCACTACCCCGGCCAGCTGTCCGGCGGGCAGCAGCAGCGCGTGGCCATCGCCCGGGCCCTCGCCATTCGGCCCAAGCTGATGCTGTTCGATGAGCCGACCTCGGCGCTGGACCCGGAACTGCGCTACGAAGTGCTGAAAGTCATGCAGGATCTCGCCGAGGGCGGCATGACGATGGTGGTCGTGACGCACGAAATGGAGTTCGCGCGCCGCGTGGGCACCCGGCTGCTGTTCATGGATGGCGGAAAGATAGCAGAAGACGGTGCGCCGGCTGAACTGCTGAATAGCCCTCCCAGCCAGCGGCTACGAGAATTCCTTCAGCACGTCAGCGGCTGAGACCAGCTTAGCGCGGAACCCGGATCACCCGCATGGCGGCGACCCTGTCCGAGCCCTCTGCGCGAACCTGTATCGTGATCTCACGCGGCGTGAAGCCTTCGGGGACCTCGACCGTGCCTTGCAAGTGGGAATAGCGTTCTAGTGATACGGAGAAGGGCGTGAGCTGTTCGGTACCATTGCGCCCGTTGCTGTAACGGCCCGCGGCGACCAAGGTGATTTCGCCCTTGAAAGGTTCGGCCTTGCCCGCGTCCTGCATCAGCAGGATGTGATAGTCGAGCTGGCCATCGCCGAAGCGAAACGATACGGCACGTATGCCGGGCGAAGTTCCGCGCGGGTCGTCCGGCGCGGTTTCAACGAAGAGCGCGACATCGGTGCTGAGCTTGTCGATTTCGGCCTGGCGTTGCTTGAGCTCGGCATCCTGCGACTGCACGCGCGCGTTGGCTTCTTTGAGTTCCTGAATATGCTGGTTAAGCTGCGACTGCAAACGCTGCTTGTCCATGTTGGCGCTATTCAGATCGTAGTGCAGCTGTTCCGACTGTTCGACCGTCAGGCGGGTCGGGCCATAGCTTTTCTGAAGGAAGAGCAGGCCGCCCGCGCCCAGTACGATGCCGGTCAGCATCAGGACCAGCCACCTCGGGATGCCGCGGCGGCGCGAGCTGCCATAAGCGGTCGGTCTGAATGCTTGGCGCTTTGACGATCCGAACATGGGTACCTTCATTCCTTTATTGCATGCAAAACTTTGCCAGTTTAACAAGCGTGCATTCTGCGGGGCTAGCCCCGAGTTTGCAGATACGTGTCCAGCTGTTGCAGACGTTGCGGAGTGCCAATATCCATCCATACGCCTTCATGGCGCGCGCCGATGACTTCGGAATGGGAGATGGCTTGGCGCAACACGGGCGCAAGCGCAGCGGGTTCCCGGCCTGACACCGATTCGAAAAGATGGGGGCAATAGACGCCTATGCCGGAGAAGGTCAGGGCCGGCAACCTGGATGAAAGCGCCTGCACCCTGCCGCCGGAATCGAGCTCGAAGTCGCCATTCGGATGGTGAGCAGGATTGTCCACCAATAGCAGCCAAGCCCGGGTCCGCGTCGCCGCGAGAGCCGCTGCGCTTTGACGCGCCTGCCGAAAATCCCAGTCACACCATACGTCGCCATTGACCACGAGAAAAGGCTCGGGCCCCAGCGCCGGCAGGGCGCGGGCAATGCCGCCGGCGGTTTCCAAGGCCGGGCTCTCGGGTGACCAGAGCAGGCGGGCCCCCAAGCGGCTGCCGTCTCCCAGCGCTGCCTGCAGGCGTTCGCCCAGCCAGGCGCAGTTCACGACGATATCTGCGAAGCCCGCTGCTACGAGGCGCTCGATATGCCAGACGATGAGCGGCTTGCCGCCCGCTTGAAGCAGCGGCTTGGGCGTATGGTCGGTCAGCGGGCGCATGCGCTCGCCACGGCCGGCGGCCAGGATCATGGCTTTCATAGAGGCTGCAGCGGATTGACGGGCTGCCTGCCCTCCAGCCGGTCGAGCACCCGCATCAGCGGCCTGAAGGCGCCATAGCGGCTGGCGACCTGGCGCACATAGCCATTTACGCGCGGCAGGTGATCCAGATAATGATGTTTGCCGTCGCGGTGCGACAGACGGACGAACACGCCGAGTATGCGCAGGTTGCGCTGCAGGCTCATCCACTCGTAGGCGCGATGGAAGAGCGCGAAGTCGCCGCCGACCGGCAGGCCGGCCGCCCGTGCCGCTTCCCAGTAACGGATGGCCCAGTCCAGCTGCTGGTCTTCTTCCCAGGTGGTGCGCGCGTCGGTCACCAGCGAGGCGATATCGTAGGTGATGGGGCCCGCGACGGCGTCTTGAAAGTCGATGATGCCCGGTTCCCCGTCGGCTGTTATCGGCAGCATGAGATTGGGGGAGTGATAGTCGCGATGCACCAGTACGGTGGGTTGCGACGCGGTGTCCGCGGCGAGGTTCGCGAAGACCTCGCCCAGGGCGGCCGCTTCTTGATCGGTCAGCGTGCCGCCCCAGTGCTTTTCTACATACCATGCCTGAAACAGTGTCAGCTCTTCGCCGAGCCCGCGCCCGTCGTAGCGCGGCAGATCGTCGCAAGGTGCCTGTTGCATGCGGACCAGAGCATGCAGGGCGGGACGATAGAGGCGCTGCAGCGAAGCGTCGTCAAGCCCTTCTTGTATGGCTTGATAATAGGTGTGCGTACCCAGATCCGACAATAGAAGAAAGCCTTGGTCGCAGTCCTGCGCGAGGATGCGCGGCACCTTGAGCCCCGCTTGTCGCAGTCGTTCGGCGATGTGCAGGAACGGGCCGCAGTCTTCGTGCTCGGGCGGCGCATCCATGATGATGGCGGACCCTTCGTGCAGATCGACGCGGAAGTAGCGCCTGAAGCTGGCATCGCTGGACGCCGGACGCAGGGTAGTGGATGCGATGCCAAGTGCGGGCGAAAGCGTGTCAAGCCAGGCATGCAAGGCGGCCAGGCGGTGATCGGCCCGGGGGGAGATTTGGGATTCCATGGTTTGCGGCATTCTCTCACTATAATACCGGGTCGCCCTTGTTTTAAGGAGGCTCTGTACCGCGCCGAGCGGGGTCGGAGCGGCCAGGACGGGCCGGCAGCAGAGTCAAAATATAATCGGTTTTTTGGGGGCAAGACACTCGTGCGTTCGGTCTGGTGGTCACTACTTATCGCATATGGCTGCGGGCAGGCCGCTCTGGCGGCTCCTCCGCAGGCAGACTCGATCAAGGTGAAGGCCGGAACTGACCTGCAGATATCCTCAAAACTCCAGACCCATCTCCTTCAGGAAGACCAGATGTCGGCCTTCCTGATCGCCGACGACATCCACTCTGAAGACGACGGCAGGGTGGTGCTATCGGGCAGTGCCGAAGTGCGCCGCATCGACTCGGTGGTCAAGGGCGATCACATCGATTACCAGCGTTCCACGGGCCAGCTGCGGGTGCGAGGCAACGGGCTGATCATGCGCGATGCCAGCATCGTGAAGGCGCCCGCGTTCGATTACAACGTCGATAGCGAAACGGGCGAAATCTCGGAACCCGACTTCTGGCTTGGCGCTACGGGCGGCGCGGGCAACGCCGAGCGGGCGGACATCTTCAGCCGCGACCACATGCGCCTGAACAGCGTCACCTATTCGGGCTGCCCGTGTCCGGATCCGGCCTGGTACATCAAGTCCAGACAGGTCGACCTGCATTTCGAAGACAACGAAGGCATTGCGCGCCATGGCACCTTGTACTTCAAGGACGTCCCCATTCTGTATTCGCCCTACCTGAGCTTCCCGATTCGTAAGGAACGAAAGTCGGGCTTCCTGCTGCCCACCTACGGTACGTCCACGGCCGGCGGCATGGAATTCTCGATACCGTACTACTTCAATCTGGCGCCCAATTACGACCTGACCCTGACACCGCGCATCATGGCCAAGCGGGGCCTGCAGCTGGGAGCCGAGTTCCGTTACCTCGGCGAGACCTATGCAGGGGAAATGCAGGGTACTTACTTGCACGACGACCGCGAAGCGGGACGTGACCGCTGGTACTACGGTTGGCAACACAATCAAGCGCTGGGGGGCGGCCTGCACGCCAGCTTCGATATACGCAGGGTGTCTGACGACGACTATTTCCGCGATTTTTCTTCTCTGGGACTGAATGAAGCGACCAACACATGGCTGCCGAGCACGGCCAGCCTGTCCTGGTGGGATTCTCCCTATATCGGCGGTTCGCTGTCGGTACACAAGTACCAGACCTTGCAAGACCGTAGCACGAGCTATCTCGCGCCGCAGTACGACAAGCTGCCCGAGCTCTACGTTCGCGGCGCGCGCTACGACTGGGGTGGGCTTGATGTCGTGTCAGAGAACTACGCCACCCGCTTCGTCATGCCGTTTTACTCGGGCAGTTTGTCCGAATTCGATTATTTCCGCGACCACCGTATCGCCCCCAACGGAAATCGTTTCACTTCCTATAACACGGTGGCCTACCCCATCGTCAGGGCCGGCTGGTATGTCACGCCGAAAGTGGGCCTGCATCTGAGCCAGTACAGTGTCGACTGGTATGAAGACGAACTGTTGCAGTATCGCGGTCGCAACGCGACGCAGTCGCGCGCCTTGCCGATCTTCTCGGTCGACTCCGGCATGACGTTCGAGCGTGATGCCACGCTGTTCGGCAACGCCGCGATCCAGACGCTGGAACCTCGTCTTTATTATCTTTACGTACCGTATCGCGATCAGGAACACATTCCTGTCTTCGATACTGCCTATGCCGATTTCAGCTTCAGTCAGGCATTCAGCGAGAACATCTTCAGCGGCGGATGGGACCGCATCGCCGACGCCAATCAGCTGACGGTGGGGCTCACCACACGTTGGCTGGACGCCGACTCAGGCTTTGAGCGTCTGTCGCTGTCGGTCGCCCAGCGCATGCACTTCAGCGACCAGCGTGTGACGTTGTGGCCCGGCGAGGCCGCGCGGACCCGATCCAAATCCGACTACCTGATTGGCGCCAATGCCGCGCTCACCGACAAATTCAGCGTGCGCTTCGATGCCCAGTTCAATCCCGATTCTCGTGATCGCAACCGGATGACGGCGGGCGTGCGGTGGGAGCCGAAGCGCCTTGCCAGTTTGTCGGCCTGGTACCGTTATCAGCGTGATCCGCGCCAAGTCTACGATCCCACGCTGCAGCTCATAGAGACCGATGACCAAGGGCGAGAGCAGGCTACCGTGGCCGGCCAGTGGCCACTGAGCAAGAAGTGGTATGCGTTGGGGCGTTATGATTATTCGTTGAAGGAAAGCCGATCGACTCAGTCCATTCTCGGCCTGGAATACAAGGGTGATTGCTGCTGGTCCGCCAGGGTGGTGCTCCAGCGCTACGCCGTCGCGCGCGATGAAGCAAACACGGCCGTGTTTTTCCAGCTTGAACTCGCTGGACTGGGCGGCATTGGATCCGATCCCATGGGTGTGATCAGCGAACGGATTACCGGGTACCAGTCGATCAACCCGCCCATACCAGAAAAAACCGTCTTCGAGAGGTATCAATGATGCGCAGTGTGCATGCCCGGCGCCACTTGGCCGTCCTGCTGGTTTCCGTGCTGGGCGCCAGCGCCGCATCGAGCGTTCTCGCCGCCAGCCCGGGCGCTTCGTCGCAAGCCGCAGCGGGCAAGGTGCCGTCACAGCAGTTCGTCGACGGCATTGCCGCCGTCGTGAACCGGCAGGTGATCACGCTCAAGCAGGTCAACACCGGGGTGGCTGCGGCCGAACGGAACCTCAGGGCGCAACAAATTCCCGTGCCGGAACGCAGTATTCTCCAGCGGCAGGTCTTGCAACGTTTGATCGTCGATGAACTGCAGCGCCAGGAGGCTGAGCGGCTGGGTATCCGTGTGGGAGACGCACAGTTGCAGCGGGCGGTGGAAAGCATTGCCCAGCGCAACCAGATGTCGCTGGATCAGCTCCGCAAGGAAATCACGCAGAACGGCACGACGTGGGAAAGCTATCTGGACGAACTGCGCAAGGACGTGCGCTTCGATCTCCTGCGTCAGCGGCAGGTGGACTCCACCGTCAATATTACCGATGCGGAGGTGGATGCCTTTCTTCGTACCCAGGGAAGCCGGATGGCGGCCACTGCGCCGGGCCGTGCGGCGGCTCCTGCGCCGGCGCCCCAGGAACAGGCGGCCCCGCGCGCATTGGGATTGGCCCAGATTCTCGTGTCCGTGCCCGAATCGGCCGGCTCTGAAGAAGTGAATCGTTTGCAGGCGCGTGCCGAGTCCTTGTTGTCGCAGTTGCGTTCCGGCGCTGATTTCGCCGGTCTGGCGGCATCGTCGTCCGATGGCCCGCAAGCCCTGGAAGGCGGGGTATTGGGCGTACGGCCCGTGGCCGGATGGCCCGACCTCTTCGTCGAGGCGACGCGCGGCCTGAAGGTGGGCGAAGTCTCGCGCATCATTCGGAGCGGCCAGGGCTTTCATATCTTGAAGGTACTGACCTGGGGTGAGTCGCCGCAAGCGGCGGCGCGTCCCACCGCGCCCGATGTATCCATGGCGCCGACTGGCCAGCCGCCCATGGAACAGGGTCCCATGATCGTCACACAGACCCATGCACGGCACATTCTGCTTCGCACGAACCAGATCACTTCCGACGAGCAGGCCGAGCAGCGTCTGCGCCAGCTCCGCGAGCGTATACGCGGCGGTGAATCCTTCGAAGATCTCGCTCGCCGCCACTCCGACGATGCCACGGCGCCGCAAGGCGGCGATCTGGGCTGGCTCACGCCGGGCGAAACCGTGCCCGCCTTCGAGCAGGCCATGAACAGCCTGCAGCCGGGAGAGATCAGCGAACCCATCAAGTCGCCGTTCGGCTGGCATCTGATCGAAGTCCTCGAGCGTCGCAACGAGGATATGGGCGAAGAAGTCAAGCGCATGCAAGCCCGCCAGATCCTGTTCCAGCGTCGCATCGAGCCGGCGGTCGAGCAATGGATCAACGAGCTCTACGGTCGCGCTTATGTCGAGAACCGGCTGGACCCAGAGTCCAGCCGAGGCTCGCAGCAGCGGCGTTGAGCATGGCGCATCAGGCACGCAAGCGCTTCGGGCAACACTTTCTGGTCGACGAGGGTGTGATCGATCAGATCGTCCGCGCCATAGGGCCGGCTCCCGATGATCCCATGATTGAAATCGGGCCTGGTCTGTCGGCCCTTACGGCTCCATTGCTGGAGTCCGTTGCAAGGTTGACCGTGGTCGAGCTGGATCGGGACCTCGCCGCTCGTCTACGCAGTACCTGGGCCTCGCAACGGCTCGCCGTGATCGAGGCCGACGCACTGACAGTCAACTTCGCCGAACTGGGCTCGTCGCTGCGTATCGTCGGAAACCTCCCCTACAACATTTCCAGCCCCTTGCTGTTTCATCTGGCTCAGTACGCCGAAGCGGTGCGGGATCAGCATTTCATGTTGCAGCGCGAAGTCATCGATCGCATGGTGGCTAAGCCGGGTTCCGGCGATTACGGTCGTCTGTCCGTGATGCTGCAGGCGCGTTACGCCATGGACAAGCTGTTCGATGTCTCACCCGACGCCTTCGACCCCCCGCCGAAGGTCGTGTCTTCGGTAGTCCGCATGGTGCCTTTGCCGGAAGACCGCCCGCGTGCGCGCAGCGAGCGTGCATTCGCCGCGCTGGTGACGCGAGCCTTCGCTCAGCGGCGCAAGATGTTGCGTCGGGTTCTGGCGGACTGGGCCGAGGACATCGACTGGGATGCGCTCGGCGTGGCGCCCACAGATCGTGCTGAAACCGTCAGCCCGGCGCAATTCATGGCCATGTCTGATCAGCTCGTGGCTGCCGGCAGGCTGGGCACCGGCGCGGAGCTCTGACTCCGCACCGCCGGTTTCTACGTAAAGAACCAGTAGCACACCGCGATCGACGCCAGCACACCGGCCAGATCGGCAAGCAAGGCGCAGCCTATGGTGTGGCGCACGCGCTGGATGCCGACTGCGCCAAAGTACACGGCCACGACATAGAAAGTCGTTTCCGTGCTCCCCTGCATGGTGGCCGCCAACAGTGCAGGAAAGCTGTCGACGCCGAAATGCTGCATGGTCTCGATCAGCATGGCGCGCGCCGCGCTTCCTGAAAAGGGCTTCACCAAGGCCGTGGGCAAGGCATCGACAAAGCGGGCATCCAGCCCCGCCCACAGGGTGGCTTCCCGTATGGCAAACAGTAGCATGTCCAGTACGCCGGACGCGCGCAGCACGCCTACTGCGCACAACATGGCGACCAAATAGGGCAGCAGATTCTTGGCGACGTCGAACCCGTCCTTCGCGCCTTCCACGAAGGATTCGTACACCGGCACCTTCTTGATCGCCCCGCATATCAGGAAGAGAGCGATGATCCCCGTCAGCACCAGGTTCCCCAAGAGACTGGAGGTTGCGCTGACGGCCGTGGCGCCGAGGCCGGCCAGAAACGCCATCAGCCCGCCGATGGTCAGTGCGGCGCCCGTCAGCCACATCAGGACCACGGGATCATGCAGGCGCAGCCGCTGCATGAAGGCCACCGACAGCAGGGCGGCCAGGGTAGACGCGCTGGTGGCCAGGAGGATGGGAAGGAAAACCAGCGCGGGTTCGGCCGCTCCCTGTTGCGCCCGATACATGAAGATGGTGACCGGCAGCAAAGTGAGCGACGAGGCGTTCAGCACAAGGAACAGGATCTGTGCGTTCGTGGCCGTGCGCGGTTCCGGGTTCAGTTCCTGAAGCGCATGCATGGCGCGCAGCCCGATGGGCGTGGCGGCGTTGTCCAGTCCAAGTCCGTTGGCAGCGAAGTTCATGGTGATCAGCCCGAGCGCCGGGTGCCCGGGCGGGACTTCCGGCATCAGCCTATGGAAGAGGGGCGCGAGCAGGCGGGCGAGACTCTGAACCAGGCCGGCGGCCTCGGCGATGCGCAGAAAGCCCAGCCAAAGCGTCAATGTGCCAAACAGCAGCACCATGATCTGCACCGACAGGGCGGCCATATCGAAGAGGGCGGCGACGATGCGCGAGAAAACGTCGGAATCATGCAACACCAGCCATTGGAACAGGCCGGCGACCACGGACACGACGAAGAAGGCGAGCCAGAGCGCATTGAGCATAAGCCATAATGATGACACACCGGCAATCAAGCCGCGAGGGCGGCAAGCTTCGCCATCCGACATCCGGCGGGGCGGGATTTCTTTGGAGTGATCAAGCATGGATTGGGGCGTATGGCGCCGTCGCTGGCTGACCGAGCCGCTATACCGGCGTGCGCGCAACAGCGTGTCGCCTCTGACGGCTTTTCAGCGGCATGTGTTGTCTTCCGGCGATTCCTGGTGGGAGGCGCAGTTGCTTTCAGGGCGTCCCGACTGGAGCGCCCTGACTTATGTCCGCCCGCCCGTGCTTTCCGTCCAGGAAAAGGCATTCCTCGACGGCGCGGTGGCCGAACTGTGTGTGCGCCTGGAGGAGGCCGGCAATCGGGGCGAGAGTCTGGCTGCCACGGAGCTGACCAGGCTGCTGCGCGAATATCGTTTCGAAGGCATGGCCATTCCGGCCGAGCATGGCGGCCACGGCCTTGGCGCCTGGGCGCAATCCGAAGTCCTGCGCCGAGTCGCCCTGAGATCCATCTCGACGGCCTACCTTCTCGCCGCGCGATTCGTCTTCGGTCCGGCCGGGCTATTGCGTGCGGCCGGCACGGCGCAGCAATGCGCTCACTGGTTACCGCGTCTTGCAGGGGGGCAGGATTCCGGCGCCGTCGCGTCCTTTGTGGTCGAGAACGACATCGTCCCCATTAAGGCAACGGGCGTGGTTCTTCCGGACAGCGGCGGCACTGAAAGCGCCATCATCCGACTGAACTGGAGCGGCGCCCGTCATGCGCCTGGCCCGCGGCCGAATCTGCTGGTGCTCCCTATCCGCCTGCATGACCCGGAAGGCATCCTGGGTGCGCCGGGCGAGCGAGGTGTCTGCCTGGCGCTGGTCGACACGGCCACGCCGGGCGTGGTGCATCATCCGGGCTCATGCACCTGGGCGATGCCGTCCAACTCTCGCCCCCAGATCGGATCCGGCGACTCGCCACGGGAGCAGGGGCGGGGCGGCGTGTTCGATGGGCGCGATGTCCCTCTGCCGCTGTCCTCGCTGCTCGGCGGCGCCACCGCCATTGATCAAGGTGTGTCGACGCTCCTGGCCGCACAGTCCGTCTCCAAGGGCATTGCGCTGCCGGCTTTGTCGGCGGCCTCCGTTTCGCTGGCCGCCCATGCATCGAGCGCGGTGCTCCGGCTTCAGGCAGAGGGCTCCGGTTGCGAGATGCTGGGCGCGCGCAGCCGCCTGGGCAGGTTGGCGGCCACCGCCTATCGCATCGAAGCGTGCCGGCGGTTTCTCTGCGCCGGCCTGAACCTGGGATACCACCCTGTGCTGGCGACGGCGCTGCTCGATATCGGGACTTTTGAAGATGTTCGCCGTTCCATGGGCGATAGCATGGACTTGTTGGGAGGCGCCGGGCCCACACCGGCGCTCACGGAATGGCAGGAAGGCTTGCACGAGCTCTTGCCCGCTCTTTTCGGGCTGGACGGCATGGCCGCGCAAGTACGGAACACCGCCGTCCTGTCTTTGGGCGTCATGCGCGCCCATCCCTATCTTTCCCGTGAGCTTGACGCCCTGGAAGATGCTGACACCGATGTCGGCTGTCAGGCTTTCGACCGACTGGCATGGAAGCATGCGATCGGAGCGGGCGGCACGCTGTTGCGGGCCGTCGGCCATGCCTGGACCCACGGGCGGTTTTCATCATGCCCCCGGCTGCTGGGCCCGGTCACCCGCCACTATCGGCGAGTCAATCGTTATGCCGCCGCCCTGGCGACTCTCGTGGAATTGCTGCAACCGGGCGTCAGACCCATTGAGGCCCGCGCGGAACCGGGACTCGAGCGCCTCTTGCGTGCACTGGCGGCTCTTACGGCGCTGTGCGCTGTGCTCAGACGCTGGCAGGAAGAGGGTCGCCACGACGCCGACCTGCCGCTGGTGGACTGGTGCGCGGCGGACGCTTTCCACACCATAGACGCCCTGCTGGACGGCATTATCGGCAACTTCAAGGGCCCGGCCGTCGGCCTGGCGCTCAAAGCGATGCTGCTTCCGCCGGGTTCGCGTGCGGCGCCTCCGGATGATGCGGTGACCCTGGCGTGTGCCGAACGTGTACTGGCGCCCACTGATACGCGTGAACGGCTCGTGGGCTCGGTATGGGCCAGTCACGGCTTGCAGCATCTGGCCGCGTTGGAGCGTGCCTACGAATGCGTCAACAACGTTCACGGGCTACGCGAACAGATCAGGCAGGCGGGCCTGAAGGATTGGCGGCTGGCTCATGTGCACGGCGGCCTGACCGATGCCCAGGCCGCCGAGCTGGAGGCCGCCGAGTCGGCGGTGGTCGAGGCTCTTTATTCCCCGGCGGCCCGGGAGTAGCCGCGAATTCCTCCGATGCTGATTCAGTCCACGCGGGCCTGACGCTGAATCAGCTCGATCTTGTAGCCGTCGGGGTCTTCCACGAAGGCGATGACCGTCTGTCCGTGCTTCATGGGGCCGGCTTCGCGGGTGACCTTGCCGCCCCGGCTCTTGATGTCCTCACAGGCCTTGTAGGCGTCTTCCACTTCCAGCGCAATGTGGCCATAGCCGTTGCCCAGGTCGTAGGAAGACGTATCCCAGTTATGGGTCAGCTCGATCGCGGCGGCTTCGGATTCATCCTGATAGCCCACAAAGGCCAGCGTGAACTTGCCGTCCGGGTAATCCTTGCGGCGCAGCAGGCGCATGCCCAGAACATTAGTGTAGAAGTCGAGTGATTTATCAAGATCGCCGACACGCAGCATGGTATGCAGAATACGCATGGAAGACTCCTATGTTGCCGTGGCAGCCAGCGTCACAATAGCGGCAGGCTGCCGGGATGATGGGGTTTGAGGGCCTGGCGCAGCCGAATGAAATCGGGGCACAAGTGTCCGACTTCGCGCCAGAAATCCGGGCCGTGGTTCATGTGCCGCAAATGCGCGACTTCATGGGCCACGACATAATCCAGGACCTCCGGGCCAAAGTGTATCAGCCGCCAGTTCAGCATGATGCGGCCGTCGCTGCTGCAGGAACCCCAGCGCCCGTTGGGCGATGCCATACGCCATCCTTTCAGCGTCATGCCGGCCAGTTCGCAGAAATGCCGCAGCCGCTGCTCGAAGTAGATTCTTGCCTGCTGTTGCAACCAGCCCTGGACCCGTTCGCGGACACGGTCACCGCTGCTGTCAGCCTGCAGCGGCAGGCTCAGTACGTCGCCGCCCGCGGGTGACCACGGGTCGCCGCCGAACGATGGGCTGCCGGCATCGGGACGGATCGCCAAGCTAATGTAGACCCCCAGATAGGGAAAACATCCGCCGTCCTGCCAGCGCGCGTCGGCCGTCGCCAGGTGTTGCTGGCGTTCGTGCACCGCGCGCAGCTTGCGGAGTATCCACGGCGCCTTGTCCCGGACTGCCTCGACGATCTGCCGGCGAGGCACCCAAGCCGGCGATGTGACGACCAGCCCATTGTCGCTCACGGTGAGTCCGATGGTCTTGCGCCGAGACGTACGCAGCATGAAACCAATGCGTTGCCATGGGGTGTCGACTTCCTGCCAGCGGTGGCCAGCGGGCAGGGTCGCCGGGCGGCGGGTGGGGACATGAGCTTCGCTTGGTCGCAATGAGTCCACCCGACGCGGACTGGGTAAAGGCGTGCTCGGCTCGCCTTCGAACAGCTTCAGCTGTTCATTCGTCGGCATAGCGCTCCGGGTTCAGTACACGCATTTCGTTTTCTATCCATGCCTGCACCTTCTCGTTGATCTCTGCGGCGCTCAGGCCCCGAGTGGCGATGGGCGGGCCCACCGATACGGTGATGACGCCGGGCTTTTTCAGGAACGCCCGGCGAGGCCAGCATTCCCCCGCGTTGTGCGCAATTGGAATGACCGGAGCGCCGGTTGCCTCGGCCAAAAGGGCGCCGCCCATCTTGTAGCGCCCCGTCTTGCCGGGCGGCATGCGGGTGCCTTCAGGAAAAAGCAGGGGCCAGCGGCCTTCACCCAGCCGCTTGCGCCCCATCCGGATGACTTGCTCGAAGGCGTCCCTGCCGCGGGCGCGGTCGATGGGGATCATGCGCAGCAGGGCGATACCCCACCCGAAAAAGGGAATGCGGTGCAGTTCGCGCTTGTATACGAAGCAGACGTCCCGCGGCAGATAGCCGGCGAAGAACATCGTCTCCCAGGCGGATTGGTGCTTGGACAGCACAATGGCGGGCGAGTCGGGGAAGTTCTCCCAGCCCTTGGTCTGCCAGCGTATGCCCAGGATGACCTTGGCGCCCCAGATGGCGAGCCATGGCCAGCCCACTGTCAGGCGATAGCGCCAACGCAGGGGCAGGGGCATCCAGACGATGCAGGCAATAGCGTAGGGAATGACCGTGATGATCAGGAAAAGCTGATAAAGGACCGCGCGCAGCCAGGCCATGGTCATTCTCCGGCGAGCCAGTCGTCGACGACGGCAGCGAGGTTGTCTCGTACCTGTGTGCCTTCCGGAAGGCCTCCACGTTCGAGCGTGCGCAGCCCCTTGCCGCTGCGCACCAGCCACGGTGCGCAACCGAGCGCGCTCGCGGCCTCCAGGTCGCGCAGGGAATCGCCCACGGCGGGAACGCCCTTCAGATTGACCTCATAGCGCCGGCCAATGTCTTCGAAAAGGCCCGAAGCCGGCTTGCGACAGCGACAGCCGTCATCGGGCCCGTGGGTGCAGACGAAGATCGCGTCGATATGGCCGCCCGCCTGCGCCAGTTCACCACGCAGCTTTGCGTGGATGGCGTTGAGCGTTTCCATGGTGAAGAGCCCGCGCGCCACCCCCGACTGGTTGCTTGCCACCACCACTCGCCAGCCCGCCCGTGATAGGCGGGCGATGGCGTCCAGGCTGCCCGGGACGGCCCGCCATTCCTGCGGCGACTTGATGTAGTCGTCGCTGTCCTCGTTGATGACGCCGTCGCGGTCCAGGATGGCAAGCTTCACTGTGCCAGCCTCGAAATATCGGCCACCTGGTTCATGCTGCGGTGAAGCATCCCAAGCAAGGCGAGACGATTGCGGCGTACGGCCGGGTCGTCCGCCATGACCATGACTTTGTTGAAGAAATCATCGACCGCTGCGCGCGAGCCGGCCAGCGTAGCCAGTGAAGCGCTGAAGTCGCCGGCCTGAAACTGTCGGTGCGCGATGGGGGCCAGTTCCTCGATGCGCTCAGCCAGCGCTTTTTCGGCCGCTTCTGTGTAGCGGCCCGCGTCCGTCTCACCGATGTCGATGTCGGCTTTTTTCAGCAGATTGGTGATGCGCTTGTTGGCCGACGCCAGGCTGGCGGCTTCGGGACGTTGCGCGAAGGCGGCGCACGCTTCGATACGCCCCAATACCTGGTGCAGCGGGGGGGCCAGGGCCAGGACGGCGTCCACCACATTGCGGTCGTGTGCGCTCAGCTGATTGCGGTAGCGCTCATAGATGAAGGCAGCGACTTCATCGGGCGTTTCCGGCGCGATGACACCTTCTTCGAAGGTGGACACCGTGAAGGCCAGAAGTGCGTCCAGGCGTAGCGCGTCTGCGTCGTTCACGGCCAGCACGCCGCCTGCGGCCAATTGCTCGTAGGCGCTGATCAGGCCCAGCGCGGCACGGCGCAGACCGTAAGGATCGCGTTCGCCGGTGGGTACCAGTCCGATGCCCCAGATGCCGACCAGTACCTCCAGGCGCTCGGCCATGAAGACGATGGCGGAGACTTGGCCGGCTTCAGTGACGGGCGAATCCAGACGGATGCGGTACTGATCGCGGATGGCCGTCACGACTTCGGGCGGTTCTCCGTCGGCCTGGGCGTAATAGGCGCCCATGATGCCTTGCAGCTCGGGGAACTCGCCCACCATGTTGGAGTTCAGGTCGGCCTTGGCCAGCAGGGCCGCGCGGTCGACCGGCGCGGGATCCACACCGAGTTGCGCGGCGATATGTCCGGCGATGCGCCGAATGCGGTCGACGCGCTGCAGGACCGACCCGAGCTTGTTGTGATAGACGCTGGTGGCCAGTTGCGGTACGCGGTCGGCAAGGCGGACTCGGCGGTCCGTTTCGAAGAAGAACTGCGCATCGGCCAGCCGCGGACGCACGACCCGCTGATTGCCTTCGACGATGTGAACCGGGTCGGCCACCCGCATGTTGCTCACGATCAGGAAGCGGTGGGTCAGCTTGCCGGTGGCGGGTTCGAACAGCGGGAAGTACTTCTGATTCAAGCGCATGGTCAGAATCAGGCATTCCGGCGGCACCCGCAAGAAATCAGGGTCGAACTCGCCCACGTAGACGGTGGGGTGCTCGACCAGTGCGGTGACTTCATCCAGCAGTGCTTCGACCTCCGGGTCGTGGCCGATCGTGGCGCCCAGGTCATCGGCATGGCGTTGCAGCTGTTGCAGGATGTCGGCGCGGCGCGTTTCGAAGCCGGCCACGACCTTGCCCGGTTCGAACAACTGAGCTTCGTAAGTATCGGCAGCGACGATCTCGATTGCGCCTTCGGACATGAAACGATGGCCTTCGGTGCTGCGGCCTGCCTTCAGACCCAGCGTCTCGACCGGCACCACTTCGTCGCCCCACAGGGCGATCAGGCGGTGCGCCGGCCGCACAAAGCGGACGCTGCTCACGCCGTCGGCCAGTTGATAGCGCATGACCTTGGGAATAGGAAGTTGCGAGATGGCCTGTTCCAGAGCGGCCTGCAGGCCGGATGACAACGCTTCCCCGGCAGCGACGCCGCGCGCGTAGAGAATGTCCTGCTTGCCGTCGGATTCGACAATCAGTTCGTCGGCGGTCAGATGAGCCAGACCCTTGGCTTGCAGTTTCTTCTGCAGGGCGGGCGTCATTTCACGTTCGGCGGTCAGGCCGATCTTGGCCGGCATGAGTTTTTCAGTGTAGTGCTGTTCCGGCGCTTGGCCGAGTACGGCATCGAACACGGCGGCCAGCCGCCGGGGCGTGGCCAGGGGGCGGACGGTGCAGCCTGCGGCCAGGAGGTGCTGTTGTTCCAGCGATTTTCGCAGGGTGTCAGCGAAGGCCTGGCCCAGACGTTGCAGGGCCTTGGGCGGCAGTTCTTCAGTAAACAGTTCGACCAGCAGAGGGCGGGTTTGCGGCTGCGTGGTCATTGTGCGACCTCCAGCACGGAACGGTTGGCCAGCATGGGGAATCCTAGTTTCTCGCGGGAATCGTAGTAAGCCTGGGCCACGGCGCGGGACAGATTGCGGATCCGGCCGATGTAGGCGGCCCGCTCGGTCACGCTGATGGCGCCGCGGGCGTCCAGCAGATTGAAGGTATGAGCCGCCTTCAGAGTGGCTTCGTAGGCAGGCAGGGCCAGCGGCACGCCGATCAAGCGCTTCGCTTCAGCCTCGTAGTCGTTGAAATGCCCGAAGAGCATGTCGGTGGAGGCATGCTCGAAGTTGTAGGTGGATTGTTCGACTTCATTCTGGTGAAAGACGTCGCCATAGAGCACCGGTTTGCCGTCGCCGCCTTGGGTCCAGACGAGGTCGTAGACGCTTTCCACACCCTGCAGGTACATGGCCAGGCGTTCCAGGCCGTAGGTGATCTCGCCCGTGGCGGGGTAGCAGTCCAGACCGCCTACCTGCTGGAAATAGGTGAACTGCGTGACTTCCATGCCGTTGAGCCAGACTTCCCAGCCCAGGCCCCATGCGCCCAGCGTGGGGT
>JAEWFK010000124.1 GCA_023388835.1 Pseudomonadota bacterium | reverse complement strand
TTAAATAGGAATAATATTTATGGACAAGGTCGATATAGCGATCCTGGCGTTGTTGCAGCTGGATTCGACGCTTTCCGTGGCGGCGCTGGCCGAACGGGTCAACCTGTCTCCGACCGCGTGCTGGAAGCGGGTTCAGCGGCTGAACTCCGAGGGCATCATCCAGAAGCGAGTCTGCCTGCTCGACCCAAAGAAGCTGGGTTTGGGGGTAACGGTTTTCGTCGCCGTCAAGACGAGCCACCACAATACCCGGTGGCTCGAGCAGTTCACATCAGGCGTGCGCGCCCTGCCAGAGGTCGTGGAGTTCTATCGCATGAGCGGTGACGTGGATTACCTGCTGAAAGTCGTCGTAGCGGACATTCAGGGGTTTGACCGGGTGTACAAGAAGATCATTGCGACCGCGGAAATCTTCGATGTGAGCTCGAGCTTTTCGATGGAAGAGCTCAAATACACCACGGCACTCCCGCTGGACAGCGTGCGCCTGGGCTGAGATACCGCCGTGCGGGCGGCCATGATCGCTTCCGACTCGGCCGCCCGCCTTCGGTGTAGCCCTACCGGTCAATAGTCAGGAATAGCGACGAAAATCCACTGCCCGGATAGAAAGCCTTCACCGCAGGGCGTCCTTCGGTGAGTGCGAGCCATTGCGTTCCAGCCAGCAACTCTTCCATCACTGTCAGTAGCTCCAGACGAGCCAGCGGCGCGCCGGGGCAGACGTGCACGCCGGCGCCATAGAGCAGATTCAGCGCCGGATCGCGGTCGAGCCGGAACTCATCCGGGTCGCCGAACACGGATTCATCGCGGTTCGCCGACGCCCACAGCGCCGCGATGCGTGTGCCTGCCGGCAGCGCGTGCCCGCCCAGTTCCGTAGCACGTGTGGCGACGCGCCGATTCATGATGAGCGGCGCGTGGATGCGCAGGATTTCGTCAATCGCTACAGGCAGCAGTTCGGGCGCGCCCCGCAACTGTTTCTGAATGGCGGGATGCTCGGCAAGATAGTGCGCGAGAATGCCGACGGATGCCCCGATCGTTCCCAGCTCACCCACGGTCCAGTTGCGCAGAATGCTGATGATCTCGTCTTCGGTGAGCGGGCGCCCGATGGCTTCGTTGCGCAATAGATGAGTGGTGATGTCCTGGGGTGCAGCCTTGCCGGCCTTCCGGCGAACTGCGAGTAGATCCCTTATATATCCATCGAATTCGCGTGCGACGGCCGCCTGGGCGTCCTGATCCCGAGACATCGTTGCGGCGTGGTTCTTAAGTGTCCACAGCCGCAAGGGCTCATGCAGTTCACTGGGCCACCCCAACCAGGCGCATTGGATCTGCAGGGCGAACAGTTGGGCGAATTCGCTGATGAACTCGACCGTACCGTCCGCCGCAAGGCTGCGAACCAGTCCGGCCGAAATGTCGCGGCACTGGGGGGCAAACGCTTGCATATGCGCCACGTCGAAATAGGGTTCGATCAGCCGGCGAAAAGGGGTGTGCTCGGGCGGGTCCATGCCGTTGGGCACGGAAGGAAAGCGGGAGACGGCGTTGCTGAAGGTTTCGTGGTCTTCCACCACCCGCCGCACGTCGGCGTGGCGGAACACCGAGGTGTAGCCATAGGGGCTTTGCGCCAGGGGACAGGCACGCCGCATTTCATCATAGGCGGCAATCTGGTCTCCCTGAACCTTCCCGGAGCGGGGATCCCATTGAGGAATGCCGGCTACCGGGGCGGCTTCATCCTTTCCGGCGGATGTCGCTGTCGCAGCTAGGTCCTTCTCTGCGGATTTCTCCACCGCGGCGGGTGGTGTGCGAGCGGGCGGATCGCTCTCTGAAGACAGGGGTTCGTACTCGTGATCGAAATGCGGGTTTTTGCTCATTGCCTTTACTGTTCTGATGGCCGCGCGTAGAACCATCCATTGTAGGGAGGGCGGCGGCGCGTTCCGGAAGTAACCCTGTGTCGGGTGATGACTTCCGATCAGCAAGTGGCGTGACCAATGGTGCTTGCGCGCGCTGCTCAGCTGAAGCGCTTGGCGCCCGCCACACACAAAACCACGGCAATGGTGGAGGCGATCATCGCCACAGAAACCGACTCGTGCAAGAGAACGGCGGCGAGCATCAGGCCGAAGAAAGGTTGAAGCAGCTGCAATTGGCCAACGCTGGCGATCCCGCCCTGGGCCAAGCCACGGTACCAGAAGATGAAGCCCACCAGCATGCTGAAGACCGAGACATAGGCGAGGCCGGCCCAGGCCGAGCCGCCCACTGCGCCCCAGCTTGCGGGCAGCGTCAATAACGCGGCGATCGCCATCACGGGAAGCGAAAGCAGCAGGGCCCACGAAATCACCTGCCATCCACCGAGCCGGCGGGAAAGCGTGGCGCCTTCCGCGTAACCCAGCCCGCACAGGATGATGGCGGCAACCATCAGGCCGTTCCCCAAGGCGGATCCCCCGTCGCTGCGGGAAAGCGCGAAGCCGGCCACGGTCGCCGCCCCCAGCAACGAAAACAGCCAGAACGCCGGCTTGGGGCGTTCGCCACCGCGCAGGACGCCGAAGATGGCGGTCGCCAGCGGTAGAAGCCCCACGAAGACGATGGAATGCGCGGCGGTGATGTGCTGGAGCGCCAGCGCGGTGAGAAAAGGAAAGCCCACGACCACCCCGACGGATACTACGAGCAAGGGGAAGAGATCGTTTCTGGAGGGCCGCGCCTGACGCAGTGCGAGCAGGAACAGGGCCCCGAGCAGCGCGGCGATCACCGCTCGTGCGGACGTCAGGAAGAGCGGGGAGAAATCCGCCACGGCGACCCGGGTGGCGGGAAGGGAGCCACTGAAGATGATGACTCCGAGTAGGCCATTGCCCCATGCCGCTGTTGAACGTTCCATTTGTCCTCGCATATGCAAGGACCGATGATAGCCCGAGCGCCAAGACCGTGGGTG
>JAEWFK010000105.1 GCA_023388835.1 Pseudomonadota bacterium | reverse complement strand
GCCAAGGAAGAAGCGGCGAAGAAGGCCGCTGCAGAGAAGAAGGCCAAGGAAGAGGCGGCAAAGAAGGCGGCCGCGGACAAGAAAGCGAAGGAAGACGCGGCTCGCCGCGAAGCCCTGCGCGCGGCGATGCGGGGCGACGCCCTGGGCGCTGCCGGCATCCCGGGCGGCACCGCCGATCGGAACCAGGCGGGCGGCGGCGGGGGCGATGACGGCTACGCAGCCAAGATTCGTGCATGCATCCGTCCGCGCGTGATTTATAACGTTCCGCCTCGTCAAGGCAGCAGCAATCCGACAGTACAATTCCGGGCAAGCCTCAATACGGATGGCACGGTCCGTGAAGTGCTGATCAATCGCTCGTCCGGCGTTTCAGGCTTTGATGAAGCCGTGCGCAAGGGCATTGCGGCATGCTCGCCCTTCCCTCGCCCGCCTAGCGGAAGCTACCCGCGCCAGATCGACGGCGTATACCGAATGTATGACTGACAGGAGAATCTAAATATGAGCTCTGCCACTGCAGTCCGCAGCTATGCCACATCATGGCGCAGTTGGGCGGCCGCCGTTGTGGCCGCCACCGTCACGATGGCCGCCCCCCAGGCGCATGCCCAGCTGCGGGTCGATATCTCCGGTGTCGGCGCCACGCAATACCCAATTGCCATCGCCGATTTCAACGGCGACCCCCAAGGGCGCAACGTTGCCGAGATCATCCGCGCTGACTTGTCGCGCTCCGGGCAATTCCGCCTCATCAATGCCACGGGTTCCGAGCTCGGCGTCGATAGCCAGATCGCGTTCGGCGAATGGAGCAGCCGCGGGGCGGACTACCTGGCCTATGGCAGCGTGACTCAGACCGGCGGGCAATACAGCATCAGCTATAGGCTGGTCGACAATGTGCGCCAGACCCAGCTCGACGCCGTGGCGTTTGCCGGCAGCGAGCGCGAACTGCGTCGCCTTTCCCACCGGATAGCAGACCGCATCTACGAAAAAATCACTGGCGTCCGAGGCGTTTTCTCTACCCGTATCGCCTACGTGTTGCAGACCGGCGACACCCATGAGTTACAAATTGCAGATGCGGACGGTCAGAATCCACAGGTGATGCTGCGCTCGAAGCACTCCATCATTTCGCCGGCTTGGTCGCCCGACGGATCCAAACTCGCCTATGTGAGCTTCGAACTGGGCAAGCCGGTGGTCTACGTCCAGACCTTGGCCACAGGGAAGCGCACGCCCACCGCCAACTTCAAGGGCAACAACAGTGCGCCCGCATGGGCTCCCAACGGTAACCAGCTGGCCGTGGTGCTTTCCCGCGATGGCATCTCACAGATCTACACCATGAACGCCGATGGCTCCGGCCTGCGACGCGTGATGCGTTCGCCCCTGATCGACACCGAACCACAGTTCACGCCGGACGGCGGCTCCCTGATTTTCACCAGTGACCGGGGCGGCAGCCCGCAGATCTACAGGGTGCCGGTTTCGGGCGGTGATGCGCAAAGAATTACCTTCAGCGGAAGTTACAATATTTCACCGGCCCTGTCCCCGGATGGTAACAAGCTGGTGTACGTTACACGAAGAAACGGCGCCTTCCGATTGGGGCTGCAAGACATGGCCGGCGGGTCCGAACAGCTGCTTACAGCAGGCCCGGACGATGAGTCGCCAAGCTTTGCCCCCAACGGAATGCAAGTGCTTTACAGCTCGGTTCAGGACGGCCGTAGCGTTCTCGCCGTAACCTCCGTCGACGGACGGGTGCGCCAGACTCTGTCGGCGCTGAACGGCAAGGTACGTGAGCCGGTCTGGGGGCCGTTTACCGATTAAGTTACGTGTGACTCTCTTTTAAAGGAAATCGAATGAGCTCGCGCATCGCAAGAAGCCTTACCCTCGCCGCACTGACAGCCGCCCTGGCGGCCTGCAGCTCGGTACCTCTGGATCAGGCTGGCACGACGACCGGTGCCGGAGCGGACGGCGCCAGTACGGGTCAGATCATGGACCCGTTCAATCCGCAAAGCCCATTGGCGCAACAACGGTCGGTGTATTTCGAATTCGACAGCTACACTGTTCCTGAGCAGTACCGCAGTCTCGTCGAAATGCATTCCAGCTATCTGCGCGGCAACACGCAGCAGCGTGTTCGCGTTGAAGGCCATGCCGACGCGCGTGGCGGCTCGGAATACAACCTGGCATTGGGCCAGCGCCGCTCCGAAGCCGTTTCGCGCATGATGACCCTGCTGGGCGTCAATGCCGGTCAGATCGAAGCGATCAGCTTCGGTAAGGAACGCCCGCGCGCAACCGGCAATACAGAAGCAGACTACGCGGAAAACCGCCGCGCAGACATCGTTTATCAACGATAATAACGATACCGCTGTCGCTGTGACGCCGTGGCGGGGATCCGCCACGGCGTTTTCATTTGAACGGATAAGAACATGACCTTCAGTTCCCCTTTCTTTCGAAGCGCGGCGTTGGCCGCAGCGTTATCAGCCGGTCTGGGCAGCGCCCCCGCGCATGCCTTCGCCGACGATGAAGCCCGGCGTGCCATTCTCGACCTGCGCGAGCAGCTCGGCACCCTCGTCGATCAAAGCCGCCAGATTCGTGTCCAGCAGGCTGATCAGATGGAACACCTGCAGCAGGAAGTGGCGCGCCTGCGCGGCGAAGTCGAACGGCTGAGCCACCTGTCGCAGCGCGCTCAGGAAGCCAATCAGCCTGCGAGCGAGTCATCCATACAGGTGGCCGATCCGGCGGAACAGGCCGCCTACGATCAAGCCATGCAAAGCTTCCGTGCCGGCCAGTACAAGGAAGCGGTCACCGGCCTGACACAGTTCATCCAAAGCTACCCGCAAAGCGCGCTCGTGCACGAGGCACGCTTCTATCGCGGCAGCAGTCTTTACGCCACCAAGGACTTCAAGGGTTCGATCAGCGGTCTGGAAGCCATGCTGAACGCGGCGCCCGCAGACCCGCGCGCGCCTGATGCGCTTCTGGTCATCGCGGCCAGCCAGGTGGAGCTGAACAATCTGCCCGGTGCGCGCGCCAGCCTGCAACGCATCGTCAAGGACTACCCCGACACCCACGCCGCAGAAACGGCCAAAAGCAGGCTGAAGCTCTTGCAGTGATTTCCCGACATCCGAGCCGTGCCAGCGCTCGGCGGCAGTCTTCCCGCGCGCGGCTGTTGGTCGCCGGCGCGGCCTTCATCCTTCTGCTGTTCTTTCTCGACCTGTCCAGCGGCGCCGCCGCACTGGCCTGGACCGATATCTGGCGCATCATCGCACAGCCCTCTTCAGGCGGCACGACGGAACACTTCATTGTGTGGAACCTGCGCTTTCCCCAGGCCCTCATGGCGGTTGTCGCAGGCGCAGCGCTAGGCTTGGCCGGTGCTGAAATGCAGACGGTGCTGGACAACCCCCTGGCAAGCCCTTTCACCTTGGGCGTGTCTTCCGCCGCAGCCCTGGGCGCGGCGTTGGCTTTGGCCCTCGGGGTCCACTTGCCGGTGGTTCCCGCTCAGTATGCCGTAACCGCCAACGCCTTTGTGCTTGCCCTGCTCTGCAGCTTGTTGCTCGATCAGGCCGCACGGCGACTCTCCATGGCGCAGCATGGCATTGTGTTGCTGGGCATCGCCCTGGTCTTCGGCTTCAATGCCTTGCTGGCGCTCATCCAGCTCGTATCCGATGCTACAGCTCTGCAAAACCTTATCTACTGGATGATGGGAAACCTGGGAAATAGCCGATGGACGGATGTCGGCCTCCTTGCGGTGGTCTTTATCCTGACCGGCGCGGTGTCTCTACGCCAGTCCTGGCGACTGACCGCTCTGCGCTTCGGTGAGGAGCGCGCCGGCAGTCTCGGTATTGACACACTTTCGGTACGCCGCATGGCGCTCGTGCGCGTCAGCCTGCTGGCTGCCACCACCGTGGCACTGGTGGGTGTGATCGGGTTCGTGGGCCTCATCGCGCCACACATCGCTCGGCGTGTTTGGGGCGAGGACCACCGCTGGTATCTGCCTGCAAGCGCTTGCGTGGGCGCCATCATCCTCTCGGGCGCATCGGTCTGCGCAAAGCAGCTCAGCAGCGCCATCGACATACCGGT
>JAEWFK010000001.1 GCA_023388835.1 Pseudomonadota bacterium | reverse complement strand
AGCTGATAGCCATTCGGCAGCCGTGCGTACTCGTACCAGAGCCCCGCGTACTTTTGCAGGTCGAGGTCGGGGTGCGTCAATAGTTGTGATTCCTGTCGTGTAGCCAGCAACTGCATGCGAACCTCCTGTGTGTCGGAGCATGGGGCAAGCGTCGTTCCGGCCCTCCCCGGTCTCCTGCTTGTATTAATACTTCAGCGCGATCATGACTTTCGTAGGTTGTGTGCCAAGTTCAATGGCGGCGTAGCTGTACGTCGGCGCGAGAAGCGCCGACCTCAGCCGGAGAAAAGAAGACGGTGTTTGCCGTTGCATGCCAGGTCTCCCCATAGCCCGCACCGAATCGGATCACATATCCGCTTCCATACTGGGGTTATAGCAAGAGAAACATCACCTGACGTAGGGTTATCGGTCGAACTAGGGCAATCACTGACGCAGGTTCGCGCCGTTGCGATGCAGCAAAGTTGACCCTCAACGAGACCTGAACCATGGGGAGGCGCGGCCCTCGATGCGATGTGTGGGCCGTGCCGAAACAGACGCTGCCTTAGAAGCTGCCGAAAATCGTGCCGAGCGTGATCACGGTGATCAGCGCAATCAATGGCGCTCCCATTGTGACGGCCGCGATGTTCAGGTAGGACTGCCGATGAGTCAGTCTGCAGATGGATAGCAGTGTGATGATGGCGCCGCAGTGCGGCAAAGTGTCGAATCCTCCGGCAGCCATTACCGCGACGCGGTGCATCAATTCAGGATCAATGCCCGCTTGCTGGGCCATGCGCAAATAATCGGCGCCCAGGGTCTGCAGCGCGATACTCAGCCCGCCCGATGACGAACCGGTGATACCGGCGAGGACGTTCATGGCGATGGCTTCGGAGATCAGCGGGTTGTGCGGGGTCACGTTGAGCACCGCGTCACGGATGATCGCGAAGCCGGCCAGCCCGGCGATGACCGCCCCATACCCCACTTCGGACGCGGTGTTGAACAATGGCAGCATGAAACCGAATACGCCCTTGTTGATGGTGCCTCGCAGGTTGTCCCAATGTCCCAAGCGGGACACGATGAGAGTCGCGCATGCCGTGGTCAGCGCAATGATGAGCGCCCATAATCCGGTGATCTTCGATGGCTCGAGATGGGGGAAGCGCTCAGTGACGAAACTCAGGTCCATGCCGGGAAACACGACATAGGTAAAGAGAGCATTCACGCCGATCACCAGGAACAAGGGCAGCAGCGCAAGCAGTAGCGGCATGTGCGCTAGAGCGCCGCTTGGCTGGTTGGTCGCCCCCATGGTTTCGGTGTTCTCTTCTTCGTGTACACCGTAGCCTTCGCCTGCAACACGGGCACGGGCCGCGCGGCTATTCAACCACCATAGCCCTCCGGCCAACATGATGGCGCTTGCAATGATGCCCAGCCCCGGTGCTGCGAACACGTTGGTCCCGTAGTAAGGAATCGGGATGGCGTTCTGAATGGCCGGTGTGCCGGGAAGCGCCGTCATGGTGAACGTGAAGGACCCCAGTGCGATCGTGGCCGGGACAAGCCGCTTCGGAATGTCCGCGGCCTGGAATAGATCGCGCGCGATCGGATAGATGGCGAATGCCACAACAAAAAGTGAGACGCCCCCATAAGTCAGAATGCCGCAGGCGAGCACCACCGTGACGATGGCGTGCTTCTCTCCCAATCTGTCGACAATCCACCGGGAAATCGAATGGGCCGCCCCCGAGTCCGCCATGAGCTGTCCGAACAGCGCCCCTAGCAAGAAGATGGGCAGGAACTGAATCACATAGTTGCCCAGCGCCTTCATGAAAGTGTCGGTGTAGATCGGCAGGTAAAGACCGATCTCTCCGGACAGCAGGACTGCGAGCGCTGCCATGAGCGGGGCAAGCAGCAGGACTGTGATCCCCCGATACGCCAGATACATCAGCAGTATCAGCGAAACGACGATTGCCATGGTACTGGCCATGTTGAACAATCTCCTTCGGAATTGAGCGGAGCTCGCCGGCGAGGGGCGGCTCCCTGGACGAGTCCGCGAGTGTAACAGGAGCGATAAGGGTTTACCCCCTTCCAACGAAAGGCATGTTGGTGGCCATGACGGTCATGAACTGCACGTTCGCGGTTAGGGGAAGGGCGGCCATGTACAAAATGGCTTGCGCGACGTGCTCCACGTCCATCAGCGGTTCGGGCCGTATGGACCCGTCAGCTTGCATGACGCCGGTGCGCATGATGTCGGTCATGTCGCTGGCTGCGTTGCCGATGTCGATCTGGCCGCAAGCGATGTCGTGGGCCCGGCCATCGAGCGATGTCGCCTTGGTCAGACCGGTCACAGCATGCTTGGTGGTGGTGTAGCAGGTGGCCTGAGGACGGGGCGCATGGGCGGAGATTGAACCGTTGTTGATGATGCGGCCGCCGCGCGGCTGTTGTGCTTTCATGATGCGGAAGGCGCCCTGAGTGCACAGAAAGTAGCCGGTCAAGTTGATGTCCAGCGAGGACTTCCACTGGTCGTAGGGAATCTCTTCGATACTGGCCGCCTTCGTGAACACCCCGGCGTTGTTGAAGAGCAGATCGAGCCGGCCGAACTCCTTGCGTATGCGTTCGAACAGGCGCTCCACGCTTTCCGGGCTGCCGACGTCAGTCTTTTGCACCATGCTGCGTGCGCCCGCGGCCGCGCCCTCATGGGCGGTGGCTTCCAGCAATTCGATACGTCTTCCGGCCAGGGCCACATCGTATCCGGCCTTCATGAGTGCCAGGGCGACATGCTTGCCGATACCTGAGCCCGCACCCGTCACGAGCGCGAATTTCCGTTCATCCATTATCTGCTTCTCCTGGTTTGCGCGCCGCCTCGGCGCGTCTTCTTTTGAGCCTCGTCACTTTACCGTGCGAGCGGGCTCCCCGGTTGGTGCGGGGCTTGCGTTGCCCGCTGCCTTCTGCTTGCCGCTGTCGCCGGCCGCAGCGAGGGCGGGCCCGGCGGGCCGGCCGGTTGTTTGCTGCGTATTCGTATAATCCCCAATATTCTTTTGTGGCCCCGGAGCGGGGGCAAAAGGCGAACATGATTTCATTGTCTGCGGTTGATTCCCTGCTGGCGGCTTGTTTGGTGCTGCTCGTCGGCCGCGTCCTTACATCGCGCATCGGCTTTCTGGCCCGCTACAGCATCCCGGATCCCGTGGTGGGCGGGTTGTTGTTTTCCGTGGGCGTGTTTGTACTCACGAAGGTCGTGGGAATCGACGTCCAGATGGACACCGATATCCGTTCCATCTTCCTGCTCATCTTTTTCAGTTGCATCGGCCTCACCGCCGATCTTCGCCTGCTCAAGCGGGGCGGTCCGCGGCTCATGGTCTTCCTGCTCGCGCTGGTGCCCTTCCTCGTTTTGCAAAACGCGGTGGGCCTGGGTCTGGCCTGGCTTTTGGACATGCATCCCCTTATGGGGCTGCTTGCGGGATCCATCACGCTGGTCGGCGGACACGGTACGGGGGCCGCCTATGCAGCCGGCTTCGCCGATCTCAACAATATCCAGGACGTCATGGCTTTGGCAATGATGGCGGCCACCATCGGCCTGGTCATGGGCGGCGTGGTTGGCGGCCCGGTGGCGGAGTGGTTGATACGGCGCCATCAGATTGCGACGCCTGGCGCGGCGGAAAAGGGCGGCCGGCATGAGTCAGACGCGCTGGCTGCGGCAGGTTCGGCCGGCGTCCGCCCGCTAGAGTCCACCACCTTCATCAGTTCGCTGGCTGCGGTTTTCGTCTGCTTGGGAGTGGGACAGTTCCTGGCGGTGCAGTTTTCCGATCTGCCCGTGAATATCCCCGGCTTCCTGTGGTGCCTGATGACGGGCATTCTCATCCGAAACCTGGGGCCTCTCGTCAATGTAGAGCCCGACGACCGCGCGAGCGATGTCGTCGGAAATATCGCGCTGTCGCTGTTTCTGGCCTTGTCGATGATGACCATCGACCTGGCCAGTGCCATGCAGCTGGCCGGGCCGCTGGCGCTGATACTGGCGGCGCAGACGATCATGTGCATGCTTTACGCGGCATGGGCGGTATTCCGCATCGTCCGCAAGGACTACGAAGCGGCGGTCATCGCAGCGGCATTCTGCGGTTTCTGCCTGGGGGCCACAGCGACCGCCATCGCCAACATGCAAGCGCTGGCGCGCCGCCACGGTCATGCGCCCGAAGCCTTCATTGTGGTTCCCATCACTGGCGCCTTCCTCGTGGACATCATGAACGTGATGGTGCTCACGATGTTCATTTCCCTGCCTTTTGTGGGAGGGCTCTGACATGATCCGTTTTCTGGCCGTCCTGATGTTCAGCGTCCTGCTGGCCGGCTGCAGCCGGCAGCCCGGAGAAAGCGTGCTGCGCAACGATGTAGAGGCCATGCTTGCAGCCAGCTTCGGCGAAGGAACCTTCAAAGTGGTGGACTTCGAACGCAGGGGCTCGGCGGTCGACAGCACGGCGCCGAGCGATGAAACGCGGAAGGTCGCCTATTACGATGTGGAGCTCGAACTCACACGCGACCTGGCGCTTGGAGACTGGGACGAACCGGGCGCCGCATCGCTGGTGACGCTGCTGGGCGCAGGGCCGCGCAGCATCCGCGGCGTGACGGCCGGTGGCAATAAAGCCGGCGATCGCATCGTGGCGCATGCCAGTGCCATTTACCGAGACGCCGGCGATCACTGGTCCTTCGTGATGCCGGCGGGGTTCAAGGACGTTGGTCGCCCCACGGTGGAGACGGGTCAGCCGGTGCATGCGTCCAAAGAAGCTTTGGACCGGCTTGCCGAAATCACGCGTTCGGTCGAAGCAGGCGGTTCACGAGCCGCGCAAAGCGCCGTCGACCAGGAGTTGCAGCGGTCCGTGGCGCGCATTTCCGGCCGGCTCGCCAGAATCGAACAGGGTTATCCCGTGGCGGCGGGGTTGAACCGGGGAGAGTACGCATCGTTCGTGAGTGCATTGGCGGAATTGGCGCTTGCGCAGGATATGCGGCTCGTGCCATTGTTGACCGGCGGCGGCGAAGACAACCTGGACCTGCTGCGTAATGGCAACGTGCTGGTCGCCCTGGCGCAAGCAGACACCGCCTTCGATGCTTACAACGGGACGGGGCCATTTGCGTCCAAGGGTGCCTTGGCATCGCTTCAGGCTTTAGGCAGCCTCTACCCAGAATATGTGCATATCGTGGTGCGGGCGGATAGCGGCTTCGCCACAGCGGCCGACCTCAAGGGGAGCCGCATTGCTGTCGGCCCTGAAGGCTCGGCCGTCCGCGGTACGCTCACGCGGGTGCTTGCCGCGCATGGTCTGGAGCCCGGGCGCGATTACGAGGCAGTCAGTGCTCGCCTGGGCGATGCGCTCCCCGGTCTACGTCAGGGTGAAGTGGACGCAGCAGCGCATGTGATCGGGCTTCCCGCCACGCCGCTGCGCGATGCTCTGGCCGGCGAGGGAGGGGCGTTGAAGCTGCTTCCATTGGCCCGCAGCGCCACAGAAACGCTGGCGGAATCCGGCAGGGGAATCGTGCCGGCCATCATTGCCGCGGGAGTGTATCCGGAACAGCGCGAAGGGGTGGCCACCGTCGCGGTGCCGGCGTTACTGCTGGCCACGGACACACTCAGCCGTGAAGAAGCGGCACGCCTTGTGCATATAGTCTTTGAAAGCGGAAATGATCTGCTCGCTCACGGTTCTGCGCAGGGGAGCCAGGTTTCGTTGCGCACGGCCAGACGCGGCCTGACCGTGCCTTTGCATCCGGGAGCGGAGCAGGCTTTTTCCGAGATGGAAGCCTCAGCGGCGGATACGGGCCGCTGACGTTCGAGGAATGCAGCCACAGGAGGACTTCATGCGGCCAAACAAGGCGCGTCGTCGCCGGCTCGCCGCTCGGCGCCGGGCCCTGACGGCGCGCCGAGCCTCCGCACGGCGGCTGTTGTCGTCCCATCAGCTTCGGGCCAGTCTGCGGCTCAACGTGCATCCGTCGCCCTGGCTGGGTTGTGTGGCCGGACTTCAGGCAGCACTTGCGCTATTCCTTGCCATTCTCCTGATCCGGCACTCTCAGTGGCCTCATCTCGTGGGCTTCGCGGCCCTGGGCGCACTGGCCGCTCTCTTCGGGCGCTTCGCGCCTTTGCTCAAGCGCCATGGCGTGGTCTGGATATGCGCGGCCATGCTCACGGCAGCTGTGCTTCTTACCTCCCTGACTTCGCGCCTGGGCGCGCCGGCCTTCATGGTGGTGCTGGTGGTGGCCTTCATCGCGGGCGCGACCACCGTCGCGTTCAACTACTGGAGGCTCGGGGGGCCGGGCGCGGTGATCATTGTCTTTGCCGCCGGTGCCGCCATGACGCCGGTGGAGTCCTGGGCTGTGGTCACGGAGCGCACTCTCGCGACGGCGACTGGAGGTGTCGCAGCCTGGCTCGTGACCTCCGCCACGGATTTCCTGCGCTTGCGTGAGCTGGCCCGCAGCGCGCCTCCGAACGAACCCCACCGCCCCTTCAGCCACTTGCTGCTGGCGGGCTTTCGTATTGGTATCGGGGCTTTCGCCGCAGCACTGATTGCGCATGCGGCTGGATGGAACCATCCGTCATGGGCGGCCATCGGCGCCACGGCGGTGATGCAGGGCGCACATTTGCATATCACCATGCATCGCGCCTTGCAGCGTATGGCTGGCACTATGGTGGGCGCCTTGCTCGTCTGGTTGATTCTTTCGATGGAGCCGCCGTTCTGGGCGATCGTGGCGGCGGTGGTGGCTTTCCAGTTCATCACTGAAGTCATCATCGGCTACAACTATGCCCTGGGACAGATCACCATTACACCTATGGCCTTGCTGATGACCTATCTGGCGGCGCCCGTGGCCGTCGCAACAGAAATGTCGATTGAACGGGTCTTCGACACCATGCTGGGCGCAGTGATCGGTATCGTGCTGGCGGTGGTCTTTTCGACTCTGGATGATCGCCGGCACCTGGCCCGCCTGGACCGGAAACAGCGGTTGGAGCGGTAGGCGGCCTGGTCGAACCTAGAGGTATTTCGATACGGCGTGGATGATCAGCCCGACGGCGCCGCCGACCAGTGCGCCGTTGATGCGGATGTACTGCAGGTCCGCGCCAATGTTCAGTTCCAGCTTATCCACAAGTTCGGTCTCGTTCCATTCCTTCATCTTGTCGGCAATGAAGCGGCCGAGCCGGACCCGGTAGCGGTCGACCAGTTGCGGCGCATAGCGCCGCGCCCGCTCGTTCACCCAGTCGCGCATCGCCCCGTCTTGCTCCAGCACGTCGCCGAAACGGACGATCTGGCCGGCGATAAAGCTTTCGATCCTTGAGTCTTCCGCGTCGAGGTCCCGGCTCAGTGCGGCCTTCCATTCACCCCATACTTCGTCCACGTACCGGGTGAGCGCCGGGTGTTCCGCCATCTTCCGCGTGAGCTGCTCCAGCCGGTAACGGTATCCAGGGTCGGTATGCAGCTTCCCGATGAATTCCTCCAGCCAGGCATCAAAATGCCCCCGCAAGGGGTGCGCGGGGTCTTGATGGATTTCTTCCAGCAGTTCCGCGATGGTGCGGGCGGTGAAGGAGCCGCCCTTGGTCCCCGCCCAGTGCTTCAGGCGCTGGAAGTACAGAGGCATCTTCTCGGCCATCAGGATATTGAGGGAATCCTGCAGTTCGGGCCGTTTCAGTTGCCCGGCCATGTACTGCAGAATCAAATCCAGGACTTCCTGGTGCCGTCCGCTGCGCGTCAGGCTTGCCAGGACCCTGCCGGCCAGGCCGGCAAGATCGGTGGACATGATATGGCGGGAAACCGAGAGCCGCAGGTAGCCGTGCACTTCGCTCTCGTTCAGTACGCTGCCGGCATTGCGAAGGGCGATACGCATCCAGTTCGCCGCACGATGCGCATTTTCAGGCCGGCGCAGCCAGGTCGCTGCGCGTTTCGCCGGGTCGACGGCATCGACGACGGACACGATGCGCTCAGCGGAAAAAAACTCTCCCTGGACGAACTCTCCAAGATTGTCGGCGATCCGATCCTTGTTCCGCGGGATGATGGCGGTATGCGGCATGCGCCGCAGTCCAAGCGGGTGACGGAAGAGCGCCACGACGGCGTACCAATCCGCCAGCGCACCCACCATGGCGGCTTCGGTGAAGGCGGCCACCCATTCGAGCGAGCCATGCAGACGGCCGTAGCGGGTGGCCAGTACATAGACGATGGCCGACATGACCAGTAGCCCGGTGGCGCGGCGTCGGGCGATACGCAGCTTGCGGCGTTTGCTCTCGGTACTGGCCGCAGCGTCGTGCCGTATATCCTTTGTAGCGGAAGGAATGTCTGTGGACATGGTGGCGCTCCGCTGCCCCGATTGATCTCCGAAGGCTTCAGTATGCCGGAGATCGCTGCTGCCCGGCGCCGTGGCGGCTCAGGCGAGCGGGCCTTAAAGCATCTGCCCCAGGAAGGCGCGGGTCCGTTCGTGCTGGGGCGAATCGAAGAAGCGGGCGGACTCTGCCGATTCCACGATGCGTCCCTGGTCCATGAAGATCACCCGATGGGCGACTTCGCGGGCGAAGCCCATTTCGT
The DNA here is from genome assembly GCA_023388835.1 of Pseudomonadota bacterium. Lineage (GTDB taxonomy): Bacteria > Pseudomonadota > Gammaproteobacteria > Burkholderiales > Burkholderiaceae_B > Yanghanlia. The sequence goes on along the minus strand of JAEWFK010000001.1, from coordinate 19,820 downwards.
GCGTGACCACCAGCATGGTCATGTGTTCCTCGGCCAGCTGTCTCATGGTGCGCAAGACTTCAACGGTGAGTTCCGGGTCGAGCGCGGAAGTGGGTTCGTCGAATAGCATGATCTCCGGCTCCATGGCGAGCGCTCGGGCGATCGCAACGCGCTGCTTCTGGCCGCCGGACAGTCGGCCGGGGTAACTGTCGCGTTTGGCCTGCAGCCCCACCTTCTCCAGCAGCGCTTCCGCCTTGGGGACGGCAACGCTGCGCGGCTGGCGCTTGACGGTCATGGGGGCTTCGATGATGTTTTCGAGCACCGTCATGTGAGGGAAGAGGTTGAACGATTGGAACACCATGCCCATCTTGCGGCAGATGCGGCGCACGTCCGGCTCGCTCGCGTAACGGCTGGGTGCACCCGGCTCGGCGGTGGCGAGCGATTCGCCCTCCACGGTGATGCTGCCGCCGTCGATGATCTCCAGGTGGTTCAGGCAGCGCAGAAAGGTGCTTTTGCCGGAACCCGAGGGGCCGATGATGGCCACGACCTCGCCCTTGCGCAGGGTGAGCGATACACCCTCGAGCACGCGCATGGCGCCAAACGACTTGGTGATGCCGTCGGCTTCGATCATGATGCGCCGAGGGTCGGAGGACGAGACGGAAGGCATGCCGCTACTCATCGAATTTGGCATAGCGTTTTTCCATGCGCTGGAAGAACCACGTGAGCACCAGCGTCATGAGCAGATAGAAGACCGCCGCAACGAGGAACGGCGTGGTGGTGAAATCGCGCTGCACGATGCCGCGGGCCGTCCGCAGAATATCGTTGAGCGCCAGCACATAGATCAGCGACGTGTCCTTCACCAGCGTGATGGTCTCGTTGCTCATGGGCGGCAGCACCCGGCGCACCATCTGCGGCAGCACGATGCGCCGTAGCGTCTGGAGATAGGTCAGGCCCAACACCTTGCTGCCTTCATACTGGCCGCGGTCGACGGACTGGATGCCCGCGCGGAAGATCTCGGCAAAGTAGGCCGCGTAGTTCAGCGCGAAGGCCACCACGGCAGCCGGAAAATCAGGCAGCCGTACCCCGATCACGGGCACAAAGGGGAGGGCGAAATAGACGAACAGCAACTGCAGCATGAGCGGCGTGCCGCGCATCAGCCAGATATAGCCGTTCACGGCCGTACTGAGCAACGGCCATTTGGAAATGCGCGCCAGGGCGAGCGCCAGTCCCAGCGGGACGGACAGAATCAGGGTGATGAAGAAGAGCGAAAGCGTGACTTTCGCTCCGTCCATCATCGGCCCGATCAGAGAAAGAACATAATCCATGCTGTGGCTGCAGCCGCGCGCTTGCGTAAAAGTCGGGCCGTTATGAACCGTTTATTTAATGATGTCCGCGCCGAACCATTCGGTGGCGATACGGCCGGCGGTGCCGTCCTGCTTCATGTCAGCAAGCGTCTTGTCGAGCTGCTCACGCAGCTCGGTGTCGTCCAGACGCACGCCGACGCCATAGTCTTCCGTTCCGAAGTTGTCTTCCAGAACGCGGTACTCGCCCTTGCGCTTGTCGGCGAGATAGCGGCCCACGACTTCATCGAGCACCACGGCATCCAGGCGGCCGGTGGACAGGTCCATCAGCGCGGTCACATTGTCGCCAAAGGTCTTGAGTTCCTTGAAGCTCGAGAAGACGTCGGCGTCCTTCTTCATGGCGTCGACGGCGCTGCTGCCTTCCTGGGCACCCACTACGCGGCCGGCCAAGTCATCCTTGGTCTGGATGGGCGATGCGGCGGCCACCACGATGATCTGGTGGTTGGCCATGTAGGGCTGGGTGAAATTGATGTTCTTCTTTCTTTCTTCGGTGATGGTCAGACCATTCCAGAGAACGTCCACGCGCTTGCCGTTCAGTTCGGCTTCCTTTGCGCTCCAGTCGATGGACTTGAATTCGACTTCCATGCCCAGGCGCTTCGTGGCTTCACGCGCCAGATCGATGTCGAAGCCCACCAACTGATTCTTCTCGTCGCGGAAACCCATGGGCGGGAAGTTATCGTCCAGGCCAACCACGATCTTGCGCGCTTGTGCGGGCGCCGGAGCGGCGGACTCGGCCGTTTTGCTGTCGTTGCCGTTGGGGCCGCAAGCGGCGAGCAGCACAGTGGCGGAGGCGAGGAGAATACCAGTCAGTTTCTTCATTGATTCGATAGTGCTGAGCACGAAAGGTCACGGGCGCCATATACGGCGGGCAAGGCAAAGCGGCTGACGTTCCAAGCGGTCCAGCCGGCCGAAGTGATCGATTATATCGGGTTGCCCCGGATCGGGCGCCGGCGGGCCATCGGACGCCTAGGGGTAAATGCGAGGTCGTGTACGATATTCACGCTGGTAAAATCATTTTCATACTTATGAATTTTGGAGCAGTAATGTCTAAGCCATCGTGGATCGTCCGCGAATCCGAAGTGCCGGGTTATTCGCCTGCCAACCATAGCGGGACCGTCAACCGTCGTCTCATCTCGCCGGAAACCGTGGGCGCACGCCATCTCGAGGTCCTGACCGGCACCATTGAAAGGGGCCAGGGCGCCATGCCGCATGCGCATCCAGGCATTGAGCAGGTCTGTTACTTATTAGAAGGAAGCGCGCTTGTTGAAGTGGACGGCGAGCAGGGCACAATGGAAGCCGGCGACTGCTGCTTTTTCCCCGCCGACAAGAAGCACGTCTTCACCGTCACCAGTGATACGCCCGCCCGTTTGCTGGTGATCTACTCACCCCCCTACGAAGAAAATCCAGAACGCGTCATCCGCTGAATCCGTATGCCAACACTCGGGCCCTGCAGCAGGGGCGATGTCATTGAAGCAACAACAGAACCGGAGACAAAGATGTCCTATAACAAAACTTCATGTCCTGCCCTGAAAGGGTTCGGCCTTGCAACGGCCGTTGGCGCTGCGGCGCTGGGTCTGGTGATGGGAAGCGCACCCGCGCAGGCTGCTTACCCTGAAAAGCCCATTACGCTGGTCGTCCCTTTCCCCGCGGGGTCGGGTACGGATTCCGTCGGCCGCATCTTCGCTGAGGAGCTCAGCAAGGAACTGGGTCAACCGATTGTGGTGGAAAACAAGCCGGGCGCCAATGCCACCATTGCCGCAAATTATGTCGCCCGGGCTCAGCCGGATGGCTACACCCTGTTTGTCACGACAAATACTTCCCATTCCGCTGCGCCATGGCTCATGAAGAATGTGAGCTATGACCCCATCAAGGATTTCACGCCCATCGCTCGCGGAGGCAACCTGCCCTTCATTCTTGTGACCAACCCCACGCGGCCTTACAAGACAGTCAAGGAACTGGTTGACTCGGCGTTATCGAACCCCGGCAAGCTTGCCTACGCCACCGGCAACAGTACGGGAATCGTGGCGGGCGGCAGACTGGCCACGACAACCGGCACTGAAATGCTGCACGTGCCCTACAAGGGCACCCCGCAGGCACTGACCGATCTCGCCTCCGGCGAAGTCGACTTCATGTTTACCGACGTGACTTCTGGCATGCCTTTCGTGAAGGCGGGGCGCCTGAACGCGCTGGCGGTATCGACGGCCGAGCGCAGCGCCTTGCTGCCCGATCTGCCCTCCATGGAAGAAGCAGGGGTACCGGATTTCGACATTAATTCGTGGAACGGCTACTTTGGCCCCGCTGGTATGGATCCGGAGATCGTCCGTACGCTTAACGCCGCCATCAACAAAATCGTGAACGACCCGGCGAACAAGAAGCGTCTGGCCGAATTGGGCTTCGACGCGTTCAGCGGCACGCCGGAGTCCTTCGCCCAGTTCGTGCAGGAACAGTATGAACTCTGGGGCAAGTGGATACGCGAAGCAAATCTGCAGCCTCAGTGATGCCCGGTACATCACCGTGCTGGAGTCGGTTTTTTTGCAGACGTCGCTTCGCGGCGCAGTTGAAAGCAGGATTTTCAAATGAGTTTCATGCGTACTGAAGAACACAAGGCCCTGGTGGCGGGTATTGAAGACCTTTGCCGTCGTTATGACGATGAATATTGGCTTGCACGTGATCACGATGGCGTGTTTCCCCATGATTTTCATCGCGATCTTGCACAAGCGGGCTGGCTGGGTATCGCCATGCCCGAAGCGTATGGCGGCGCAGGCCTGGGCATGAGCGAGGCGGCCCTGATGATGCATACCATTGCTCGTTCAGGGGCGGGTTTTGCCGGTGCATCGGCAGTACATATGAACATCTTCGGTCTCAACCCCGTCGTTGTTTTCGGCAATGATGAGCAGCGGGAGCGTTTCCTTCCGCCGCTCATCGCCGGCGAACAGAAAGCCTGCTTCGCCGTGACGGAGCCGGATGCCGGCTTGGACACTACCCGTCTGACCACACGCGCCGAGCGCACGGGCGATCGCTATGTGGTGCACGGTCGCAAGATCTGGATCTCCACCGCGCAGGTGGCGGACAAGATGCTGCTGCTCGCCCGTACAACGCCACTGTCCGAGGTGAAGAAGCCGACGCAGGGGCTGTCCTTGTTCTACACCGACCTGGACCGCAGCAAGGTCGAGGTGCGCGAAATCGACAAGATGGGCCGCAAAGCCGTTGATTCCAACATGCTGTTCATTGATGGGCTGGAGATTCCGCTCGAAGACCGCATCGGTGAAGAAGGGCGAGGCTTCGAATACATTCTGCATGGCTTGAACCCGGAGCGGATACTCATTGCCTCAGAGGCCGTCGGGCTTGGCCATGCGGCCCTGAGAAAGGCGACCGAATACGCCAGTGAGCGGGTCGTCTTCGGGCGTCCCATTGGCCAGAATCAGGGTATTCAGCATCCGCTGGCGCAGTCGTGGATGCAACTGGAAGCGGCCGATCTCATGGTGCAGAAGGCGGCACAGCTCTACGATGCCGGCGAACCTTGCGGCCCGTATGCCAATAGCGCCAAGTATCTCGCGGCGGAGGCCGCCTTTACTGCGTGCCAGAACGCGGTCCAGACCCTGGGCGGGATGGGCTACGCCCGTGAATATCACGTTGAACGCTATCTGCGAGAAAGCCTGATTCCCCGTCTTGCTCCGGTCAGTCCACAACTCATCATGTGCTTCATCGCCGAGAAAGTCCTGGGCCTGCCCAAATCCTATTGAATTCGCGGCGTGGCACTCATGGCCACCGCTGCGTCTACTGGCGCTGCTCCATGACGCGACAAGCCATGCGCAGTTGCTGTGCAAGCATTTCCAGCCGGGGCTCGATCCGGTATAGGGGACCCGCAATCGACACTGCGTACTCACCTCCGCTCATATTCAGCGGCCAGGCAATGGCTCCCACATCGGTCATGGATTCGCCCAGATTCTGGAACCAGCCCCGTTCCTGCGATAGGGTGATGTCTGCTTCGAGTGCATCCGCGGTTACCAGCGTGCGTTCGTTGAATCGCTCGAGCTTGCGGCTCCGCAGTATTTTGTCACGCTCAGCGGCATCCATCATTGACAACAAGGCCTTCCCAAGCGAATTGCTGTGCGGATATCGCCGAGTGCCCGGATCCGCTACATAACTGATCGGGTGTGGGGACGGCATGACCTCCAGATAGAGGACTTCACCGTTGGGCGCCAGTTTGCCCAGAACGACCGTCTCGGCGACTGCGTCGCGCAGGGCGGCCAGCGTGGGGCCCACTTTTTCCAGAATGGGATCGGCGCGGGCAATACGCTGCGCCATGGCCAGCAGGCGCCCTGTAGGGTAATAGCCCTGGCGACGCCCTGTTTCATACAGGTATCCCAGCCCCACCAGCGTCCGGACGAGGCCCAGGCAACTTGAGACCGGGGCCTCCAGCTCGCGAGCGAGTTCGGTCAACGACAGCGGCTTGCCTTCCCTCGCGAATATCTCGATGATTTCGACGACCCGCAAGGCGGTCTTCACGTTTGATTCGGATTTCTTTGCGGGCATCTTTTGCAGTAGAGGGGCGTACCGTTGGGTACTGTAACCCAATGCGCGACTCGCTTCCGCTCCGATTCGTCAGGCACAGGCACTGTTCCATGTCCTGACTCATCCACGTCGCGGCCTGCATGCCGCTCCGATTCGTCAGGCACAGGAGAGTCCACAATGGACTCTCCTGTGTCCTGACTCATCCCTCTTCAACAAACGTTTCTTCGCGTTTTTTCTTGATGGAAGGCAAGGTCACCAGCAACACAAGCACGGCGGCGATGATCAGTAGGCTCAGCGACAGTGGCCGGGTGAAGAAGGTGGTGTAGTCGCCTCGGGCCAACAGCAGGGCGCGACGGAAGTTTTCTTCCATCATGGGGCCAAGCACCAGGCCCAGCAGCAGGGGCGCGCCTTCGCATCTCAGTTTCGACCAGATATAGCCTACAAGGCCGAACATGGCGGTGACGAGAATGTCGAACACGTTGTAGTTCAACGAATACACGCCGATCGTGCAGAACACCAGAATCGCGGGGAACAGAATGCGATAGGGCACTTTCAGCAGCTTCACCCACAGCCCCACCAGCGGCAGGTTCAGAATCACCAGCATCAGGTTCCCGATCCACATCGACGCGATCAAGCCCCAGAACAGCTCGGGGTGGCTGGTCATGACCTGCGGACCCGGCTGAATGTTGTGGATCGTCATGGCGCCGATCATCAGGGCGGTCACGGCGTTGCCGGGAATGCCCAGAGTGAGCAGCGGAATGAAGGATGTCTGCGCCGCGGCGTTATTCGCGGATTCCGGGCCCGCCAGGCCGGCCGGGTGGCCCTTGCCGAAGCGCTCCGGATTCTTGGAGATCTTCTTTTCCAGCGTATAGGAAGCGAATGACGAGAGCACGGCGCCCCCGCCGGGCAGGATGCCCAAGGCCGAACCCAGCGCGGTGCCGCGCACCACGGCGGGCCAGGCTTCCTTGAACTCCTGACCGTTCGGGTAAAGCTTGCCGACCTTGTCGGTCAGGTCCACACGCTGGTCGCGCAGTTCCAGGTTGTTCATGATCTCGGCGAAGCCGAAGACGCCCATGGCCACCACGGCGAAGTCGATGCCGTCCTGGAGTTCAGGGATGCCGAAGTCGTAGCGTGCCACGCCGGAGTTGACGTCGGTTCCGATCATGCCCAGCAGCAGGCCAAGGAAGATCATGCAGATAGCCTTGGGCAGCGAGCCAGAAGCCAGCACGACCGCGCCGATCAGGCCCAGCACCATGAGCGAGAAATACTCGGCAGGTCCGAACTTGAAGGCGACCTCGGCCAGGGGCGGGGCGAAGCCCGCCAGCAGAACGGTGGCCACGCAGCCCGCAAAGAAGGAACCGATGGCGGCCAGGGCCAGGGCAGCGCCGGCCCGGCCATTGCGCGCCATCTGGTGGCCGTCCAGCACGGTCACCACGGCGGAGGTCTCTCCGGGCAGCGCCACCAGCACGGCGGTGGTCGAGCCTCCGTACTGAGCGCCATAGTAGATACCGGCCAGCATGATCAGACCCGCGACAGGCGGCAATACATAGGTAATGGGCAGCAGCATGGCGATGGTCGGCACTGGACCAATACCGGGCAGCACCCCGATCAGCGTGCCCAACAGACAGCCAAGCAGGCAGTAGGCGAGGTTTTCGAGCGTAAAGGCAACCGAGAACCCCAGGGACAGATGTTCAAGCAATTCCATGACTGGATTCTTCCTGGTTAACCGATGAAGGAGGGCCAGAGCGGGAACACCAGCCCCAGCCCCTTGATGAATGCGAACCACACGAAAGCGACCAGGCACAAGCCGTTGATGGCGGCGACCTTCCAGTTGAAGACGTGGCTGGCAAAGCTGCTGAGAAACACCAGCAGGAACACGCTGATGTATACGCCCAGGTAGTCAAGCAGGAGTCCGCACAGGGCGACGCTGCCCAGCAGGATAAGCACGATGGTCCAGTCGAATTTCTCGACCTCGGTGGTTTCCGACTTCTTCGATGTTGCAGCCAGAGAGACAAACGCCCCCAGCAGGGCCAGACAGGTGCCCAGCCAGAACGGAAAGTAGCCGGGGCCCATGCGGGCGGCCGTGCCCATGGAGTATTTCGTCGCGCCGAGGGCGAAGCCCACTCCGATCAGCACGAACATGATTCCGGACCAGAAGTCCTGTTGATTCTTGATTCTGATGTTCATCAGATTGCCTCCCTATTTCTAAGCATCCGAAATAGTAGGAGAGGCATGCTCGTCGCGAGCTATGGTTTCATTACCAAAACATTACCGTTCGGTAATGGTGGGGGCGGGCAGCATGATGTCGACGCACAGGCCCGGCGCGGTGTCGTGAAAGTGTATGTAGCCGCCATGCAGGGCCACGACGGCGCGCACCGACGCCAGGCCCAGGCCGAAACCGGGGACGTCCGGATCGATACGATGGAATCGGGTGCCCAGCTTGTCCAGATGTTCGGCCGGCACACCCGGACCGTTATCCCGAACGGTGACGTGGGCCGCACCTTCCTCCTTCCGGGTGCGCATTTCGATGTGGGCGCCCGGACCGGCGTACTTGAAAGCATTGTCGATCAAGTTGGTGATCGCCCCGGCCAGCAAGTCCGCGTCTGCCAGCACGACGATGTCTTCGCCGCCGCTTTCAAGCGTGATGCCGCGTTCCGCAGCAGCCGGCTCGTATAGTTCAAAGACATCATCCAGCAGCCGCCGCAGAGAAATCGTGTCGAAACTGCGGCGCTGCAGGCCCGACTCAGACTCCGCGATCAGCAGCAGTTTTTCAGAGACGGTGATCAAGTCCAGCAGTTCTGACGATGCGGCGTCGATGGCCGCCAGCAATGCCTGGGGGTCGTTGCGGTGATCTTTGCGGGCCTTGTCAAGACGGCCCAGCACGCGCGCCAGCGGCGTACGCAGATTGTGGGCGATGGAATCGGACACATTACGCACGCCCGTCATCAAGGTCTCGATGCGGTCCAGCATGTGGTTGATGTCGTAACGCAACTGTACGAACTCGTCGACCTCGTCCGCGTCAGGTATGCGGCGGGTAAGCTCGCCTGTGCCGACACGCAGGGCGGTGTCGCGTATGGCCTGCACGCGCTGACGCAACTCGCGACGAAAGATGGTGGTTCCGAGCAATACCAGAAACAGCGCCACCAACGTCGCGGCCACGACCGCCTTACCGATCAGCGTCTGGATCTCGCGCATGTCGGCGATGTCGCGCCCCACCACCAGGACGCTTCCGTCCGGGAACTCGCGCATGGTCAGCAGTCCCGTGATGGGCGCGCCATGGCGCAGAACGTTCAGCAGAATGGGCGTTTCGCTTTCCCGCAGCAGGACTATGGGGGATCTCGGCTCGTCCGGACTTTCCGTCGGGATCAGCTCCAGGTTCCCGACCACACGCGTTCCAGCGGGCGACGACAGCAGATACATCTCGGTGTCGATGTCGGTCTGGTCGGAGAGCAGCTGCTCGATCTCGCGGCGCAGGGCATCCAGGCCGCTGGCGTCATGGTGGGACACCAGGCGGTTGGCCGCCAGCGTGACTTGCCGCGAATATTGGACCTGAAGCAGCTCGACGATCTTCCCGTAAGCGAAGATCAGCAGGAAGGCGGTGGTGCCTACGGCGAGAAGGCTGTAGTTGAGCGTGAGGCGAAAGGCGACCGAGCCCCACAGGCGTCGCCACCCCGATAACAGTCCTTCAAGAGGCATGCCGGTCGGTGTCGGACTGCTCACCCGTGTTGCCGTCGGGCCGAGTGGAAAAACGGTAGCCCACGCCTCGCACCGTATGAACGAGCTGCGGCGTATGGCCGCCGTCGATCTTCTGCCTCAGGCGGCTCACTGTGGCGTCTATCACGTTGGTCTGGGGGTTGAACTGATAGCCCCATACCGCACCGAGCAGCATGGCTCGCGTGAGCACCTGTTCGGGATGCGTCATCATGTAGGCGAGCAGGCGGCATTCACGAGGCTGCAACGCGAGCACTTTGCCCGCGCGGCTGATTCGAGGCACGGTCAAGTCGTAGCGCAGGTCGGCGTACTCGAGAATTCTCTCAGTGCGGCTGCTCTTGGAGCGGCGTACCAAGGCTTCGGCCCGTGTCAGCAATTCGATCAGTGCAAATGGCTTGGTCAGATAATCGTCGCCGCCGGCTTTGAGCCCCTTGACGCGTTCATCCAGAGCGGTGAGTGCGCTCAGCACAAGAACAGGTGTCCGGATCCCGACAGCGCGCAGTTTCGTGAGGATGGACAGGCCATCCACCTGGTTGGGCAGCATCCGATCAAGGACGATCAGATCCCAGGGCTGTGTGGATGCGCGATGCAGGCCCTCAACCCCGTCATGGCAGATGACCGGCCAATGGCCGAGCTCGCGGAAGCCCTCTGCAATGTATTGGGCGTTCTCGCGGTCATCTTCGATGATGAGGCAGTTCCACAGCATCCTCGTTTCGTCCTTCTGGATGGAGAGAAATCGGGGTCAGATCACGATTCTTCATTGAGAAAAATCGTAGTCTGTCCCCGATTCTTGTCACGGCGGTTTAGTCCTGACGTTCCGTGACTTCGACCAAGTGGTAGCCGAACTGAGTCTTCACGGGACCTTGCACCACGCCCACGGGCGCGCTGAAGACGACTTCGTCGAACTCGCGGACCATTTCGCCGCGGCCGAAGCTGCCCAGAGCGCCGCCGTCGCGACTCGAAGGGCAGCTGGAGTTTTCTTTTGCGACCTGAGCGAAGTCGGCGCCGTTTTCAATGGCCTGCTTCAGCTCATTGCACTTGGCTTCGGAATCGACGAGGATGTGGCGGGCAGAGGCTTGTGCCATGCGGGATGCTCCTGAAAAGTTGACTCGACAGGTTAACGCACTTTCGGCGGGGAGGCCGGTGGCAAGGGTCAACCTGTCGGTGTGATGCTTATGCCGTCAGTCCACCGACGCACCGGAACGCTTGACCGCATTGCCCCACTTTTGGACTTCTGTCGAGACAAATTCCTTGCCGGCGTCGGGCGTGTAGACCAGGGGCTGTCCGCCGCGCTCGCTCAATGCCTTCGCCATTTCGGGAGACTCAAGGATGGCGTTGATCTTCTTGTTGAGAAAGTCGACCACTTCGACCGGGGTTTCCGAAGGCGCAAAGATCATGGCCCAGCCCACGGCTTCGAAACCCGGGTATCCGGATTCGGCAACGGTCGGCACATCGGGCAATTGCGGAACCCGGTTGCCGGTGGTGACGGCCAGGGGAATGGCGGCCTTGGACGCCACATGGGGCAGCGCGGCTGTGACCGAATCCACCATGAGCGGTACGTGGTTGCCAAGGAAGTCGGCTTGTGCCGGGCCGCTGCCCTTATAAGGAATATGGCGCATCTCCACCCCTGCGTCCGCCTTGAACATCTCGGCCGACAGGTGCTGGGTACCGCCGATACCGGCGCTGGCGTAGGCGAGCTCATCGGGCTTGGCCTTGGCCTGTTCGACCAGATTCGTCAGGGAGCTGATGCCGCTTTGCGGGTGGGCCAGGAAGATCAGCGGCACTGTGAAGATACCGCCCACCGGCACGAAGTCCTTCTCGAGGGAATAACCGGGATTGCTGTAAAGCGTCTGGTTCACTGCGCCGGCACTGCCGCCCACTGCGAGGGTGTAGCCGTCGGGCTTGGAGCGGGCGACATACTGCATGCCGATGTTGCTGCCCGCCCCCGCTTTGTTTTCAACGACCACGGGCTGGCCGATATCCTTGGCCAACTGATCGGCCACCATGCGGGCGAAGATGTCGGTTGCCTGACCCGGCGGGAAAGGCACGACCAGGTTGATGGGCCGGTCGGGGTAGGCCGCGTGGGCGGCTCCCGCAACGCTGAGCAGTGCGGCGGCAAGAAGGCCGGGGAGAAGCTTAAAAGTCTGGGTCATGGAATGCCTGTCGAAGTGAGTGTGCGTGTAGGACATGCGTGGTCAGACCGACTTGGCGATCAGGTGTAATCGGGTCGATTCATGGCTCGCCGGCCGCTTGCGGCGGCACGTTCACCAACGGAGGCGCGCGGGGTGGAACGGCCTTCCGGATCCAGTCCGGGGCGGGTCTTACAGAGAATAAACGCCCGCCGGGACAGCGATTGTAAAGCCTGTGTCCTTGCAGCATTGCGCTTTACATGCCCTCGACGTTTTCCACCATGATGATCTTTGACACGAGGTCGGCCGTATTTTTGGCGTCGAGCTTCTTCATTAGCCGGCTGCGATGAACTTCCACGGTGCGGTGCGATATGCCCAGGCGTTGCGCCGACTCCTTGCAGGTCATTCCGTTCACGATGTGGCTGGAGATTTCGCGTTCGCGCCGGGTGAGGGTGGTGCTGCGGGCGGAGCGGCTCCGGATGCGTTCGAAATACCAGATCATCAGCTCGAAAGGCTGATGCGGTGTCAGGGTGACACCGCGCGCGCGGGCCCAGAAAATCTCCCCGCTGCGGTGCTGCATGAAGCGTTCATCTTCGTAGAAAGTATGGGTCGCGACCCATTTTCGGCAGCGTTCACCAATCATGTAGTAGTCCGACATCGAAGGATAGAGCTTCAGCACCAGCTCGCCTACCAGGTCCTGGAGTTCAAATCCGAACAGCGCAAGAAAGGGGTCGTTGCAGTCAGCGATGATGCGTTCGGTCGTGATCATTTGCGCTACCGGCGACCTGCGGAAAGCCAGCGCGGCAAGATCGGTCGCGAAGCTGCGAGGCGCCTGCTCAAGCGCCGTGCGGCCCGATCGGCGGAAGTCTCCCAGGGTATGGTCGATTTCGGGGCTAAAGTCCATTGTCTCTCCTTGCCTGCCTACATCAACTACGTAGACCATTACGTGGATGCACGAATGGACATACGTTACCAGCCGTCGCAAGATAAAAAAAGAACCACATCGCGGCACAACCGTGGCCAAAGTCCACACCGCAGCAAGAACTCAGGAGACAAGCATGGCGCTCGACACCGTATCCATCGTAGGAGCGGGGCACACTCCGTTTGGCCGTTTCGATGCTCAGACACTCGAAGAGCTGATCGTCAGCGCTACGCGCGAAGCGTTGGCGGATGCCGGCATCGGTGGCGACGAAGTGGATGCGGTCTACCTGGGGCACTTCAATTCGGGGCTGGTCCCCGATGCCTTTGCCGCCTCGTTGCCCGCACAGGCCGACCCCGGTCTCCGCTTCAAGCCGGCCATCCGTTGCGAAAATGCTTGCGCGTCGGGCTCAGCGGCATTGTTCAGCGCGATGTCTGCCATTCAATCCGGGAAGGCCGATGTCGTGCTGGTGGTGGGCGCCGAAAAAATGAGCGCCAATTCCACGGCCGACGTTACCCGCGCGCTCGCCGGGGCGGGATATCAAAACGATCCCGAAGAGGCCGCCCTGAGCTTTCCTCAAGTATTTGCCTTGGCTGCCACCCAGTATGCGGAACGCTATCAGGATCCGCTGCCGGCCATGGCGCATATCGCCGCGAAGAATCACGCGAATGCACTGAGCAACCCCCTGGCGCAGATGCGCCGCGAGATGAGTTTCGATGCCTGCAACACAGTGTCTGAGAAGAACCCGCTCATTGCTCCTCCGCTACGCCTGACCGATTGTTCGCTGATTACTGACGGCGCAGCGGCAGTCGTGCTGTGCTCTTCACGCGCAGCCGCCCGGTTCAAGAAGCAAGTCGACATCCGCGCCGCCGTACAGGTCAATGATTTTCTGCCCATGAAGGGCCGCGACCTTCTGGCTTTCGAAGGGCCCAAGCGCGCCATTCAAGGCGCCTTGCAGCATGCCTCCATTGAGCTCGGCGATCTCGACTTTGCGGAAGTCCACGATTGTTTCACGATCGCTGAACTGCTTATTTACGAAGCCATGGGCCTGGCTCCTGCCGGCCAGGGATATCGCGCCCTGGAAGACGGCACGGTGCACCCGGGCGGAAGCCTTCCTGTGAACCTGTCGGGCGGCCTCAAGGCGAAAGGTCACCCGGTGGGCGCTACCGGCGTCTCGATGCACGCAATCTCGTTCCGCCAGCTCACGGGTACGGCGGGCGACATGCAAATCAAGAGTCCGGCGCTCGGCCTGGTCTTCAATATGGGGGGCGCCGCCGTCGCGAACCACGCCACGGTCCTGGAAGCCAAGCGCAGCTGATGGCAGGGGGGCGCTCATGAACATCGCGAACTGGTTGCATCGCACGGCACGCTCATCGCCGACGGCTCCCGCCCTTTTGAGCGGAGCCGAACTGCATGCGGACTACGGCCTCTTTCATCAGCGCGTCGGCGCCTTGGCGGGTCATCTTCAGAACGCGTTGGGTATCGTAGAGGGTGATCGCATCGCTCTCTACATGAAGAACCGTGTCGAATACCTTGAGCTGATGTATGCAGTCTGGTGGCTCGGCGCGGTCATCGTGCCGGTCAACCATAAACTGCACGCCAAGGAAGTCGAATGGATCATCAACGACGCAAAAGCCCGGATACTGTGTACTGATGGCGGCTCTGCGTGCGCCGGCCTGCAGCTCAATGAGCCTTGTCGTGACCTCGGCGTCGATACGGATGAATATCGCGCTGCCACACAATCCGTCGGGACGCCTGTCGAACCCCCGGTCGAAGTCGGCTCCAACCACCTTGCCTGGCTTTTCTATACCTCTGGCACGACCGGCCGACCCAAGGGGGTCATGCTTTCGCATGGCAATCTGCTGGCGATGTCTCTGTGCTACCCGGTGGATGTCGACGAGGTCCGGGCCGATGATGCGGCATGTTATGCCGCTCCCATGTCGCATGGTGCCGGCTTGTATAACTTCATCCATGTCAGGCAGGGCAGTCGGCACGTCGTCCCGAAATCCCGGGGTTTCGATGCGGCGGAGATTTTCGACCTGGGCAGAACGGTAGGGTCCTTGTCACTCTTCGCTGCGCCGACCATGGTCAAGCGCATGGTCGAATATGCCGAAGCTCATGGCCGCGACGGCACTGGGCTGCGCACCATCGTGTATGGGGGCGGCCCGATGTACCAGGCTGACATAGAACACGCGCTCAAAGTGATGGGTGCTCGATTCGTGCAGATCTATGGGCAGGGTGAATCCCCGATGACCATTACGGCCTTGAGTCGGGCGGTCATTTCAGATCAGTCGCACCCCAAATGGCGTGAGCGTCTGGGTTCTGTAGGGCTTCCGCATTCCTGTGTGGAAGTGCGCATCGTTGACGAATCATCGCGGGCCTGTCCGCCCCATACCGCCGGCGAAGTCCTTGTTCGCGGGGCCACCGTGATGCAGGGCTACTGGCAGAACGAAGCGGGGAGCCGTGAAACGCTGGCCGAGGGGTGGCTGCATACCGGTGATGTCGGCTATCTGACCGAAGACGGCTTTCTGGTGCTCACAGATCGCTTGAAAGACGTCATCATCTCGGGCGGGACCAATATCTATCCACGAGAAGTCGAAGAGATCCTGACGGCTCACCCGTCTGTATTCGAGGCGGCCGTCGTGGGGGCGCCCAACCGCGAGTGGGGCGAAGAAGTCGTCGCCTTCATCGTCGCAAAGCCTGGCCGCACTTGTACCGGCCAAGAGCTCGACGACTGGTGCCAACAGCATATGGCGGCGTTCAAGCGCCCCCGGCGCTACGAGTTTTGTTCCGACCTTCCCAAGAACAACTACGGGAAGATTCCAAAAGCCGTACTTCGCGAAACGCTGAGCTCAGCAAGCTGAAGGCGGACCCGCAAGTTCAGTCAAGTCACCAAAGGAGAGAACAATGAGGAGAAGAGATTTTCTGAAGACGGCATCGATCGTCACCGGCGCAGGGGTGTTCGGCGGCATCTCGGCGCCGGCGCTTGCCAAGAAGCCCATTACCCTGAAGTTCGACAGCTACATCGCCGCGACCGCCGGCCCGTCGCGTCTGGACGAATGGTATTTGAGCGAACTGGAGAAGCGCACGGACGGCGCTGTGAAAGTGCGCCGCTACTGGGCGCAGTCGCTGAACAAGGTCGGCGAACACTTGGGAGCGGTTCGCGACAATACATCCGAGATGTCGCTGATTTCCCCGGGCTACTATCAGGCCGATCTCCCGGTGACGCGCGGTCTCGAGTGGTATTTCCGCATGCAGCGCGCCGATTCTCTCCAGTTGGTTTGCCGCGACGTGTACGAGCAGTTCCAGCCGCTGCGCGACGAATGGGAGAAGCGCCACCGTTCCAAGGTGCTGTACTGGACCAACTGGTATTACGCGCCACTGGTGACACGCACGCCCATCACGTCCCTGGATGACATCAAGGGCAAACGCATCCGCGGTTATGGCGTGGCGACCGACGTCATCGAGCGGCTGGGCGGCACAGCGATCCCGATGGCGGCACCCGAGGTCTATACCGCACTGGAACGCGGCGTACTGGATGGCGTGTACGGTTTCGACTTCATTACCGCAGTGGCTTACAAGCTGCAAGAAATTGCGCCGCACTTCACCAACATCGGCGATGGCCCGCATGGTCCTTCCACGACCATCATGAACATCGATACGTGGAACTCGCTGCCCGACGAAGTCAAGAAGGTCAGCGATCAGATCGTCGATGAGATTTACGCCGGAAAATACATCGAGATCTATACCGCTGCAGCAAAGGAATATGTCGGCATTGCGAAGCAAGGGGGCGTGAAATTCAATACCCTGTCCGAAGCGGAACAGAAGAGGGCGCGTGAAACCGTGCAACCGGCACAAGTCAACGCTTGGCGCGACACCGTCGCGAAACCCGCCGGCATCGACGGGCAGAAAATGCAGAGACTCATCGACGCCGCCATCCAGAAATACGATGGCGCCGGCAAATTGCTTCGTCCAAGCGAAATCGCGGCATCCTGACCGGACGGCCCGCTCCTTCCCCGGCGTCGCCGCCTCACGCGCCGGCGTGATTCCGGCGACGCCACTGCCGGCTTGACCTAGGCGGGGTTTCCCATCATGACAAAAGTCTTTTTTCTGCTGCGGCGGGTTTCCAATGTCTTGGGAATGATCGCCGTCTCCGCCCTCCTGTTCCTCATGCTGGGAACGACACTGGACATTGCCACGCGAGCCGTGACGGGACGCCCCATTTCGGGCGTGTTCGAGCTGGCGGAATTGAGTATGGTGCTGCTGGTGTTCATGGGCCTGTGCTGGACTCAACAAGACGACGCTCATATTCGTGTGACATTGCTACATAAGAGCCTGAGCCCCGGCGCCCGACGAGCCATGAACGCCGTGGCATGGCTCGCGGCCGCTTTCGTGGTGGGCGTGCTTGCCTACCCCGCCACTCAGGACGCCATTCACTCCACGCAAATAAAAGAGTTTCGTTGGGGCTATGTCGAGGTACCGATCTGGTGGGTGAAGATTGCTTTGGCCATCGGGCTCTGGACGGGCTTTCTTCAGCTGATCATTCACGCTGTCGGCGAATTGATGGGTCATCCCGTCGGCGAAACCGCTTTCCCGCAGGCAGCAAGCACGCCGGGTTCGATTGAACAGGACTCACAAGGTAGCTGACATGGATGAAATTCAGATCACCTTTATCTCGCTCGGGCTGCTGCTGGCCTTTCTTGCGATCGGCATTCCTGTGTTCGCTGCGCTGGGGCTGTCGGGGATTCTCGGCATTTTCCTGCTGGAAGACTTTGCTTTCGTCTTGAATCGACTCAAGGCGTTTTCTTATCATCAGTCGGCATCCTATCTTCTGACCGTGATTCCGTTGTTCATCCTGATGGGCGCGTTTGCTCACCACGCCGGCGTGGGCCAGCGGCTGTTCAGCGTGGCCCGGAAATGGGTGGGGCACAAGCCAGGCGGGCTCGCCATGGCGAGCATTCTGACAAGCGCCGGATTCGCGTGCACCTCCGGCTCCAGCGTTGCGACCGCCGCGACGGTGGGTTCAGTGGCGATACCTGAAATGCGCCGCGCCGGTTATGACGCCCGGCTGGGCGCCGGTTCCGTGGCAGCGGGAGGCGTGCTGGGTGTCCTGATTCCTCCCAGCGTTCTGTTGATTTTCTATGCCGCCCTCACGGAGGTCTCCGCCGGCAAGATGCTGATCGCCGGTATCATTCCCGGCATCCTTTCAACGCTGGTCTTCGTGGCCGGAATCTGGCTGCTTTGCAAGCGCAACCCTTCACTCACCGGAGACCTGAGCAAGGTCCCCGTCACGCCCTGGAAGGGCCGCCTGCGATCGCTCAGCGACGCCTGGCAGGTGCTGGTGCTCTTCGTCATCGTGCTGGGCGGTATCTACCTGGGGGTGTTTACACCGACCGAGGCCGGAGCGGTCGGGGCATTCGCAGCCGCCCTGTTACTGATCTTCTCGCGCACGGCTCGTCCCCGCTTGATGCAGCATGTTTACGAGAGCTGCCGATCATCCGTGACGACCACCGTCATGATCCTCTTCACGATGATCGGAGCGGGCATCTTCAGCTACTTCCTGACACTGGCCCAGGTGCCCCAGTACATCTCGGAACTCGTCATCAACGCTCCGGTTCCGGGGTGGGCCGTCATCCTGCTCTTGCTGGCGCTGTATTTTCCGCTGGGCATGTTTCTCGACGCATTCTCAATGCTCGTCATCACGCTGCCCATCGTCTTCCCGGCGGTCGTGTCGCTGGGCTTCGATCCCATCTGGTTTGGCATTCTCGCGGTAAAGATGTGCGAGGTCGGGCTGATCACGCCCCCCGTAGGGCTGAACGTGTTCGTCATTGCAGGCATAGATCGGAACACGCCGCTCATGGACATCTTCAAGGGGGCGTGGTGGTTCGTGATCATGGAGTTCGTGACAACGGCAATCCTCTTCCTGTTTCCCTTCCTGGTCACATGGTTGCCGGACAACATGATGGGCGGCTGAACTGCCAAACTGATCCTGCGGTGTAGACAGTGATCCAGAGGAGCAGACGGCGCGCGTATTGCTCAGGGCTCTTCAGCCGGTCCGTGTTTCCTTCGCCCGCAGCTGCTCATAGGCCGCCCGTACCGCCGCTTCGCCGTATTCCATTTCCAGGCGTTTGACGATGAAATGGCCGCGCGCCATGTTCTGGTAGTGGGAAATGAATAGGGCGTTAATGGCGGCCCCGCTCACGGCACCCAGTACCGGGGCGGCTTGCAGCGCCAGTTTCTCCGTCACCTTGACTCCAAATCGCTGCGCGACGGCCTCGATGATCTGGGCCAGCCAGGCGGCGGCTTGGGAAGGCGTGAACTGAAAACCTTGGGCGGTCGCCTTGGCGGTCTGTTGTGCGGCGCTCTGGGCCAGCGCCTTGGCGGTTTCCTTTGCGAATTCGGTCAGGCCCACGCGGGTTGCATAGTAGGCGGATTCCGCCGCATCATCGTGTTTGGAACGCCCGCCCAATGCGAAAACCTGTACGCATTCGCCCTGCACCAGGGGATCAGTGATCGCAAAGCCTTGGCTGCGAGCAATGTCGGCCACCGAGCGCATGATGATCGTGGTGGTGATGGGCAGCTCCACCAGGGTGCCCTTCAGGCCGAAGAAACCGCCCATGGCTCCCGAGGCCGCGGCCAGAGCAGTGTGGGTTTTTGGACGGGCGGCCCCAGCGGAAGATTTGTCCATGGTTCGCAAGGCGCCGGCCACCGCCTTGTCCAGCGCCATATGAACCCCTTTCTGTATCCGGGCGGCGCTGGCGCCAGGCAGGCGCTCCATGGCCCACTCCACGGGTGTGCCGATCAAATTGGCAATCCGAATGGTGAGCGACGGCGCTTCGAGCAGCGTGACCGCTGCCTCCAGTGCGCGAAGATCTTCGGGCTGCTCGAAGAGGTTCATCTGCAGACGCATCAGCTCAGGCATCAGCTCAGGCATCAGCGCAGGAAGAAGCCCCCGACGCGGCCATCCCTGACGTTGAGGGTTGCAAGCAGGTCGTCGCCCTGGTCCTTGAAGCTCACCTTCCATACGGAGATGTCCAGGCCCTGCTGTCGCAGGTTGCCCAGGTGTTCGACGGTGTAGCCTTTCTGCAGGCGCGGGCCGATGGCATTGGCCACCTGGGTGAACTGCGCTTCGCCCAGCGCCGCGAACTCCGGGGTGCCCTGGCCCACGAAAGCCTGGTAGTTACCTTGGCCCATGGCATCCAGCAA
>JAEWFK010000103.1 GCA_023388835.1 Pseudomonadota bacterium | reverse complement strand
GCGGAAACGTGGCCGGGGCGCAGCAGCACCGGACCCATGCCCTCGTCCAGTCGCGACAGGTCGAGAATCGTCGATTCGATTCCCACATGGGAAGGCCCGCCTTCCAGCACCAGCAGGGTGGAGTCGTCCAGCTCGGGAAACTCGTGACGCACATGCGCGGCCTGAGTGGGTGACACCTGGCCGAACTTGTTGGCGGAAGGCGCCGCCACACCGCCCTGCCCACCTTTCAGGGCTGCGAATCGCCGCAACAGCTCTTGCGCCACCGGATGTGAGGGGCACCGCAGGCCTATGCTGTCCTGGCCGCCACTGACCGCGGGCGAAATGTTCGAAGCCCGGGGCAAAATCAACGTAAGCGGGCCAGGCCAGAAAGCCTGCACAAGCGCATGGGCGACCGAGGGAATACTACGCGCCCAGTAGGACAGGTCTGCATCGGGCGCCACATGCACAATCACGGGGTGGTTGGAGGGCCGGCCCTTTGCCTCATAAATGCGCGCCACGGCGTCGGGATTTTCAGCATCCGCGCCCAGTCCGTAGACCGTCTCGGTCGGAAACGCTACAAGCTCCCCTCCCAGCAGCCGACGGGCTGCTCGATCCAGCATCTGAGTCGACAGTTCCGGTCTGGACAGTTCCGGTCCAGACGGTTCCGGATCAGTGCCCACGGCAGCGTGCGCCTGGCCTTCCGACTGCGGGGCGGAGCCTTCCGCTGGTCGCCCACCTGTGTTCATGCCTCGGCTTCCATGGCCAGCCCAAGTGCAGCGGCCACCCGTTGCGCCCGCTCCACCGCCTGTGTCAGCGTTGTGCCCAAGACATTCACATGCCCCATCTTCCGGCCGGGCCGGGCCTCCGCCTTTCCATACAGATGGAGCTGGGCGCCGGGCACGGCGAGAACTGCCGGCCAGTCCGGCTCGCGCTTCGCGCCACTGTCGGCGTCGAACCACAGGTCGCCCAGCAAATTCAGCATGACGACGGAAGAGAGCAGCCCTGTATCGCCCAAGGGCAAGCCGGCCGTGGCCCGTGCCTGTTGTTCAAACTGACTCGTCACGCTCGCGTTCATGGTGTAGTGGCCGCTATTGTGGGGGCGTGGCGCGATCTCATTGGCAACGAGACGCCCGTCGGCCAGGACGAAGAATTCCACGCATAAGACACCCACGTACTCCAGAACCTCGGCGATGCGCAAGGCAGCCGCCCCCGCTTCATTCTGTAGCGGATCGCTCACCTTGTCGGCGTCGACCGTGGACACGGCCAGAATACCGCCGCGATGCTCATTCGTTGCGGAAGGGAAGACGGCCGTACCGCCATCGGCCCCACGCGCAAGCACCACGGAAATTTCGCGCGCCAGGGGAAGCATGGCTTCCAGCACGCAGGGCACACCACCAAATTCATGAAAGGCGTGAAGTGCCTCTGCACGATTCGCTACGCGCGCCTGGCCCTTTCCGTCGTAACCCAGCCGGGCGGCCTTGAGTATCCCCGGAAACAGGTTCTCGGATGCATTCTCCAGATCGGCAGCTTGCTGGACCGGACAATACGGCGCCACGGGCACACCGGTGGATTTCAGGAAGGCCTTCTCGCGGATACGGTCCTGAACGACGGCCACCGCGTCCGCCCCAGGCCGGGTAACCGTGCTGCGAGCAAGCGCTTCCAGACTGGCAGCAGGAACGTTCTCGAACTCCGTCGTGACTGCAACGCAGCGGGCGGCAAGCTCATCGAGCGCCGCCGGGTCGTCGTAAGGCGCCCGGATATGCAAATCCGCCACCGCGCCCGCGGGGCTTCGGGTATCCGGGTCCAGTACCGCGACCTTGTACCCCAGGTCCTGGGCGGCATGGCAGAACATGCGCCCGAGCTGGCCTCCCCCTATCATGCCGAGCCACTGGCCCGGCAGAATGGGCGAGGACTCGCCTTGTCCGTTCATGTATAAACCTTGTATTAATCGTTCCGGCTACATCAACACGTGCGGCGGCACCACCATGGCGCGCGCCGCATCGGTCTGGCGACTGCGGAAGGTTTGCAGCCGGGCGCGCAGCGCGGGGTCAGTGGTGGCCAGGGTGGCGATCACGTGCAGCGCCGCGTTCGCGGCGCCAGCCTCGCCGATGGCGAAGGTCGCCACCGGCACGCCCTTGGGCATCTGCACAATGGAAAGCAGAGAGTCTTCGCCGCGCAGATAACGAGACGGAACCGGTACGCCAAAGACCGGCACGGGAGTCAAAGCCGCCATCATTCCCGGAAGATGGGCGGCGCCGCCGGCGCCTGCGATGATTCCGCGCAGGCCACGCTGGGTCGCGGATTCACCGTATTCGACCATGTCGAGCGGCATGCGATGCGCCGACACCACCCGGGTTTCATGAGGAATGCCGAATTCTTCGAGAATGGCGACGGCATGTTTCATGACGTCCCAGTCGCTGGAAGAGCCCATGATCACCCCGATCAGGGGCGCTGGGGCAGCACTGGCGGAGATCGCCGCTGCCAAATCGTTGCTCGTGCTCATCTTCTGCCCTGCCTGTAAAGAATGGTGGCGTCAACCGGCTCAGGCCACCAGGCGGTCAAGCGCCTCGCGGTACTTGGCGGCGGTCTTTTGCAATACATCGGCGGGCAAGCGCGGTGCCGGAGGAGTCTTGTCCCACTCCTGGGTTTCCAACCAGTCGCGCACGAATTGCTTGTCGAACGAAGGCGGGCTGATGCCTTCTGCATAGCCATCGGCCGGCCAGAAACGCGAGGAATCGGGAGTCAGGACTTCGTCCATAAGGTGGAGCCGCCCCGCTTCGTCGAGGCCGAACTCGAATTTGGTGTCGGCGATGATGATGCCCTTGCTGGCAGCGAATTCCGCCGCCTCAGTATAGAGACGCAAGGTGATGTCGCGCAGTTCATGGGCGAGGTCGGCACCGACTTCGTTCACCACGTAATCGAAGTTGACATTTTCGTCATGCAGCCCGAACTCCGCCTTGGCGGCTGGGGTAAAAATGGGTTCGGGCAGACGCCCCGCCTGCTGCATGCCTGCGGGCAGGGCGATGCCGCAGACACCACCCGTGGCCCGGTAATCATTCCAGCCGGAACCGATCAGATAGCCGCGCGCCACGCATTCAACCAGGATGGGACGCAGGCGTTTGACCACCACCGCACGCCCCTCGATCTGCTCGCGTTCTTCCGGTGCGACGATATCTGCGGGATCAACGCCCGTGGAATGATTGGGGATGACATGCCCGAGCTTATCGAGCCAGAAATCGGTGAGGCGCGTGAGCACTTCGCCCTTTCCCGGCACGGGGTCGTCCAGAATGACATCGAAAGCAGAAATGCGGTCCGTCGCCACGATCAGGAGCTTGTCGTCTCCCACCGCGTACATGTCACGCACTTTGCCACGCCCCAGCAACGGCAGGGACTTGATGGTCGATTGATGGAGAGCCTGTACCACGATGTCATCCTTGAACATTCAGTTGTGTTGCGGCTTGCCGCGGTTTATTGCACGACCTGCTTGAGCTCGCCGCTGGCGTAGCGTTGCGCCATCTCGGTCAAGGGAATCGCCTTGATCTTCGACGCGTTGCCGGCCGTGCCGAACTGCTGGTAGCGCGCCACACAGATGGCCTTTGCGGCGGCGCGGGCGGGCTTCAGGTATTCGCGCGGGTCGAACTTGGAAGGGTTCTCGCCCATGAAACGACGGATTGCACCGGTCATGGCCAGGCGGATATCGGTGTCGATGTTGACCTTGCGCACACCGTACTTGATGGCTTCCTGGATTTCCTCGACCGGAACGCCATAGGTTTCCTTCATGTCACCGCCAAATTCACGGATTTCCGCCAGCAATTCCTGGGGCACGCTGGAGCTGCCGTGCATGACCAGGTGGGTGTTGGGCAGGCGGGCGTGGATCTCCTTGACGCGCTGGATGGACAGGATGTCGCCTGTGGGCTTGCGCGTGAACTTGTAGGCGCCGTGGCTGGTGCCGATGGCGATCGCCAGGGCATCCAGCTGGGTGCGGCGCACGAAGTCGGCGGCCTGCTCGGGGTCGGTCAGCAATTGCTCGCGGGTCATGGTGCCTTCGGCGCCGTGACCGTCTTCCTTGTCGCCCATCATGGTTTCCAAGGAACCCAGGCAGCCCAGTTCACCTTCCACGGTGACGCCCAGCTTGTGAGCGATCTCGACCACGCGGCGCGTGACGTCGACGTTGTACTCGTAGTCGGCAATGCTCTTGCCGTCTTCCATCAGGGAACCATCCATCATGACGCTGGAGAAGCCCAGGTCGATGGCGCCCTGGCAAATCGCCGGCGACTGGCCGTGGTCCTGGTGCATGACCACGGGGATATGGGGGTAGGACTCGACGGCCGCCTGGATCAGATACTTGAGGAAGCCTTCGCCTGCATACTTGCGGGCACCGGCCGAGGCCTGCATGATCACCGGGCTGTCCGTCTCGGCTGCCGCTTCCATGATGGCCTGGACCTGCTCCAGGTTATTGACGTTGAACGCCGGAATGCCGTAACCGTTCTCGGCTGCGTGATCCAGCAGCTGGCGCATGGAAACTAGGGCCATGTCTTGACCTCCTGAGTCTTGATGATGGGTTGAATACGGAATCAGAGTGGATTTTAAGGGTGAACACGAATGTTTGCTTGAGGCCTTCGCCCCCCGCCGCCTTCAAGCCCGTATGGCGCTTTTCGGCCGGAAAGCCTTCACCACAGTGTCCTGAGTTTCGACATAAGGCCCGCCGATCAGGTCCAGGCAATAAGGTACGGCGGCGAATACGCCCGGCACTCGCACCTTTCCGGCATCGTCGCGCAGGCCTTCCAGGGTTTCCCGTATGGCCTTGGGCTGACCCGGAAGATTGATGATGAGCGCAGCATGGCCTTCGATTTCGCGGAGCACCGCGACCTGACGCGAAAGAATGGCCGTGGGCACGAACGCCAGACTCACTTGACGCATTTGCTCCCCGAAGCCGGGAAGCTCGCGACTGGCCACGGCCAGTGTGGCCTCTGGAGTGACATCCCGGCGCGCGGGACCCGTGCCGCCGGTGGTGAGCACCAGATCGCAACCGACTTCGTCCACCAGCTCGATGAGCGCACGGGAAATCTGTTCCTGCTCGTCCGGAACCAGTCGGGTGGCGAAGTGCGGTGCGTCCTTCAGCGCAGATTCCAGCCAGCTTTGCAGGGCGGGAATGCCCTGATCCGCGTAGCCGCCGCTTGCGGCCCGGTCGGACACCGACACCAGCCCCACGATGAGCTGGTCAGGGTGTTGGCGATGAATGCGTGGGGATTCAGTCATGTCGGATTGCCACTGTCTTGAGCCGGGTGAACCCGTACAGCGCTTCGTAGCCTTTCTCGCGTCCAAAGCCGGACTGGCCCGAGCCGCCGAAGGGCAGCTCCACACCGCCCGCCGCGCCGTAGTTGTTAATGAACACTTGGCCGGCACGAAGACGACGAGCCAGACGGAATTGCCGGCCGCCATCCTGGGTCCACACCCCCGCCACCAGTCCGTAAGGCGTGCCGTTGGCGATACGTATGGCCTCGTCTTCAGTATCGAAGGGAATGGCGCAGAGCACCGGTCCGAAGATCTCTTCCTGGGCCAGGCGGTGTTCAGGCGGCACATCGCCCAATAGCACGGGCACCTGATAGAAACCGCCTTCGGGCGCATTGGCGTCGAGCTGGCCACGCGCCACCACCGAGATGCCCGCAGCATCCGCGTGTTGCAGGAAATCCTGCACACGCGCCAGCTGGCGTGCATTGATGAGAGGACCGCAGTCGGGGTCGTCGCCGGCGGAGCCCGTGCGTGTGGCCTTGAACAGTTCGCCCAGCCGATTCATGACGTCGGAATACACGGCCCGTTGGATCAGTACCCGGCTGCCGGCGGAGCAGGTCTGGCCGGCATTCTGGATGATGGCATTCAGGAGCACCGGCAGGGCGGCTTCGATGTCGGCATCGGAGAAAACAATCTGCGGCGACTTGCCGCCCAGCTCGAGCGTCACAGGGACGAAATTCGCCGCTGCAGCCTGCTGCACCGCCTGCCCGGTCTGCGGAGAGCCGGTGAACGAGATGTGATCAATGCCCGGGTGCGCTGCCAGGGCGGCCCCGGCTTCCATGCCCAGGCCGGTCACGATGTTCAACGCGCCCGGCGGCAGACCCGTATCGGCGCATATCTGGGCGACACGCAGCAGCGACAGGCAGGCGTCTTCTGCAGGCTTGACCACGCAGGCGTTGCCAGCAGCCAGCGAGGCCGCGACGCTGCGCCCGAAGATCTGCAGGGGATAATTCCACGGCACGATATGGCCGGTCACACCGTGCGGCTCGCGCAGGGTGAGCACGGTGAATTCCCTCGGATAGGGGATGGTCTGCCCGTGCAGCTTGTCGACGGCTCCGGCGTAGAACTCGAAGTAGCGTGCGGCGGCCATCGCATCGGCACGGGCCTGGCCCGACGGCTTGCCCGTATCGCGCTGCTCCAGGGCGGCCAGCTCATCGACATGATCGAGCAGTGCCCGGGAAATGCGCAACATCAGGCGGCTGCGCACGGCAGGCGCCATCGCGCCCCAGTCTCCCTCGAAGGCGTGCCGCGCCGCCTGCACGGCCCGCCCGACTTCGGATCCACCCGAACGGGCAACTTGCGCGAACGCTGCACCCGTGGAAGGGTCCACCACTTCCACGGTGCGTCCGTCGTAGGCGGCCGTCCATTCGTTATCGATGAAGTTCATGTACGTCGTCATTCCTGCTCCTTCGTGAAAGACCGTAAAGACCTCCGGCGTGGCGCGGCCGCCATATCGACGCACCAGCCGATCGCCTCAGCCCGCGGCGCGCGCTTCAAGCACCGCCACGGCGGGCAGCTTCTTGCCTTCCAGGAACTCCAGAAAGGCCCCGCCCCCGGTGGAAATGTAGCCGATATCGTCGGTAATGCCGTACTTGGCGATAGCCGCAAGGGTGTCCCCGCCGCCGGCGATAGAGAACGCAGGCGATTCGGCGATGGCTTTCGACACCGTCTCGGTACCCTTGGCAAAGGCATCGAACTCGAAGACTCCGACCGGCCCGTTCCACACAATGGTGCCGGCCTTCGCCAGAATGGAGGCCAGCTCTTCGGCCGTACGCGGACCAATGTCCAGAATCATGTCGTCTTCCGCCACATCGGCGGCCTGTTTGACAGCGGCTTCCGCGTCCGCGCTGAAAGACTTGGCGCACACCACGTCTGCGGGAATCGGCACATCTGCGCCTCGCTGCTTCATCTTCTCGATGACGGCACGGGCTTCGCCCACCTGCTCGGCCTCGGCCAGCGATTTTCCAATGGGCAGCCCCGCCGCCAGCATGAAGGTATTGGCAATGCCGCCGCCCACGACCAGCTGGTCGACCTTTTCCGACAAGGCCCGCAAGATGGAAAGCTTGGTCGACACCTTGGATCCGGCGACGATCGCCACCAGCGGGCGCTTCGGCTCGCTCAAGGCGCGCCCCAGTGCCGCGAGCTCGGCTTCCAGCAATGGGCCGGCGCAAGCAATCGGGGCAAACCGCGCGATACCGTGCGTGGTGGCTTCGGCCCGGTGCGCGGTGCCAAAGGCATCATTGGCGTATACATCGCACAGCGAGGCCATCTTGCGGGCCAGCCCTTCGTCGTCCTTCTTCTCGCCCGGATTGCAGCGACAGTTCTCGAGCAGCACCACTTCGCCCGGCTCCAGTTCGACGCCCTCTACCCAGTCCTGCACCAGGCGCACCGGCTGGCCCAGCAGTTCGGACAGGCGCGACGCCACCGGCGCCAGCGTGTCTTCGGGCCGGACCTCGCCCTCCGTCGGCCGCCCTAAATGGGAGGTCACCATGACTGCGGCCCCGCCTTCAAGCGCCATGCGGATGGCCGGTACCGATGCACGCACGCGCGTGTCTTCGGTGATGCGGCCATCCCGCAGCGGGACATTGAGATCGGAACGGATGAACACGCGCTTGCCGGCAAGGGCGCCCGATTGCGCCAGCGAGGACAGGGTCTGGACTGTAGTCATGTTGGGAAATCTTGAAGAAGAGCTTCAGGGATTTTTCGATAAAAGAAGGGCGGGTTGTCCCGCCCTTCTCCGGTGATCAATGCGCTGATGACTTCGCCGATTACTTCGCGTTCATCAATGCAACCGTGGTGTCGAGCATGCGATTGGAGAAACCCCACTCGTTGTCATACCAGGAAGACACCTTGACCAGACTGCCCGACACTTTGGTGAGCAGCGAATCGACCGTGCTCGAAGCCGGGCTGTGGTTGAAGTCGATCGATACCAGCGGCTCGTTCGTGAAGTCCAGAATGCCCTTCAGCGCGCCTTCGGAGGCTTCCTTGAGGATGCCGTTCACTTCTTCGACCGAGGTCTCGCGCGCAGCGACAAAGGACAGATCGACGATGGACACGTTGATGGTCGGCACGCGGATGGCGAAACCGTCGAGCTTGCCGTTGAGTTCCGGCAGCACCAGGCCAACGGCGGCAGCCGCGCCGGTGTTGGTCGGGATCATGCTCTGGGTGGCCGAACGGGCGCGACGCAGGTCGGAATGGTAGACGTCGGTCAGAACCTGGTCGTTGGTATAGGCGTGGATGGTGGTCATCAGGCCATTCACCAGACCGATTTTTTCGTGCAGGGGCTTGACCAGCGGTGCCAGGCAGTTGGTGGTGCACGAAGCGTTGGAAATGACCGTGTCGGAAGCCTTGAGCACGTCGTGGTTCACCCCGTACACAATGGTGGCGTCGACGTCCTTGCCGCCGGGTGCGGAGATGATGACCTTCTTTGCGCCGCCCTTCAGGTGCGCACTGGCCTTTTCCTTGCTCGTGAAGAAGCCGGTGCATTCGAGCACCACGTCGACGTTCAGTTCGCCCCAGGGCAGTGCCGATGGATCACGGTTGGCCAGCACGCGAATCTTGTCGCCATTCACTACCATGTAGTCGCCGTCGACGGACACGGTTCCCGGGAAACGGCCGTGCGCGCTGTCGTACTGGGTCAGGTGCGCGTTGGTCTTGGGGTCACCCAGATCGTTGATGGCCACGATCTCGATGTCGTGCTCCTTGCCGTCTTCGTAGTGGGCACGCAGGATGTTGCGGCCGATACGCCCATAACCGTTGATCGCCACGCGAATCGTCATTTCTGGATCTCCTGTTTATAGAACCTGTTCGACCGCTGCAGCCACTCGCTCCGCAGTCAGACCGAAATGCTTGAACAATGCCCCTGCCGGCGCGGATTCACCGAAGGAATCGATGCCGATGACCGCCCCGTCGATACCGACGTATTTGTACCAGCCCGTCGTCGTGCCGGCTTCCACCGCAACGCGGGGCAGCCCCTTGGGCAGAACGGACTCACGCCATTGGGCGTCCTGGCTGTCGAAGCGTTCCGTGCAGGGCATGGACACCACGCGCACCGCGATGCCGCGTTCGTCCAGCGCTTTCTGGGCCTCCAGGGCGAGCGCGACTTCGGATCCGGTGGCGATGATGACGGCGCGCGCCTGGGGCGCATCACTCAGCACGTAGCCACCGCGTGCGATCGCATCAATGGTTTGAGCGTCGCGAGGCACGAAGGGCAGATTCTGACGCGAGAGCAGCAAGGCGGTTGGCCCGCCGTCATGGACCTGCATGCCGATGCTGGCAGGCCGCTCCAGTGCGCATGCCCACGCCACGGCCGTCTCGGTCGTGTCGCATGGGCGCCAAACATGCAGATTGGGAATCAGGCGGAGGCTGGCGGCGTGCTCGATGGGCTGGTGGGTGGGACCATCTTCGCCCAGTCCGATGGAGTCGTGAGTGAAGACATGCACCACGCGCTGCTTCATGAGCGCGGCCATGCGCACGGCATTGCGGGAATAATCGGAAAAAGTCAGAAAGGTGCCGCCATAGGGCAGGTAGCCGCCATGCAGCGCCAAGCCGTTCATGACCGCGGCCATGCCGAATTCGCGCACACCATAATTGATATGACGGCCGGCCTGGACCTTGGCTTCGCCCGCACGCACAGGCACCACGCCCTTCCAGTCGGTCAGGTTCGAACCGGTCAGGTCAGCAGAACCGCCAAGCATCTCGGGCAACATCTGCGCGTAGGCGGTGAGCGCCAGCTGAGACGCCTTGCGGGTGGCGATTGTTTCCGCCTTTTCGTTAGTCGCCTGGATGAAAGCCTGGGCCTGTTGCGCGAAATCAGCCGGCAGGTCGCCGGCCATGCGTCGGCGGAATTCAGCGGCTTCTGCGGGGAAGGCAGCGGCGTAGGCGTCGAAGCGGGCCTGCCATTCAGCTTGCATGTCCGCACCGGTGGCACGGGCGTTCCAGGCCTCATAGACGTCCGCGGGCACCTCGAAGGGGCCATACGGCCAGCCGATAGCGGCGCGGGTCGCCTTGATCTCATCACCGCCCAGTGGAGCACCGTGCACCTTTTCGGAGCCTGCTGCATTGGGAGCGCCCTTGCCGATGACAGTGCGACAGCAAATAAGCGTGGGTTTGCGGCCATGCGTGGATTGCTGCTTAGCCTGCGCGATCGCGCGGTCAATGGCGGCGACGTCATGGCCGTCGACCTCACGGATCACATTCCAGCCATAGCTTTCGAAGCGCCCCGGCGTATCGTCGCCAAACCAGGCGTCGATCTTGCCGTCGATGGAAATGCCGTTCTCATCGTAGAAGACGATGAGCTTGGAGAGGCCCAGCGTGCCGGCCAGCG
The DNA here is from genome assembly GCA_023388835.1 of Pseudomonadota bacterium. Taxonomy (GTDB): domain Bacteria; phylum Pseudomonadota; class Gammaproteobacteria; order Burkholderiales; family Burkholderiaceae_B; genus Yanghanlia. Next base: position 8,130 of record JAEWFK010000103.1, on the reverse strand, counting down.
AGCACACTTCGTGGGAAATGCCTTCCATGAGGCAGCCATCGCCCACAAAGGCGTAGGTGTAATGGTCGACGATGGTGTGGCCGTCGCGGTTGAACTCGCCCGCCATCAGCGCTTCCGCCAACGCCATGCCCACCGCGTTGGCAATACCCTGGCCCAAGGGGCCGGTGGTGGTTTCCACGCCGGCGGTGATGCCGACTTCGGGGTGGCCGGGGGTGCGCGAATGCAGCTGACGGAACTGTTTCAGTTCATCAATCGGAAGGTCGTAGCCGGTCAGGTGCAATAGGGAATAGATCAGCATCGACCCGTGGCCGTTCGACAGCACGAAACGATCGCGGTCAGGCCAGGCGGTGTCGGCGGGATTGTGGCGCAGGTGACGCGACCACAATGCGACGGCGATCTCGGCCATGCCCATCGGAGCGCCGGGATGCCCGGAATTGGCTTGTTGGACCGCGTCCATGGACAGCGCGCGAATGGCGTTTGCCATGGACATGACTTGGGCTGGCGTGTGGCTCATTGGGAATTTGCGAAAGGCCCGCCGCGGCAGCCGGCAAGGCCTCGTCGATCAGAGTTTACAAAGCTAGGGATTTTACCACCGGCGCAAAGCGAGCCCCGAATGGCCGAAGCGGTGTGCATAAGCACCGCAGGCTTATTCGGCAGCCCGAAGGTATCATTGGCCCTGGCCCGCGGCTGCATGGCACCGCAGAGCGCTCGCCATCCGCCTTCGATGATTCCCTGTAGACGCTTGAACGCATGAGCCGACCCCGTTTCCATTGCCCCTTCCCCCTTGCGGCAAATCAGCGCATCGAGCTGCCTGACGCCCTCGCCCACCATGCCGTGCGCGTACTGCGTTTGCGCGACGGTAGCCCCATCACCCTGTTCGATGGTGCCGGCGGCCATTATCCAGGCACTCTGGAAATCGAAGGCCGGCGCGCGTGGGCGCAATTGGGCGCACACGAAGACGTAGACCTCGAACTGCCGGTGCAGACCGTCTTGGTACAGGGCATCGCCGGCGGCGACAAGATGGATTGGATCGTGGAGAAGGCCGTTGAAATGGGCGTGTCGCAGGTCGTGCCCATCACGGCGCAACGCAGTGTCATTCAGCTTTCGGGGGACCGGCGGGAAAAACGCCTGCGGCATTGGCAACGCATTGCCGTGGCGGCCGGCGAACAATGCGGCCGCAACCGGATCATGAACGTCGCTCCGCCGCAGAGCCTGATGAATTGGCTGGAAACTGCCGACCCCGCACTGTTGCGCCTGGCCTGCCACCCCGAGGCGGGGGCCAATCTTGCCGACGCGGTGCAAGACCATCAGGGCCCGCTGGCCTTGATGATCGGCCCTGAAGGCGGTTGGTCTGATGAGGAGCTGACCCTGATGCAACAGCATGAGCTCACCCTCGTGCATTTCGGACGCCGCATCCTGCGGACGGAAACCGCCGGCATCGCCCTCATGGCAGCCCTCGCCGCCATCAAGCGCTGGGATTAAAGAATCGGTAAAGAATCGGGGTCAGACCACGATCTTCACCATATGAAAAATCGTGGTCCGGCCCGACTTTTATTCGTCGGCGGAGCCGGAATAAGGAGTGGGCGCGACGCCGGGCTCCGGGTCGGGATGCCGGCCGGCGTGCACGAAGTGGTAGGCAAAGCTGCGGCCATTGTTGGCGGCAAACTGCACCACATCGGCGCAGACGCTTTCGATGGCGACGGCGTCTCGTTCCAGCGCGGGATCGCCCGAATGGAGATTGTGGAACCACAGGAACAGCCCGGCCTTTTGGTCGAGCACGGTATCGCATAGGCAGTCGTACAGGGCGTCGAGATTGCTTCCGAAGAACTCGGGGAAATCGACCGCCTTGACCACGGCACGCAATACCGCTGAACGACTGCGTGCCCGGTCGCAATCCACGACCAACGCAGTCAAACCGACCTCGTTGGCGGCCTCGATCACTTCATCCCGCTCTGTGGATGAAACGTCCACCAAGCCACCTTTCTGCAATTTTTCCTGCACTGATTGCACCTGGCTCATCCGGGCGTCTCCTTGAAAAACGCATGCACTTCCTCTGCACGACTCATGCTGTCGGCACGGCCCAGCTCGATGAGTGCCTGCGTATAACTCCCCTCGAACAACAAGTATGAAATCAAGGCGGCACCCGCCCTGTTCCCGGACCTAGACGATACACCGAGAACCGCGAACAGGGTACGCGCCGCGCGCGGCATCTCTCTGAGGTGGGCCATAGCCAATTCGTCCAGCGACCGGCTCGGCGTAATTGCCAATGTGCTGACCGGCCGCAGCGACTGGCTTTTTAATCCATTTGGCGGGAGCTGTGCAAGCAAACCATTTACCCGCTCCATACTTTCGAAGTCGCTTGCGACGGTATCCTGGAAAATACTGAATAGAACATGCCCCCCGATCTGTGCCAAGGACGGGTACAGCGGGTCATGACTGCGCCGTTCGGGATGCGTCTCATCGCGGTAACTCGTTCCCACGACAAAGATTTTTTCCGCTCCCAGGTGGATGGCGGGGCTGATCGGCGCGAGGTGACGCATCGATCCATCACCGCACCACTCAGTGTGGCCATGAACCAACATTGCCTTGGCCGGAAACACGAAAGGAATGGCTGATGAGGCCAACAAATGGTCGACACCGATGTGCGCGGGCACGGCCCGACGCAGGGAGCGGCGCCAGGGCTTGATGCCCCCGTGTGACTGATAAAAGGTGATGTGCTCGCCCGTGCTGTAGCCCGAGGCCGTGATCGCCAGCGCATCGAGCACCCCGTCGGCCAAGTTGCGCTCCAGCTGGTCAAAGTCCAGCACGCCCCCCAAGAGCTCGCCCAACGGTTCGTTGTCGAGCAGGGAGTGCGGCTGCTGGCTGCGCATGGACGGCAGTATCCAGCCAGCGGCCAGCATGCCAAACCATCGCAGGCCTGTGCGTAGCAAGCGCAGCGGATCGGCATGGTAGACCATGCCCGTGCGCAGATTGGCCCACATGCGCAGCATGCCGTCGACCGCGGCGTGCGGATTCTCGGCATGACAGGCATAGGCGGCGGCGTTGATGGCGCCCGCCGAGGTACCGCAGATGATGGAAAACGGGCTGGTGAAGTGCGGGCTGTGCTCGGGGTTCAGCAATTCGATCACCCCGGACAGCACGCCCGCCTGATAGGCCCCGCGCGCGCCGCCGCCGGTCAGGATCAGCCCGACCGGGCTGGCGGACGCGGGGCTGGGATCACGCCTGGCGGGGGGAGTTGGCATCGAAGACGGTCAGGGCCGCCATGTTCACGATGCGGCGCACGGTGGAGCTCGATGTCAGGATATGGACGGGCGCATTCGCCCCCAACAGGAAGGGGCCTACGGCGACATTCCCGCCCGCCGCCGTCTTCAGCAAGTTATAGGCGATGTTGCCGGAATCCACGCTGGGGCAGATCAGCAGGTTGGCCGCGCCCGTGAGCGTCGTCGTGGGAAGGATGCGGCGGCGCAGGGCCTCATCAAGCGCGCAGTCGCCGTGCATCTCGCCATCGATCTCGAGCGTCGGATCGGCGTCCCGCACCAGTCCGAGCGCCTCTTTCATCTTTTCGCCCGAGGACGAACTGCCGGTGCCGAAATTCGAGCGCGACAGCAACGCCACCTTGGGTTCAATGTTGAGGCGCCGCATCTCATTGGCGGCCATCAGGGTGATTTCCGCGAGCTGCTGCGCATCGGGGTTGTCATTGACGTGTGTGTCGGCGAGGGCCAGCGTGTGTTCGGCGAGGAGCAGAATATTCATGGCCGCATAAGTGCGCACGCCCGGCGCCTTGCCGATAACCTCGTCGATAAAGCGCAGATGATTGCCATAGGAACCGACCGTACCGCAGATCATGCCGTCGGCATCGCCCAGGTGCACCATCATTGCACCGATCAGCGTGAGCCGGCGCCGCATTTCCACGCGCGCCATTTCCTTGCTGATGCCGCGACGGCACATCAATTCCCAATATGCGGTCCAGTAACGATTGAATCGCTCGTCGTAGTCGGGATTGGTGACTTCGTAGTCCTGATCGCGCTGCAGACGCAGGCCGTACTTCTGGATGCGATCAGCGATGACCGAGGGGCGGCCCACGAGTATGGGCCGGGCCAGCTTTTCATCGACCACGATCTGCACAGCACGCAGCACCCGCTCGTCTTCCCCTTCGGCAAAGACGATGCGGCTCTTGAGCCCGTCGCGGACCATCTTCTTGACCACCGGAAACAGCGGTTTCATGAAGGCGCCCGAACGGTAGACGAACTGCTCGAGCTGGGCTTCGTAGCTCTCCATGTCGGTGATTGGACGGGTCGCCACGCCTTCATCAATGGCGGCCTGGGCCACGGCGGGACTGATACGGACGATGAGCCGCGGGTCGAAGGGCTTGGGAATGAAATATTCCGGGCCGAAGGACACGCCGTAAGTGCCGTAGGCGGCGGCCACGACGTCGTTCTGCTCTTCCTTGGCGACTTCACAGATTGCCCGGACGGCGGCTTTTTCCATACCGCGGGTGATCGTCGTGGCCCCGACATCGAGGGCGCCACGGAAAATATACGGGAAACACAACACGTTGTTCACCTGGTTCGGGTAGTCCGAACGACCGGTGGCCATCACGACGTCGTCGCGAACGGCGTGTGCGTCTTCTGGAAGGATTTCGGGGCTGGGGTTGGCCAGGGCAAGGATGAGGGGACGAGGCGCCATGCGCTTGACCATGTCGGCCTTCAGTACACCGCCTGCCGAGAGACCCAGGAAGACGTCTGCATCATTGATGATGTCGCCAAGCGTGCGGGCCTCGGTATCCTGCGCAAAGCGCTCCTTGACCGGGTCCATGAGCACGGTGCGGCCTTTGTACACCACGCCTTCGATGTCCGATACCCAGATCTGCTCCAGCGGCAGGCCCATGTCGACCATGAGATCGAGGCAGGCCAGCGCGGCGGCGCCTGCGCCTGAAACCACCACCTTGACCTGGGAAATGTCCTTGCCCACCACGGTCAGGCCGTTGATGAAGGCGGAGGTCACGCAAATGGCCGTACCATGCTGGTCGTCATGAAAGACGGGGATGTTCATGCGTTCACGGAGCTTGCGCTCGACGTGAAAGCATTCAGGCGCCTTGATGTCTTCGAGGTTGATGCCCCCGAAAGTGGGCTCCAGCCCGGCAATGATGTCGACCAGGCGATCGGGGTCCTGTTCGTTGATTTCAATGTCGAAGACATCGATGCCGGCGAACTTCTTGAAGAGCACCGCCTTGCCTTCCATGACCGGCTTGGAGGCGAGCGCACCGATATTGCCCAGGCCCAGCACGGCAGTACCGTTCGTGATCACGCCTACCAGATTGCCGCGGCCGGTATATTGGAACGCGTTCTGTGGATCGCTGACGATTTCTTCGCACGCGGCGGCCACGCCGGGAGAATAGGCCAACGCGAGATCGCGCTGGTTCGACAACTGCTTGGTGGGCGTCACGGCGATTTTACCGGGGCGGCCCTGCTTGTGATATTCGAGCGCGGCCTTGCGAAGATTGGCATCCATGATTCGAGTATGCAATAAATGAAACGGGGTCCTTCATTCTAGCCGCGAACTTTCGTTTTGTACGGTCCCCCACGCAGCGGCCAGCCGCTTGCCGACTGGGTTTGGGCGCTTCGAGCGCGCCCGGATGAACCGTTACAGAGCCTGGCCGGGATGCGGGAAGAGCCCGGAGGGGTCGAACAAGGCCTTGACTCCGGCATCCAGCTCCTGGGCCGCACGCGCCAGATTGACCTCTTCGCAGGGGCCGGAGCCCCCTTCGTAGTCCGACCCGTTGCCAAAAGCGGTGCCTTCCTCCATGTACAGGTCATCCGCCCACGGCAACTCAAGCGGCAAAGCGGCGCCCGCCGCCGGGTCCGCCAGCGCGGCGTCGATCACCACCCATTCCAACCAGGCCAGGTCGCCGCCATGCCCCAACAACAGATGCGAAAGATTGAGCGCGTCTTCCCGCGCGGGCAACAGGGCGTCGAGCCGGTAGCGGGCGGGCCATGCAGAACGCTCGGCGCAGACCTGGCCATCCGCCCCCGAAGCCAGGCCGAAAAGCGCCGGAATCAGCTTCTGCAGGCGCAGATGGTCGAGCGCCTTGCGGTTTTCGGTGCCGAAGGCGCCGAGGTTCACGGACACGCCGTCAGCCAAGAGAGCTGACGCGTGCACGAGCCCGGACGCTGCGGTGCCGCCGGCGGACCAATTGCATAATGAGCGGTCGGCCAGCCAGGCGGCGACCGTCAGATGGGCAGGCAGCTCGGCAAAGGAAGTGAGGCCCGCGGCTTCCAGTTCACCGAGCAGGCAGCCGGGTTGCACGAACCAGCGGCTGCCGCCGGACTCGAGACGACGGCAGGCCGCGAGTTCCCGGCCCGGCCGCAGCCAAAGCACCGGCCCGGGCTGCGAGGCCGTGGCGGCCACACCGTCCAGGGCCATGCAGACCCCATATTCCACACAGAGGCTGCGTGCATGATGGACGTCGAGGGGCTGCTTCAGCAGCAGACGTGCAGCGTGCCGGTCTGAACCCGTTTCCAGTATGGTGAGCTCGCCGGCAACCAGACTGCGCAAGCGGCTGCAGAACTGGTCCCACGGGGTGGCGGGGGGGCGCCTTCCCCTTAGAAAAGCACGGCGTCCTTCCGATAGCATGGAATATCCTCCTCGTTCAGGCCCCGTTTGCCACGGGTTGGCTACAATCCGTGATTGTCCCCGCTATTTGCGATCGCTACGTCAAATCATGTCCAATCTTGCCCTGCGCACCGAATCCGTCATGCCTTTCTATGCCGTCGAGATGTTCAAGCAGGCGGCTGCTCTGAGCGCGCAAGGCCGGGACATCATCAGCCTGGGTATTGGTGAACCCGATTTTACGGCCCCGCCCCAGGTTGTCGAGACACTCGAACGGGCTGCCCGAGCAGGCTTGAGCGGATACACCTCGCCTGCGGGGCTGCCTCTGCTTCGCGAGACCATTGCGCACCATTATGGTGCTCAGTATGGCGCCTCTGTGGACCCGGCCCGCATTGTGGTGACCGCCGGCGCATCCGGTGCGCTCCTGCTTGCCGCAATGGCCCTGATCAACCCAGGCGACGAGGTCCTGCTTCCTGATCCGTCCTACCCCGCAAACCAGAATTTCATTATCGCGGCCGGCGGCGTGCCGCGACTGATTCCCGCGCAGGCGGAACAGCGCTTCCACTTGTCGGCCGAAGATATCCGGCGGCACTGGGGGCCGCGCTCGCGTGGCGTGCTGATCGCTTCGCCCAGCAACCCCACGGGCACGACAATCTCTCGCGAAGCCCTGCGTGAACTCGTTACCGAAGTACGCAGCCGGGGCGGCTTCATCATCATGGACGAGATCTACCTGGGTCTCTATTACGAAGAGACGCCCTCCAGCGCGCTCACGCTCGACGATGACATTGTCATCATCAACAGCTTCTCCAAATACTTCCACATGACCGGCTGGCGTCTGGGCTGGATGATCGCCCCGCCATGGATGATTCCCGCCCTGGACAAGCTTGCCTCAAACCTGTGCATCTGCGCGCCCAGTCTGGCGCAGCATGCCGCCATCAGCTGCTTCGAGCCGGAAGTATTGGCCATCTTCGAAAAGCGCAGGCTGTCCTTCAAACAGCGGCGCGACTACCTGTTGCCAGAGCTGGAAAGGCTGGGTCTGCATGTACCCGTGAAGCCCGACGGCGCCTTTTACATCTACCTGGACATCAGCCGCTATAGTCGGGACAGCGACGACTTCGCCCAGAAGCTGCTGCACGGCCCAGGGCTGGCCACTGTTCCCGGCCGTGATTTCGGGCCTGCCCACGCGGCCACCAGCTTGCGGCTGTCTTACGCCACCCGCCTGGATCGGCTTGAAGAAGCCATCGCCCGGCTGGAAGACTGGCTGCCGGACGATCAACGTCCGACAGGAATGCCCGACGCCAACGCAATACGGCGGCGTTCGGCCAGCACCTTGGCGCCGTAACCGCCGTCACTGGGACCTGTGGCACCTACGTAACAGGCCAGTCCGCGCTCGACCGAGCCGCGACGATCAATGCAGTCGCGCAGAATGCGGGAGCCTACCCGCATATTGGCGATGGGATGCAAGGCGGCAATCGCGCCATCCGAAAATTCGGTGAATTTATCCGTGTGCACGCGCGTCAG
>JAEWFK010000058.1 GCA_023388835.1 Pseudomonadota bacterium | reverse complement strand
TTGTTCGCCCGCACGCCTCAAGCTCGCAATGGTGCAATGGGGGGGCATCGCGCCCGCCCGCAGAGCGGCCGCTGCGCCCTGCATGCTCTCGAAAAAAATCGTTTCGCGGGCGTCCTGCAGGCCCGGCGCAAGGTTCACCTTGTCATCGGACAGATTGCAGTACAGGGTCAGATGGCACTCATTGCCCAGCACCCAGCAGGCGATCAGGCAACCCGGACTCACGACCAGGACCGAGTCGCACTCCGTTCCCTTGAGCCAGGGCGTAATGTGGTCCCGCCGCAAGGCCAGCAAATCACGATAATAGGCACGCCACTGCTGGGCGGCCGCAGAATCATCAGAAGACAGACGGCTCGCCCGCCAAGTGTCTTCGGCATTGGGGTCGGGAACCTCCTCTCCCTTGATGTCATGAAAGGCGGCAAACTCGGCGCGGCGACCTTCTCTTACCTTGGCCGCAAACTCGGGATCGGGGAAGCTCGTGAAATAGAGAAAGGGGTTTTCCTCTCCTTGCTCCTCCCCCATGAAAATCAGGGGGATCGAGGGACTCAGCAACTGCAGGGCAACGGCCGCCCTCAGGGCCTCGGGCCGGCTTCGGCATAGCGTGGTCAGGCGCTCTCCCTGCGCACGATTACCGACCTGATCATGATTCTGCAGGAAGAATATGAAAGAACTGCGCGGCAGCATTGACGACGGTTCGCCGCGCGGACGATTATCATGCGCCGGGCTGGGCTCGCCCTGGTAGATGAAGCCCTGTGCCAATGCTCGCGCAAGCTTTTCGGTGGAGCGCTGCTCATACGCCGCGTAATAGCCCATGGATTCCCCGGTGAGCAGATGATGAACCACATGGTGGATGTCATCGTTCCATTGGGCGTCGAAGCCACGGCGCAGCAGCGAAGCCTGGTTACTGTCATTCTCGAGAACCAGGTGCACTTGCCTATCTGCCGGCAGGGCTTCGCGAAGCCGCATGGGCAGTTGCCCCAGCCATTCGTCCTTATCCACCATAGCGTGGACGGCATCAAAGCGCAGACCGTCGAAGCGATATTCCCGAAGCCAGTAAAGCGCATTCTCCGTGAAGAACGAACGCACCGGCTCGCGACGCAGATCGATGGCCGGCCCCCAGGGAGTATCCGCGTCATCGCGAAAGAACTGCGGCGCATACGAGGCCAGGCGATTGCCCACCGGTCCGAAATGGTTGTAGACCACATCCAGAAACACCATGATTTCCAGACCGTGAGCCGCATCCACAAGCGCTTTGAGTGAATCAGGCGTACCGTAGGCGCGATCCGGCGCATAGGGCAGCACGCCGTCATACCCCCAATTCCAGGGCCCCGGGAAGTCGGCCACCGGCATCAACTCAAGCGCCGTGATGCCTAATTCCGCGAGGGCGGGAAGACGCTGCCGCAAGCCATCGAAGCCGCCCAGCAAGCCTGGGTGCGCTTCATAGAAAACGGTCTCGGTCCAGGGCCGCCCTCGCCACGCATCGTTGATCCAGGGATAGGTCGTGTGGTCGACCACGACGCTGGGGCCGTCCACATCGGAAGCCTGAAAGCGCGAAGCCGGGTCCGGCACTTTTCCCACCCCTTCGGGCTCGAAACAGTACACCGCACCCGCGGGGCATGGATGCCTGGCCTCGAACCAGCCACCATCCAAGCTCTTCATAGGAAGGGCTTCATCTTCGAGATGCAGACTGACGGCTTGCGAGCCGGGCGCCCAAAGGCGAAAACGTACTTGTCCGTCATCCATTCGCAGTGCCCCATGTGCGTAGCGCAGGCCGTCGTCCATGTCAGCGTCTCCCTGCGTCCGGGTCCACGTAGCCCATCAACAAGATGAGCGCATGGGCGCATACTTTCACTTGGGGCGTCTGCACCGCCACTGCCTCGGCTCTGAGATTCGTGGTGTCCAGCACCCGCTGCCAGGCGCATGGCGAGTCCGGCAGCACAAAGTCGATATCTCCATCGCCGCCGTTGACGAGCACCATTGATACTTCGACACGGTCTTCATTCAGCGGGCAGGCCCGCTGCAACCCCAGAACCCGACCTTCCCCGAATTCCCAGGCAGCGTCGCTCATGGTGGATCCGTCCAGGTCGAACCATTGCAGACGCTTGATGCCGGGGATCACATCGGCGTTGTTATCGAGAAAACGGCCCATGCGCAGGGACGGATGCTCTCTGCGCAGACGGGCCACCCTGCTGACGAAATTCGAGAGCTCGCGGCCTGTCGGCATGTCGAGTTGGCGCAAGTCCAGCCATGAGAGCTCATTGTCCTGACAATATGCGTTGTTGTTTCCGCGCTGCGAATTGCCCAGCTCGTCGCCCGCCAGCAACATGGGTGTTCCATTGGAGAGGAACACGGTCGCGAGCATGGAGCGCAACACCCGCTCGCGCGTGGCATTGATCTGGCGGTCGCGGGAAGGCCCTTCCGCCCCCCAGTTACGGGAATGATTCTCCGCATGTCCATCGGCGTTGCCGTCGCCATTGTCTTCGTTGTGCTTTTCGTTGTAGCAGACGACATCATACGCGGTGAGTCCATCATGCGAAGCCAGATAGTTGATCGACGCCCACGGAGACCGGAAGCGCCGGTCGAAGAAATCGGGCGATCCCGCCATGCGTGTCGCCAGCTCAGGGCGAACGCCCGCGTCGCCCTTCCAGAAGCGACGCAAGGTGTCCCGGAAGCGGTCGTTCCATTCGGCGAAGCCAGGCGGATGATTGCCGAGCTGATAGCCGTCGGGGCCGATATCCCAGGGTTCGGAAATCAGTTTGAGCCGGGACAGCACCGGGTCCTGCAAAATGGCATCGAAGAAGCCAGACCCGGGATCGTAGCCCGTTCCTTCGCGGCCCAGCGTCACTCCCAGGTCGAAGCGAAAGCCGTCAATGCGATAGCTTTCCGCCCAGTACCGCAGGGAGTCCATCACCATCTGCAGCACGCGCGGATGGGACAGGTTCACGGTATTTCCGCAACCGGTATCATTGATGTAGTAACGCTCCTCGCCCGGCATCAGCCGGTAGTAGCTCGCATTGTCCAGCCCGCGCCACGATAAGGTGGGGCCCAGTTCATTGCCTTCGGCCGTGTGGTTGTAGACCACATCGAGAATCACCTCGAAGCCGTTCGCCTGCAGGCCCTGGATCGCGCGCCGCAGATCATTGGGATTGCCGCCGGACAGGTAAGCCGGCTCCGGCGCGAAGAAAGCCAAGGTGTTGTAGCCCCAGTAATTACGCAGTCCGCGCTCAACCAGGAAGTGATCCTGCAGAAAGGCGTGCACGGGCAATAACTCGATGGTGGTCACGCCCGTCTGCCGCAAGTGGTCCATGAAACGGGGGTCGGTGAGCGCTCCAACCGTCCCGCGCATCGGCTCGGACAGCCCGGGCTGCATCATCGAGATGCCTTTCACATGCGCTTCGTAAATAATGGTCTGGTCCCACGGTACATCGGGGCGCCCGGACCTTCCCCAATCGAACATATCGCCGGTGACGACGCATTTGGGCACCAGTGAGGCCGAATCCCTTCGGTCCATGGCCAAGTCGGCCTTGGGGTGCTGGACCCGGTAGCCGAACACCGCGTCGCTCCACCGCAATTCGCCCAGCAACTGCCGAGCGTATGGGTCGATCAGGAGCTTGTGCGGATTGAAGCGATGGCCATGGCGCGGATCATAAGGCCCATGCGCCCGGTAGCCATAGACCAGGCCCGGTTCGGCGCCCGGCAGATACCCATGCCAGATCTCGTCTGTGCATTCCGGCAGGGCCATGCGCCGGAGTTCCCGGCGGCCTTGCGAATCGAAGAGACACAGTTCGATCTTCCAGGCATGCGCCGAAAACACCGCAAAGTTGATGCCGGAGCCGTCGAAGCTGGCGCCTAGCGGATAGGGCTTACCGGCTTCCAGCTCCGGCAAACGCTGAATGCCAGCCTTCATGGACGGTCTCCTTCAGAGGCACTGCCTGGCATCAGCATGAGCGTGGCAAGCGGGGGAAGCACGAGATCGAGGCAGTGCGGCCAGCCGTGCGAGGCTTCGTCCCCGGCGTGAACGCCGCCCCGGTTGCCCAAGCCTGAACCACCGTAAACGGAAGCATCGGTGTTGATCAGTTCTTTCCAGTAGCCGCCGGCCGGCACACCGACACGATAGTTTTCGCGCGGGACGGGCGTCATGTTGCACAACACCAGCACGCATTCGCCCGCATGGCGACGCAGGAATCCGAACACGCTGTTTTCGATGTCGTCACCCACCACCCAAGCGAATCCGTCAGGGTCTGTGTCGGCGGCATGCAAGGCGGGATGTCGGCGATAGAGCGCATTCAAATCGCGCACCACGGCCTGCACGCCGGCATGCCCGATGTCCTCCAGTGCGCGCCAATCGACTTCGCCGTCGTGGTTCCATTCACTGCGTTGAGCAATATCCCCGCCCATGAACAGCAGCTTCTTTCCGGGGTGCCCCCACATGAAACCGAAATAGGCGCGCAGATTGGCAAACTTGCGCCAGTCGTCGCCCGGCATGCGGGTCAGAAGCGAGCCCTTGCCGTGCACGACCTCATCGTGGGACAAGGGAAGGATGAAGTGCTCCGTCCGGGCGTAGACCATGCCGAAAGTCATGTCGTGGTGGTGGTAGCGCCGATGGATGGGATCATGGCCCATGTAGCGCAGGGTATCGTGCATCCAACCCATGTTCCATTTGTACTGGAAGCCCAGGCCGCCGGTGTGGACGGGCGCCGTCACACCGGGCCACGCCGTCGACTCTTCGGCAATCACCATGGCGCCCGGCGTTTCCTTGGAAACCAGCGTGTTCAGATCCTGCAGGAAACTGACCGCTTCGAGGTTCTCGCGTCCGCCGTATGCATTGGGTTGCCACTGGCCCGGCTGGCGGCTGTAGTCGAGGTAAAGCATGGACGCCACGGCATCCACCCTCAGGCCGTCCACATGGTAGCGGCGCGTCCATTCCAGAGCGCTGGCCAATAGAAAGTTGCGCACTTCGTTCCGGCCGAAGTTGTAGATCAGCGTGTTCCAGTCTGGGTGAAAGCCCTGGCGCGGATCGGCGTGCTCATAAAGAAAGGTTCCATCGAAACGTGCCAGCCCATGCTCATCGGTGGGGAAATGCGCCGGCACCCAATCCAGAATCACCCCCAGGCCGGCGGCATGGCAGGCGTCGACAAAAGCGGCGAACTCAGCCGGCGTCCCGTGACGCGCCGTCGGGGCGAACAGGCCCAGCGGCTGGTATCCCCACGAACCGCCGAATGGATGCTCCGTAACGGGCAAAAGCTCGATGTGGGTATATCCCATGTCCACGGCATAGCGTATGAGCTCGTCGCCCACGCCGCTCCAATCGGTGTCGCCCATGCGTCCACCGCGGCGCCACGATCCGAAATGCACTTCGTAGATGGACAGGGGCGCATCCAGCGCCTGCCGCATTGCACGGCTTTGCATCCATTCGTCGTCCGTCCATGAAAACGCCTCCGTTTCAGGAACGATCGACGCCGTGGCCGGCGGCAATTCCGTCTGCCTGGCGAGCGGATCGGCCTTCAAGGGAAGCAGATGCCCATGGGAATCATGGAGCTCGTACTTGTATCGGGACCCCACTTTCGCGTCGGGAATGAAGGCCTCCCAGATCCCGCCTTCGCGACGTAGATGCATTGGATGACTTCGGCCGTCCCAGTCGTTGAAGTCCCCGACAACCGAGACACTGCGGGCGTTGGGCGCCCAGACAGCAAAACGCACGCCTTCCCGCCCGGCGTGCTCCATCGCGTGGGCGCCGAGACAGTCCGCAAGATTCCAGTGTCGCCCTTCGGAAATCAAGTGCAGGTCCAGTTCACCGAGCAATGCTTCATGTGCCATCACGACTCCTCTCCCTGACTCTCCGGCGCTTCCTGCCCACGTAGCAGCCTCTGCGCCACGCGATGCAGGCCGCGCACGGGAACCGCTATCCAATCGGGGCGATGCGCCGCTTCGTAGCAGATTTCATAAGCGGCCTTCTCGAGCAGCGCGAGGTCCAGAAGGACTTTACGGGATCGCAAGTCGGGCGGCAGCAAAGGCGCGCTGCGTCCGTTGGCCAGTTCCCACACCTCGGTCTCTGCGTGGTAGCTGGCCAGCAGCGCCTCGGTCGCCGCCCGGCAGAAACGGATGACCAGTTCGTGCCGTCGCTCCGACAGCCCGGGCGTATCAGGGACTGCAAGGACCTCCACTTCCGCCGCCACGGCGGTGGAGCTTCCCGCTCCGGCGAGCGGCTGGGAATCGAAGGCCGAAACGGCATAGTCGAACGAGCGCAGCAGCCCCGCCAAGTCCCTCCAGGGAAGGGACAAGGCCCGTCGCTCCTCAAGCGAACGAACGGGCTCGCCTTCGAAATCGATGAAGTGGACATCGCCTTGGGCGATCAGGACTTGCCCCAGATGCAAGTCGCCGTGGATACGGATCTGCAGCGAGCCAACCGCCAACTGGGCGCAACGGTCGATCTCCGCTTCGATGCGGGAACGATTCTCCTTCATCGACTCCAGAAGCCGCGCGGCGTCCTCGTCGAGATCATCCGGGTGCTTGGCGCAGGCCTGGAAGGCGGATGCCAGCATGCCGCGTATGGAGTTCGCCCAGCGGCCGGCGGCCGCGGAGTCCACCACTTCCGGGGCGAAGGCGGGATCCTCCGAACGCTGGGACAGCACGCCATGCATTTGCGCCAGGCGTCGTCCGATCATGCCGGCAACCGCTTCGTAGGGCGCCAGTTCCTCGTCATAGTCTTCGCCGCTCTCGCCGGTGAGTGTCGCACTCTCCAGGCTGCGCTTCAGGAACTCCTGCGTCCACGTCCAGGCGTCGCCCTGGTTGTGCACGCGCCGATGCACCAGAGCCAGGCTGTGCGGCGTGCCGTCCGCGCTGACACGCAGGATTTCACCGAGCAACTCGGGCGCATTGGCAAAGCCCGCCTGAGTCAGCCGGCGCGTCATCTCCGCTTCTGGATGGACCCCCGGCACCACATGCCTGAGAAGCTTGAACATGATGTCCTCGCCGACGAGCACGGTGCTGTTGGACTGTTCGCCATGGAACCAGTCCACCGATGTGTCGGCCGACCATGTCAGCTGCCTGAGGCCGGGCTCGCCATGAAACTGCAGCATGGCGCGCTCGCCTTCCAGCGGCAGGGGAACTTCCTTGCGGCTGACCAGGTTGTCCAACAGAGAGAGGACGAAGGACGGCAAGGTGTAGGCTTCTGTCAGGAAGCCGACTTCCGCTCCGCGACGCACCCTGGCCAGAGCGTACTGCAGCGGCATGCCCTCGATGTTTTCCGCCCAGATCATGGCCAGCGGAACGAACCAGCTGTCTCCTCGCTCGGCGTCGCCCACACACACTTCCGCCATGAAGACATCCGTCTCCCCCGGCGCCGGCTCCATGTAGAGCACACGCACTGCATCCGAGGCTTCGCGATCGGGGAACCAGCGCTGATTGGACAGGTAGCGTGGCAGAACCTGTTCATTCAGCATGCGCGCCGACCGTTCCAGCATCTGATAGCCCCGGCGCTTGCGCAGCACCAGCGTCGAGAATTCCGGCAACTGCGGAGGCGAGACGGCGTGCCACACGGGGGGATTGGCGCTGGCGCTCAGTTCAAACCAGTAGAACCCGTAGGGAGGCAGGGTGAGCAGATACGTTAGTTCGCCGATGGTCGGAAACGGCGTACCACCCAGCAGCTCGACCGGAACACGGCCCGACATCTCTGAAAGCTCCAGCTCGACCGGCTGAGACGCATTCGACAAGTTCGCCACGCACATCAGCACTTCGCCTTCGTACTCGCGCAGATAAGCCAGAATCTTGCGGTTGCCGGGGTAAAGGAAACGCAAGGTTCCCCGGCCGAACACACGGGTCTGCTGGCGCTTGGCCAGCATGCGGCGAGTCCAGTTCAAGAGCGAATGAGGATCGCGCTGCTGCGCCTCGACGTTGACAGCCTCAAAGCCGTACAGCGGCCCTTGGAGCATGGGCAGGATCAGCTGTTCGGGGTCGGCTCGCGAAAAACCGCCATTCCGGTCCGCCGACCACTGCATGGGGGTGCGCACGCCGTCGCGGTCGCCCAGGTGGATGTTGTCCCCCATTCCGATCTCGTCGCCGTAATAAAGGACCGGCGTGCCAGGCATGGACAACAGCAGGCTGGTCATGAGTTCGATGCGCCGCCTGTCGCGTTCGAGCAGGGGTGCCAGCCGGCGGCGGATGCCCAGATTGATCCGCGCCTGCTTGTCCGCGGCATAGACTTCCCAGAGGTAGTCCCGCTCGCTGCTGGTTACCATTTCGAGCGTCAGCTCGTCGTGGTTGCGCAGAAAGATCGCCCATTGGCAGCTTTCCGGAATCTCGGGCGTCTGCTGCATGATGTCGGTGATCGGAAAGCGATCGGCCCGGGCAATCGCCATGTACATCCGCGGCATGAGCGGAAAGTGAAAGGACATGTGGCATTCGTCGCCGTTGCCGAAGTACTCCTGGGCATCCTCGGGCCACTGGTTGGCCTCCGCCAGCAGCAGGCGGTCGGGATAGTGGCGGTCAAGTACCGCCCTGATCTCGCGCAGCACCGCATGCGTTTCGGGCAGGTTCTCGTTATTGGTGCCTTCGCGTTCAACCAGATAGGGCACGGCATCCAGTCGCAGGCCGTCCACCCCCATGTCCAGCCAGAAGCGCATCACGCTGATGACCTCCCTGAGCACGCGCGGGTTGTCATAGTTCAGGTCGGGCTGATGCGAATAGAAGCGGTGCCAGAAATAAGCGCCCGCCTCCGGGTCCCACGTCCAGTTGGATTTTTCGGTGTCGCAGAAAATGATGCGGGTGCCGCTATAACGCTGGTCGTCATCCGACCATACGTAAAAGTCCCGGGCCGCCGATCCGGGGCGGGCGCGCCGCGCGCGCTGGAACCACTCGTGCTGGTCCGACGTGTGGTTCACGACGAGTTCGGTGATGACACGCAGATTGCGCGCGTGCGCTTCCCGGATGAAGCGGCGGACATCCGCCAGCGTGCCGTATTCCGGATGAACGTCGCGGTACTCCGCAATATCGTATCCGTCATCACGCCGGGGCGAGGGATAGAAGGGCAGCAGCCACACCGTATTGACACCCAGCCCCGCGATGTAATCCAGCTGCGAGATGAGGCCGGGAAAGTCTCCCTTGCCATCATTGTTTGAATCCTGGAACGACTTCACATGCAGCTGGTAGATGACGGCGTCCTTGTACCAGCCCGGTTCGTTCATTACCCGGTGGCCGCGCCTGGGTCGTGTACTCATGCCATCCCTCCCCTTTGCTCCCGGACACGGGCCCACACCACGAAAGGACGCTCGGGCGTCAGCTCGATGTGGTGGAACGGACCTTGAATCCTGAATCGGCGATCTTCAAACAGGTCGTGCATAGGCACTTGCGCGTCGTGCGCCAAGCCCCATTCGGCCAGGGGCAGGGTGAGCCTGCCCGATTGGCGTTGATGAGGGTCCATGCTCACCGCCACGAGGATCACACTGTCGCCCTCGGCACTGAAGCGCGAATAGAAAAGAATCCGCTCGTTGCCCGACTCATGGAAGCTCACCCCAAGATGGCTTTGCAAGGCGGCATGCCCGCGCCGGATCCGGTTCAATCGAGTGACCTCCTCGATGATGTTGCCCGGACTGTCCATGTCCCAGTGCCGTAATTCATACTTCTCCGAATCCAGATACTCCTCCTTCCCCGGCACCGCTTCGGCCACACACAACTCGAAGCCGTTGTACATGCCCCATGAGCCAGAGAGCGTGCCCGCCAATACGGCGCGTATCAGAAAGCCAGCCCGGCCTGAACTCTGCAGGAACCAGGGATTGATGTCGGGGGTGTTGACGAAAAAATTCGGCCGGAAGAAGTCGCGCACGGGCGCGCTGTTCAGCTCAGTCAGGTAATCGGTCAATTCCTGCCTTGTGTTGCGCCAGGTAAAGTAGGTGTAGGACTGCGAAAAGCCGATTTTGGCCAGGCGATACATCATCGCGGGCCGGGTGAAGGCTTCAGACAGGAAGATGGTGTCGGGATAACGCTCATGCACTTCACGCAGCAGCCATTGCCAGAAAGGAAGCGGCTTGGTGTGCGGATTGTCCACCCGGAAGATGCGCACCCCCTGATGCACCCAGAACAGCACAATGTCGCGCAGCGCCCGCCATAGCGCTGCCTGTCTGGGCGTGCTCGCCAACGGACTATAGAAGTCCGGATTGACGATGTCCTCGTAGCGTTTGGGCGGATTCTCCGCATACTTCAGGGTGCCGTCCACCCGCCAATTGAACCAGTCGGGGTTGTCCCGGAGCCA
>JAEWFK010000163.1 GCA_023388835.1 Pseudomonadota bacterium | reverse complement strand
GGATACTTTACCTCGGCTACCTGTCCCTGGCGATCGGGCTGCTTGCAGCGGCGGCGCACCTGTTTGGCATCGGAGGCGTATTCCTTGCGCGGGCCGCCACCCACGTGCACATCATCGGCATGGGCGGTTTCGCAGTGCTGATCATCGGCATGGTGACCCGGACGGCACTTGGCCACACCGGCCGTCCCCTGGCGCTGGACGCCTCCATGCTTGCGAGCTACTGGCTGATGGTCGCGGCAGTGGTCCTGCGCCTGGCGGCGCTCTGGCCTTCTGCCTACAGCGGGTCTTTGTTGCACGCGACCGCCACAGCATGGCTGCTCAGCCTGGGTCTATATCTGTATCGCTATGTGCCGATTCTGATACGGCCCCGCGCTGACACCGCGTCCAAACCCGGCGGCACGCTACAGCCGGGCGGGCGACCGGCGGGCGCGAGCCAGTCCGGCCAACGCTGATCAGGAGCTTCCCGCCATGCGACTGACTGCAATGACCGACTATTCCATGCGCCTGCTTATGTACCTGGCCGGCCGCAGGGACCGCTTATGCACCATTGCGGAAATCGCGCGGGCCCATGGAATTTCCGAGCCGCATCTGATGAAGATCACGCACCGCCTGGCCCAGGCGGGATGGATAGAAACAACCCGCGGCAAGAACGGCGGCATGCGCCTGGCCAGGGAACCCGAAGACATCGTCTTGGGAGCCGTGGTACGGGACATGGAGAACGACTTGGCGGTGGTAGCCTGTCTGGGCGGCGTGACCGACTGCATTCTTGCCGGCCAATGTGGCTTGACCGGCATCATGCAAGGCGCGTTGAACAAATTTCTTGCGCACCTGGACGGCTACACCTTGGCTGACATTCTGCCAGACGCCGCCAGGCCGCTTCAGACGACTTCGCAGCGCACCGTCACCGGGTGCGAACGCAACACGGATATCACGGTGTCCTCGACTTCGCCTTCGATATCCGAAATCACATAGCCGATCGGCCCACGGGTCTGAAGGTGCTGCGCCACGATGTTCAGGCCGTGTTCCGCCACGAGACTGCTGAGCGCGCCCATGGCGCCGGGCACGTTGCGATGCACGTGCAGAATGCGTGCGCTGCCGGCGCGTTCCTGGTAGGCCACTTCGGGGAAATTCACTGAGCCCTTGGTGGCGCCTGCCTGCAAGTAAGTCACGAGCTTCTCGGCGACCTCGCGGCCGATGTTTTCCTGCGACTCCTGGGTGCTTCCGCCAATGTGCGGCGTGAGAATCACGTTGGGCATGCCACGCAGCGGGCTGTCCAGCGGTTCATCGCGCCCCTTCGGCTCCACGGGGAAGACGTCCAGCGCCGCGCCACCAATGTGTCCGCTCTTCAGGGCGGCATGCAGGGCGTCGATATCCACGACCGTGCCGCGCGACGCATTGATGAGGATAGCTCCGGGCTTCATGGCGGCAATGGTTTGGGCATTGATGAGATTCAGCGTGCCCTTGCCCGCCGGCACGTGCAATGTGACGACATCGGATTGCGCGAGCAGGCGCTTGAGCGAAGAGCAGGCCTTGGCGTTGCCGCGAGGCAGCTTGGCCTCGACATCATGGAAGAGCACACGCATGCCGGCAAGTTCTGCCAATGTGCCGACCTGCGAGCCGATGTTGCCGTAGCCCACAATACCCAGCGTCTTGCCACGCGTTTCGAAGGCGCCTTCGGCTGTCTTGTCCCAGAAGCCCTGGTGGACGCGATCGTTCTTTTCGGGGATGCGGCGCAGCAGCAGTATGGCTTCCGCGAGCACCATTTCAGCCACGGAGCGTGTATTGGAGAACGGGGCATTGAACACGGGCACACCGTGTGTCAGCGCGGCATCGAGATCCACCTGATTGGTTCCGATGCAGAAGCACCCGATGACACGGAGATCCGGATTGCCGGCGATCAGTTCGGCGTCGAGGTGTGTACGTGAGCGGATCCCCAGCACATGCGCGCCACGTATCGCCTCGCGCAAGGATTCCGGTGGCAGCGCGGATGCGTGCGAAACGATGTCGTCAAATCCTGCGGCCGTGAAGACTTCCCGTGCACTGGGATGAATGTTCTCGAATAAAACGATGCGTGCCATCAAAAACCACTCCAATAGACAGAACGCTCATTGTGAACCATTTTGGTACGGATTGCAGGGACAACCCTTAGAAAGATGAGGCCATGGCTTCGAAGATGGCGGGCGGCGCGTTCCGGGCGCCGCCGATATAAAATAACCGGCTGGAGGACGACCTCCCCCTTCTCGGGAAGCAGTGCGGGACGGCCCGATTCTTCAGGAGAGTCCTCATGGCTTGGTTAATCCTCATTCTGGCTGGAATCCTCGAAATCGTATGGGCCTATTCCATGAAGCTGTCCGACGGCTTCACCCGTCTGGGTCCTTCCGCCGTCACCCTCGCGGCAATGATCGCCAGCTTCGGGCTGCTCGCGCACGCCATGCGCGTCCTGCCTCTGGGAACCGCCTATACCGTCTGGACGGGAATCGGGGCCGTCGGTGCGTTCATTGTGGGCATTGTGTTTCTAAGCGAACCGGTGAATGGTCTGCGTGTACTTGCCGCCATCCTGATCGTAAGCGGCCTGGTGCTCATGAAGGTCGCAACGCCCGGCTGACCGAAGAGCGAGACAGCCACGTCGCCAAAGCAAGAAGAGCCGCTTGCCGCCCGCCGTCCGGTATCACTGAGACAGTGTTTCCGGGGCGGTAAAGCGCTCGTTCAGGCGCCGCAGGCTGTCTCGGTATTCACTTTCGAGTCGCGCAACGATCTCCGCCACAGGCAGCACTGCGTCGATGTTCCCCACCCCCTGCCCGGCTCCCCAGATGTCCCGCCAGGCCCGGCTCTCGCCCGAGCCGAAGTCGGCCGTCCCTCTTTCCGAAGCGGGAAGCGCATCCGGGTCCATGCCCGCGGCGATGATGCTGGACTTCAGATAGTTGCCCGGAATGCCTGTGAAATGCGGTGTATACAGCACATCCTTGGAGCCGGCCTGCACCACCGCCTGCTTGTAGGCATCCACTGCGCGCGCTTCATTGCTCGCGATGAAACGCGTGCCCACATAGGCAAAGTCGGCACCCATCGCCAGGGCGGCAGCGATGTCGTCTCCCCGCGATATCGCGCCGGACAAGATAAGCGGGCCGTCGAAGAACCGGCGCACCTCTCCCACCAGCGCAAGGGGGCTGGTCGTGCCAGCGTGCCCGCCCGCCCCGGCCGCCACCAGGATCAGGCCGTCCACGCCGCCTTCGAGCGCCTTTTCGGCATGACGTATGGTGGTGATGTCATGGAAGACCTTGCCGCCCCAGTCATGGACGGCATCCACGACACGATGCGGCGCACTCAGGCTGGTGATGACGATGGGAACCCTGTGCTCGGCGCACACGGCAAGGTCGGCTTCCACGCGGTTGTTGGATCGGTGGATGATCAGATTGACGGCGTGGGGCGCAATCACGCGCTGGGGCTCCTGCTGCTTCAATTCGGCAAGCGCCGTTTCGATCCGGGTCAGCCAGGGGGATAGCTCGGCTTGCGGGCGGGCATTCAAGGCAGGCATGGCCCCCACGATACCGCTGGCGCATTGCGCGATCACGAGCTCCGGGCCCGAGACAATGAACATGGGCGCGCTGATGACCGGCAGACGCATCCGCCCATAGAGTTCGGAAACGACGGAATTCATGTGTGGATTACCTCCTTGGCTCGACGCGTCAATCGGCGGG
>JAEWFK010000070.1 GCA_023388835.1 Pseudomonadota bacterium | reverse complement strand
GGGCTGAACGCCTGCAGCGGGTGAACCGTCGTGAGCAGGTCCAAAACGTCGGAGCCGCCATCACCCGCCTGCCAACCCGCGGCAAGATGATCGCGCAACTGGCCTGCCAGCACGGAAGGCGGCCGCTCGGTATTGTCCACGATGCTTCGCCCCACCCATGATAAATAGAAGCGATCGCGGGCCGATAGCAGGGCCTCCAGAAACAGGTAGCGGTCATCGTCGCGACGAGAACGGTCGCCGGGGCGATAGTCCTTTTCCATGAGATCGAAGTGAGCCGGCGGCCTTGGGCGCGGATACTCGCCGTCGTTCATGCCCATCAGGCACACATGGCGAAAGGGAATGGCTCGCATGGGCATGAGAGTCGCGAAGGTCACCGCTCCGCTGGTGAAGCGCTGCGCCATACCGGCCGTCCGCAATGTGGAAAGCCAATGCTTGCTGACCACCGGCAAGGTAAGCGGTTCACTGAAGCCGCCTGCTTCGCAATCGTCCAGCCAGGTATCCAGGGCCTGGGTAAGCTGCTCGATGGTCAAGCCCGCAATGTCGTCGGGCGGGGACAGAAAGTCAGAAAGAAGCCCACGCAAGCGCTGGACCCACTGCGCGGGGTCGGCCGGCTCGGCAAGCAGACGGCAATAGTGGAGCAGCCGTTCAATAAACCGGGCCAGCGTACCCACGAGTTCAGCTTCCAAGCCCGCGACGTCCCCGTAGGGAGCAATCCCTTCCCATTCGTCGGTATCCCCGGTGGCGTAACCCAGCAGCATGCGGCGCAAGCCGAAGGCCCAGGTATGCATGTCGGCTAGGTCCTCCACAATGGGCAGACCCAGGGCTTCGCGATGGCGGGCGTCCAGGCCCCAACGCACGTTTGCGCCGCGTATCCAATCGCGCAGCACGGCGACGTCTTCTTCCAACAGGCCATAGCGCTGACGGACCGCAGCAATATCCAGCAGGTCCAGAACCTCTCCGACGCCAAGGCGGGCTTGCGGGAGCCCGAGCAGTGTTTCGATCGCGTCCGCCACCGTATTCACGTTCCCGGGTCCGCGATCCACGATGAAATAAGGAATGTGTCGGCGATCTTCGGGCCCATGCAGCCCGAAGACCGCTTCGACATGAGGCGCGTACTTCTCGATGTCCGGCACCATCACAATAATGTCGTCTGGCTGCAGATCAGGCTCGGCATCAAACGCTGCCAGCAACTGATCGTGCAGAATCTCGACTTCACGAAGCGCGCTATGCGCAATGTGGAAGCTGAATGACCGGTCATCGGGCGCGACGATCCGGCCTTCATCCCTGATCTCGGGAAGCGGCCGCAGCCCGCGAACATCATCCTGAAACTGACTGAGCACTGTTCCGGCCCCGACCGGGACGAAGGCAGGGGCCACGGTAAAGGACGGGCCGGATTCGCCTGCCTCGCTCTCCAATTCTTCGAGCAGGGCAATATAGTCGCGTCCTTGCCGTCCCCAGGATGCCAGCAAAGGATGCGCATGCGCATGCAGCTGATCGTCATCCAGTTCGGCAGGCATGCCCGGACGCCTGGCCTGATGATGCTTCACGCTACGAAGCAGGGCCCGCCCTTCGACAATATCGGACCAATGGTATTCGCACGGATTGTGCACGCATATCAGCACCTGGACCCAGGCCGCGGCCTGCGCGAGCGCCTCGAGCGTCTGTCGCGGCAAGGCACTCACGCCAAACACGATGATGCGCCGGGGCAGATCGGGGCGCTCGGCGGTTTCCGGCCAATGGCGTAATGCATGAATGAAGCGGGCATGAACGGCCGCCCGGCCTGAATCGCCCGCCTCCGGACCGACGTCCGCCACAATGTCGCGCCATAAGGCGGCTTGCCAGCACTGCTCCGCTTCCAGCGGACGGGGTTCACGCGCCCCCCGGAGAACGTCCCTCCCTGCCGCCCAGTCCTGCAGCCAGTCTGCCCGGTAGACCTGATATTGATCGTAGAGGTCGGACAGCCGCTGCGCCAGCTGATGGCGCTTGCGCAGGTCGGCGTCGTCTTCAAGAAAGTGCAGCAAAGGACGGTAGGCCTCGCTCTGCCGCAGCTCGCCCAGCATGCGCATCAGACGCCAACTCAGCGGCTGCTCGTCCAGCGGCGAAGACTCCGGCACGGCGGTTTCGCCCAGGACACGGCGATAAAGCGTCCACATCAGGCGGGAAGGCATCGGCGTGTCGAGCGCGGCGGCGATGCCCGTACCCCCCTCTTGCGTGGATCGCGCCAAGCTGCTGCGCAGCCACTGTGCGATGCCGTTGCTTTGTACGGCCACGATGTCCGTTTCCAGCGGATCAAGCGGATGCGCGCCCAGCCAGTGCACCAAGCCGTCGCGCAGGACTTCCATTCGATTGGAATGCAGTACGACCAGACCAGGTTCGATGACGGAAACAGGTTTGCGGCGGCTCAAGACGACTCCGGTGAATCAATAATAATACGGCGCTTCGCGTGGATGATGCGGCGCAGACGCAACCACGGCTGTGCCGATGCAGTGCTATATTCTGCCACCTGCCGCCTTCCATTGAAGAACGCTCGACCATCATGAGTCACACCGGCCCCGCGCCCTCCGTACTGTCAATATTCCAAGAGCCGATCAAGCCGGCCTCGAACGATGCATCAATTGCCAATCCCTGCCTGAGCTGCGGCGCTTGCTGCGCCCACTTCAGGGTGTCGTTCTACTGTGGCGAAATCGCCGACGGCGGCGCAGGGATGGTACCACCGGATCTCGTCAGTCAAGTGGGTCCCTTGCGAGCCGCAATGAAGGGTACAGAGCACGGACAGGGACGCTGCATCGCGCTGCAGGGGGAAATCGGCTCGAACACCGTACATTGCGGCATCTACCCGCAGCGCCCGAGCCCTTGCCGTGAATTCGAACCCTGGCTGTTCGACGGCCGGCCTGAACCCGACTGCCAGCGCGCCCGCGCCAAATTCGGGCTGCCTCCCCTGCCGCCACTATTCGACGACGACATCGACCCGCCCGCGCATGCCGCCTGAATCGGGGTCACCCCTGAATCGGTGGAGCGGCGTCAGACCACGATTTCCGCAACCTCGATTGTTGGCGAGCAGATCAGACCGGACGGCGCTGTTTCAGACCGGGTGCGGAAAACACTCTGGCCAGGACCTTGCCGGGGCGCAACACTTCCATGTCGAGTGCATCGAGGGTGTTCTTCACGAGCAGACCCAGCTCCGTATCGCCCTCCATCAACAGGCGCCGACTGAAGAAGAGCGTGTCGGGATCTTCGCTGCGCTGGATGAGCCGATGGTAATCCCAGGCATCGGCCCGGATGGTGAGATCGGGCGCGATTCCGGCATGGTCCGCCGCCCGGAAGGCGTTGGTGCGCCAGGTGAAGTCGAAACGCAGGCCTGCGTCGGCCACCTCAATACGCAGCGACCGTCCTTCGAGCATTGCACCGATGTCTATCGGAAGATGCGGGGCCAGGGTCAGGTTGAGCCCCATCACAAAGAGATGGGCACCGGGTCGCTGCGGAAGCCTGCCCAACATGCGACCAAGGGGCTCCGGAACGCGGAATTTTTCAACGGTTTTCATTGCACGGCTCCTTCGGCTTGTGGCGACACCATATCCAGGCCGGGACGGCCATACCAGTAGCCATTGCAAGGCGCAGCCGGCATGCACGGCGCCAGTCGCGCCTGAACGGCAACCGCCGGCTCCAGGCCTTGTATCACCGCGCTGAAACCGCGGACCACTTCTTCCATACGCAAGGATTGAGGACTGAGTCGGACGACATCCACGCCCATGCCGGCCAATTCATCCAGTTCATGGATCAAGGTATGGACGTATGCCGATTGCGTCTGGATGCCGTTGATGGTCAGGAAACTCTGCGCCTCCCGTGTCTGCATCAGCAGACCGTCAGGGTGGTCCATACAGACATACTGGCAGTTGTCCTTGGGCAGATTGCGGTTGCGTGCCGTAAAACAGCGCGCCGAATAGGCGAGCGGCATTCGGCCATAGGCGAACACTTCGGTCTGCATGCCGGCGGGACGGTCCTGCTGCAGATGCTGCAGCCCGTCGCGGCCCATTTCCAAAGGCATGACCCAGCGCGTTGCGCCGGCTTGGGCGATCACGTCCAGCGTGGGCTTGCTGTATACATTCAGGTAGGGCCCTCCAACGAACGGTCGGCCTTTCAGATGGCGCACCGCGCCCATGTCGTTGGCCTCGACCGCATATCGGCCGTTGTCCACCACTTTGCGCATGGTGTTGAGCTCGACTCCCGACTCCAGCAAGACCTGCGTGGAGACGACGACTTCCTTGCCGGCCTCAGCCAGCATGTCAGCGAGTTCCAGCCAGTCGGGCAGGCGCAGTTCGTGGCGACGGGAACAGACCGTTTCCCCCAAGTAGACGATGTCGACCGGCCATTCACGAACCGATTCATAGAACTGCAGGGTGGAGACGCGCGGCCAGTAGTACTGCAGCGGGCCCAAAGCGATCTTCATGGTGTCCTCTTTCATTGCGACGGTGATGGGCGGCAGCTATTTCCAGGGGCGGTGATAGGCCCCCAGCGTCTGCTGCTGGCCTTCGGCGACCTTGGCCAGTTCCGCGGACCACGATGGATGCACGGAATAACGCGCCGCATTGGACAGCGCCTGATCGATGGCCTGGCGCCACACACGAGTAACCTGGGTCACGTAGGCCGGACTACGCTGGCGGCCTTCTATCTTTACCGCTTTCACGCCCATGGCGATCAGCTTGGGAAGCAGCTCCAGTGTGTTGAGGCTGGTCGGCTCTTCCAAGGCGTAGTAGTTTTCACCTGCGACATCGAAGCGTCCTTTGCACAAAGTGGGATAGCCCGCGTTTTCGCCTTCGGCGTAGCGGTCAATGAGAACGCCGTTGAGCCGGGATTCCAGGCCCCGCGGGGTCTGCTGCCAGCGCACGTGGCGAGCCGGCGAACACACACCATGGGTGTTGGGCGATTCGCCAGTGGTGTAGGACGACAGCGCGCAGCGCCCTTCGACCATGACGCACAGACTGCCGAAACCGAAAACTTCAACCTCGACCGGCGTGTGCTCGGCGACCTGCTCGACCTGTGCAAGCGACAACACGCGCGGCAGAACGGCGCGCTGGATGCCGAAGCGCTCGTAATAGAAATTGATGGCTTCGTGGTTGGTCGCCGAGCCCTGCACGGACAGGTGGAGCCTGACATGGGGGTGTGTACTTGCGGCATAAGCCATCAAACCCGGGTCGGCGACGATGACAGCGTCCACACCGGAATCCGCAGCCCGATCCATGGCTTCTCGCCAGACTCTCCAAGCCTCCGGCTGGGGGTAGGTGTTCAGGGCCAGATAGACGTGGCGGCCGCGATCATGAGCGTACCGTATGCCTTCGGCGATGGCTGCAGCGCCAAAGTTCAGGCCCGCAAAATTTCGTGCATTGGTCGCATCGCGAAAGCCGAGATAGACGCAGTCCGCCCCGTTATCGACGGCGGACTTGAGCGAAGGCAGACTGCCGGCGGGACAGACCAGCTGAAAAGGGGATGGAGCTTGTGCGGTAAGTGGCATGGACCGTCTGTGTCATTGCCCGGAGCAACCTGCCGCGCCCCGGTTCGGCAAAGCACAGACTATGCCTACAAGCCCTTACATTTACCTTGATGGGAGTCAAGGCTTGGAAGAACCGTTTTCTGGCTCAGACCATTTTCACGCGCAACTCGCCTACACCTTCAACGGCGCCGACCATGAGATCGCCCCGCAGCACGGCACCGACGCCCTCGGGGGTGCCGGTGAAGACGAGGTCCCCCGCCTTGAGTTCGAACAGGCTGGACAGGTAGGAGATCGCTTCCGCGGTCTTCCAGATCATTTGCGATACATCGCCCGTCTGGCGCGTCTCGCCATTGACCTGCAGCGTGACGGCGCCCTGATCCACATTGCCGATCTGCTCGGCCGGATGGATCGGACCCATGGGCGCGGCATGATCAAAAGCCTTGCCGACTTCCCACGGGCGCCCCTGCTTCTTGGCGTCGCCCTGCAAATCGCGACGGGTCATATCCAGCCCGACCGCATAACCGTAGATGCAGGCCACCGCCTGTTCGGGGGTCAGGTCGCTCCCCCCGCTGCGCAGCGCCACAACGAGCTCGATCTCGTAATGCAGATTGGATGTGCGCGGCGGATAAGGCATCTCGCCGGTCTCGCCCTCGGGAACGTAAAGAATCGCGTCCGCGGGCTTGCAAAAGAAGAAGGGGTCTTCACGGCCCGTGAAACCCATTTCTTTGGCGTGCTCCGCATAATTGCGCCCCACGCAATAGACGCGGCGCACCGGAAAGCCCATGTCCGTGCCCGCAACAGGCACGATGGTCGCCGGCTGAGCTGGAATGACGGTCTGCACGATATCAGACCTCGCCGCTGTAACGTGCCGCGCCGTCGGTGATTTCCTTGGCGGCGGCCTCCGGGCCTTCCCAGCCCTGCACCTTGACCCACTTGCCCTTCTCGAGATCCTTGTAATGCTCGAAGAAGTGCTGAATCTGACCCAGCATTTCACTCGATACGTCGTCGGTCGAACGCAGCTTGCCATAGGCCGGATAAAGCTTATGCACCGGTACGGCCAGCAGCTTGGCGTCCATGCCGGCTTCGTCTTCCATACGCAGCATGCCCAAGGCCCGGCAGCGAACCACCGCGCCCACCTGGATCGGGAACGGCGTCATGACCAGAACATCGACAGGGTCGCCATCATCGGAAAGCGTTTGCGGGATATAGCCGTAATTGCATGGGTAGTGCATCGCGGTCAGCATGAACCGGTCGACGAATATAGCGCCGGAATCCTTGTCCACTTCGTACTTCACCGGATCGGCGTTCATTGGAATCTCAATGACGACGTTGAACTCGTCGGGCAAATTATCGCCCGCAGGCACGCGGTCTAGGCTCATGCTCTCAACCTTGGTAGGAAATATAGGGTTTGCTAGGAAAACGGTTCAATGCTCGCGCCGAGGACCATCGGAGGTCTGGCTGACGTCCACACCGGGAATCGGCGCGCTGTCGAAAAATTCGTCCAGGCCCGAATGGCCGGAGTCGGCGAATTTTACTTCTTTGGGAGACTTTGCGGAGGGAGTTGGGTCTTCCGCCGAAGCCGGACTCTCATGGTCTTCCACCACGTAGTCGGCGGCGCTGGCTGCCATCGGAATGTCGTCGACAGCCGGGACGGCGACCGGGTCAGCCGGCACTTCGACGTCGACAAGCGTGGGGTCGCCCCGCATGTCCGCCGCAGGAAGATAACGATTGCGCGGCAACACAGGCAGCACGCCGGCCACGCCGGCAGCCAGGCGCCAGTGGCTCATGGCTTCTTCGCGACGGCCCAGCCTGTCATAGAGGTTACCCAGCAGGGCGTGAATGCGCATGTCGTTGCGCAACGCCATGCTGCGCTTGAGATAGAGCTCGCCCGGCCCCCAAAGCTGCCCGGTCAGGCAAAGGTTCCCCATGGCCGCAAGCAATGCCGCGTCGTCGGGATGGCGTTTGAGCCATTCTTCAGCCTTGGCGAGACGGCGGGAAACGTGCTGCGGCGGGCACTGGGAGTACGCGCTGAGCAGACGGGGATCCGGCTGTGCTGCGATCGCGGTTTCGAGGATACGCGACGCCTCGTCGTGATTCCCTTCCGCGGCCTGAATACCCGCGGCCGCCAGAGCGATGTCGGGCATGGCGCGCTCTTCGGAACGCAGGTCGCCCCAGATGGCCTTGTAGCCTTGGATGCCGGCGCTGTGCAGACGTGCCGCCGCCGACATTTCGATCAGCTGCATGGCTTCGCTCTTGTCGATCACGCCACGGCGCAGCAAGAGGCGGGTGAGATCGTAAACGCGGTCGTGGTTGCGCAGCTGGCGGTGCGCCCGCAAAAGCAGACGGGTCGCATGCAGGTAGCGCGAGCTCGCATCTTGCAGGGGCTGCAGCAAGGCCAGCGCATCCTGGGGCCGGTTCTGATCCAGGTACATTTCCGCCGCCACGATGGCCCAGGCTTCGCGCAGCCGGATATCGTCTCCCGCCGCACTCTGCGCCACCGCCAGTGCCTGATCCCGCTGCGAATATTCGCCGAGATGATGATTGGCGTGAGCCGAGGCCAGGCTAGACAGCACCTTGCGCTTATCGGAACGCGTACGGGTCAGCACCCGGGTGAAGTCCTTGTCGGCGTCGACGTAACGCCCTTCCAGCACATTGATCCAGCCGCTCTCCAGGGATTCCTGATCGCGCCGGACGGAGCGCCGGCTACGCCAGCTGCGAAAACGATCGGGGCGTTCGCCCACCCAGGCGAATATCCGCAAGATGAAGTAGAGAATCGCGAAAGCCGCGACCAGCAGCAATACCGTCAGCGTGAGCGACAGCTCGATACGCCACGGCTGGGCAACGATCACCACGTTACCGCTGTGTTCGCGCAACACCAAAGCCAGGGCGACCGCGGCCACGAATACGACGATGGTCCAGAACCAGGTACGCATGGGTCAGCCCCCTACCCGGCCGGATGTCGGCGCCGCGGCGGCCCCATCTTGCGGGGCTGGCTCTTGCGCTGGCGTGCCGGGCTCTTGCGAAAGCGTGCCGGGCTCTTGCGAAGGCGTGCTGCGCTTTTGCGAAAGCGATTCTTGCGTACCGGGATCCTGCTCAGCCGGACCCGGCTCTGCAGGTTCTTGCTCATCAGCTTCTTGCGCGGCCGGCTCCTGCTGGCCGGAGGCCGCCGGCTCGCTTCCAAAGCCGCGGCTTTGCTCTTCTCTCAGCGTGTTGAGCGCCCGCAGAGTATTGTCGACCGTAGGCAGCTGCGTATCGATGGACGCGTCGGCCATGCTGCGCGC
>JAEWFK010000028.1 GCA_023388835.1 Pseudomonadota bacterium | reverse complement strand
ATGGTGGTCATGATGGACTGGTCTGGATTCCCGTGGATAAACATCCGCATCAGGGCGGCATGACGCCGGACCGACCGGAGTATCGATCTGATTTCAAGCTCTGAGGTGAGGAGGAAAGGATCCTCGTCGGGATCAGTCGGGCTCTGCATTGAAATGTTACCGAATATTAGAGCGCTCTAGCATAGAGCATCCACCATGACGGCGTCCACTTTCCTCCTTGGGCCTAGCGGCTTGCTTCCAGTGCCTGGGCGATATCCTCGATGATGTCGTCGATGTGTTCGATGCCGATGGACAATCGCACCATATCTTCCGTGACGCCCGCTGCCTTCAGCTCTTCTGCGTTCAGTTGCCGGTGTGTGGTAGTTGCGGGATGGCTCGCAAGTGTCTTGGCGTCGCCGATGTTCACCAGGCGCAAGACCAGCTTCAGCGCGTCGATGAAGCGCGCCCCGGCTTCGCGGCCGCCCTTGATACCGAAGGACATGATGCTCGCCGGCTTGCCACCGAAGTATTTCTGGGCCAGCTGATGCTCGGGGTGGTCCTGCAGGCCCGCATACTGAACCCAGGCGACCTGATCATGGGCCGCCAGATACTCGGCCACTTTTTGGGCATTCTCGGTATGGCGCTCCATGCGCAACGCCAGAGTTTCGATCCCCTGCAGAATCAGGAAGGCGTTGAATGGCGACAGCGCGGCGCCGGTGTTGCGCAGAGGAACCACGCGACAGCGCCCGATGAAGGCGGCAGGGCCAAAAGCTTCCGTATAGACCACCCCGTGGTAGGAAGGATCAGGCTCGTTCAGCATGGGAAAGCGGTCTTTGTGTTGCGCCCAGGGAAACTTGCCCGAGTCGACCACGGCGCCCGCAATGGTCGTGCCGTGTCCGCCCATGTATTTGGTCAGGGCATGCACCACGATGTCGGCCCCGTGCTCGATGGGGCGGCACAGCGCCGGCGAGGCCACGGTGTTGTCCACAATCAGCGGCACGCCATGGCGGTGTGCGGCTTCGGCCAGCGCGGCAATGTCGACGACGCAGCCCAACGGGTTTCCAATGGTCTCGCAGAACACTGCCTTCGTCTTGTCGTCGATCAGCGCTTCCAGCGCGGCAATGTCATCGTGCGCTGCAAATTTCACCGTAATGCCCTGGCGCGGGAAGGTATGCGCGAACAGGTTGTACGTGCCACCATACAGCTTGCTGACGGACACAATGTTGTCGCCGGCTTCGGCGATCGTCTGGATGGCATAGGTGATGGCGGCCATTCCTGAAGCGAGCGCCAAGGCCGCCACACCGCCTTCCAGTGCCGCCACACGCTCTTCCAGCACGGCATTGGTGGGGTTCATGATACGGGTATAAATATTGCCCGGCACTTTAAGATCAAACAGGTCGGCCCCATGTTGTGTGCTGTCGAAGGCGTAGGAAGTCGTCTGGTAGATGGGGACGGCGACCGACTTGGTGGCGGGGTCGGGCTGATAGCCGGCGTGCACTGCAATCGTTTCGAATTTCATTGTTGTCTTTCCACAAAATGGGGCCAGCATGCAAGAGTACACGCTACCGGCTCCGGTGGGTCGTAGGCCGACGTACCGTTCCAAGCTTTGTATATAACCATAGGCTATAAGGCCCGGGCCGTACGTGGCCGGTCGGCCCGTTTCGACCGCTGCAATGTGCCTACGCCTCTCTATATCTCCTACGCTCCTGGGTTAGTATTGGAGGTTATTTGCGTGCATGCGCACCGGGGCTTTCCCCAGTTTCTGAGGCGGTGAATGAAAGTCTGGTTGAAGCGGATACTTATCGGTCTCGTTGTGGCGTTTCTCGTGGCGCTGGTCGGGATCGCAATTTTCCTTCTGACCTTTGATCCCAATGCCTACAAGAACAAGCTGCAGGAAATTGTCTACGCTCGATATGATCGAACCCTGACTATCGATGGCGACATCGAGCTGTCGCTGTTCCCGCGCATCGGTTTGTCGGTGCAGGACGTCTCATTGTCCGACCGCGGCAACAGCGATCTCTTTGCATCGGTGCAAAGCGCCAGGTTGGCGGTCGCCATCTGGCCGCTCATGTTTGACCGCCTGGTGGTCGATCATGTCGCCGTCACCGGCTTCAATGCCTGGCTGGTCCGCAACCCTGACGGCGAATACAACTTCCGCGATCTCTTGAGTCGGCGGCAGGCGGCAAGCTTGCCGGGCCCCGACCTGCCTTCTCCCTTGACTGCGCTGGGCGGCACCGTGGGAGTCGCGCAAGCCGCCGTCGCGGCCGCGGCCCGCGTGGAGCCAAACTCCACAACACCCTTCCCCGGGGCCGCGTCCGACCCCGCCGTGAAATCCACCGACCTGCAAATCGACATTGCGGGCCTCACTGTGCGCAACGGGCAGATTCATCTGAGGGACAAGAAGCGCGGCCACGTTGGACATATCACCAACTTGGAACTCAACACCGGCCGCATGACCGCCGATCAGGCTTTCGACCTGGCATTCCGCGGCCGCCTGTTGGGCGACTTTCCCGCCGCAGATGCCCGCTTCGAAGGGCAGGCGCTCGTCAAATTCAACACCGATCAGAAGGTCTATTCTGCGCAGCGGCTCAATGTCCAGGTGGGCGGCCTGCTGGGAGACCTGCACGATGGCTCGGCTGTGTTGCGGGGCAACCTGGCGTACAGCGCTTACTCACAAATGTTCAGCGCAAGCGGAATCGACTTTTCTGTGAAGGGAGCGATCCAGGGCGCCAAACCCGTCAATAATTTTGAAGCGACTCTGGCAGTGCCGCAGCTCAAGCTCGACCGCAGCCAGGCGGAGCTGCATGTCGAAAAACTGAGTTTGAGGTCCAAGGGCGAGCAGGCGGGCGAGCTCGTCGAGCTCAGCTTCGACGCGCCGAACCTGTCTGTATCGCCGGACTCGGCGCGCGGCGAGCCCCTGACAGCCACGGTGCAGCTGCAGGGCAAGGAAGAACGCCTCGCCATGGTGCTCGGGATGAGCGGCCTGGGCGGCAATGCGCGGCAGCTCACCCTCAAGGAACTCAAGCTGGACGGCCGCATGCAGCAAGGGCAGCAGCTCGTGCATGTGAACATGACATCGCCCGCCAGCTGGAACGTCTTTGAAGAACGCGGCAACCTGTCGGCCATGCGCGGCGACGTGCGTATCGAGCACCCTGCCTTGCCGGGCGGAAACTTCGAGTTTCCCTTCATCGGTAGCGTGGCCGCCGACTTGCTCAAGGACGATATCCGCAGCGAGCTCGATGCGGTGCTGAGCGGCAGCAAGCTCGGCTTTCGGATAGGCGTCAAGCGGCTGGAGCGTCCCCAGGTTGATTTTGCGTTGCAAGCCGATCAGCTCGACTTCAATACCCTGTTCCCGGCCGCCGCGAAAGTGGCCCCCCCGGGTTCCCCGGCGGCCGAGGCCGAGCAGCGGCAGCAGCAGGCCACCGAACCCGCTGAAAATGCCCCGGACGCCGCCCCCGCGCCCGCGCCAGCCGCCCCGGCTGCGGCGCGCACCTTCAATCTGGGATTCCTGCGGGACATGGACCTGACAGGCAAGATCGATGTAGGCCAGCTCAAGGTCCAGCAAGTGGAAGCGACGGACTTCTACGCGAGTCTGCGCGCGCTTGATGGCAAGTTGCAGATCAACGATATTCGGGCCGACCTCTACGACGGCCGCTTCCAGGGAACATTGAATGCCTCGGCGGACAATGACGTCGCGGCCGACATCTCGGCCATCGGGCTGTCTCTGGAGCCGCTGGTCCTTGCGCTGACGGGCGAGCGCAGCATCGCGGGCAAAGGTACGCTTCGGGCCAAGCTGGACAGTCAAGGGGTGACCATGCCCGCGATACGCGCCGGGCTGAACGGTACGGCGCAACTGCGGGTGAACGATGGCGCCATCCGTGGGATCGATGCCGCACAGACCCTGCGGCAAGTTCAACAGCTCGTGCGTAGCGTCGCCAAGGGCGAAGCTGACATGGCTCCGATACGCCTGGATGTTGGCACGGAAACCACCTTTTCAGCTCTCGAAGCCGATCTCAAGTTCAATAAAGGGCAGGGCACCATCCAGAAGCTGAATCTGGTATCCCCGGCCGTGCGGGTCTCCCAGGGCAAGCCGGCGTCCATTGATCTGGTCAATCAGCAGATGGATGTCTTGGTGAATCTCCGAGTGCGTGGAAGTGCCAACGAGACGCGCGACCTGATGGAGTTACGTGGGGTCACCGTGCCGGTTCGCGTGTCGGGGCCGTTCAGCGCACCGGGGTACCAGGTTCAATGGAAGGACATCGCCGGCGTGGCGGTGCGAGAAGTGGTCAAGGGCGGCCTGCTTGAACTGCTGGGTAATCAGCTGGAAAGCGCGGTGCCCGGCGTGAACGACGGGCAGGAAGAGCCCCCGGCGGAGCCGGGGCCTGGCCCTGTCGCGTCCCCGCCCAAGGATCCCGTGCGCGCCATTGGCGACGCACTGAAAGGATTGCTCGGACAATGAATACCCAGAACGACTCACGTCTGGCCACTTACTTTCCGCTGGCCGGTGCACAAGGCGTGACACGCCCTTCGGCACAGGCTTACGATCGCCGATGGCGGGTGGTGGATGCCGCGAGGCGCCCCATCGATACCGCCCACGACGCCTTGGCGGACATATCCGTCGACATCAAATTCGGATATCTGGTCTTGCGTGCGACGGGCATGCTGCGCCTGGACATACCGCTGGAAGTCGAGGAAGACGACCCTTCCGTGCTTGAAACATTATTGCTGGATGGCGCGCCAGTCTGTGTGGCGGACGAAGGCGCCTGGGCGGCTGCGTGGGTGTCTCAAGTGTTGGGAAGGCCAGCACGCCTGGTGAAGGTCTGCGACCCGCAGGTCTGACCCTGCTCAAGCGGGCGCGTTCCGGGTCGATTAGGACACCGCCAGCATGTGGAACTTTGCGAGCAGATCGTCTTGGCTCTCGGCGTGTTGCGGGTCGACTTCTATGCACTCCACCGGGCAGAACACCTGGCATTGGGGCTCATCGAAATGGCCCACGCACTCTGTGCAGCGGGAAGGGTCGATATCGTAGTGCTCCGGCCCCATGGAGATGGCCGTATTGGGGCACTGCGGCTCGCAGACGTCGCAATTGATGCACTCGTCGGTGATACGCAAGGCCATGTGGGGGGACTCTCAAGGAAAAATTGCGGGAGGCATGCCGCGCATGCCGGTCTGGCCTACAAGTGTAGCGCGGCCAGACTTTCGGTGCCCGATCAACCCTGTCGACGCTGAGCCATATACTGCGATTCGCAGACCATGGGTCGCCAGCGCCCGGCTGAGTCAGCCGCCTGCCTGTTGCGCTTTTTCTCTGGCTTCGCGCACACCGCCCGCTTTCGACTGCAGCCAGCGCTCCACCGAAGGGAACACGAACTTGCTTACGTCGCCGCCCAGAATGGCGATCTCGCGAACGATGGTGCCCGAGATGAACTGATACTGATCAGATGGTGTCATGAACAGGGTTTCGACCTCAGGCAGCAGATGGCGGTTCATCCCCGCCATCTGGAATTCATATTCGAAGTCCGATACTGCGCGCAGACCGCGTACGATCACGCGGCCTTGCTGTTCGCGCACGAAGTCCTTCAGCAGCCCGCCGAAACTCTTCACTTCGACATTGGGATAGTGGCCCAGAACTTCACGCGCGATCTCCACGCGTTCGTCGACCGTGAAGAAAGGTCGCTTGTTGGGGCTATGGGCCACGCCGACCACGACATGATCGAAGAGTCCTGCTGCGCGTCGGACCAGATCTTCATGGCCGCGGGTGAGGGGATCGAATGTTCCGGGATAGACGGCGGTTATCATGCGTTCTTGGCGGGTGGAGGCCTTTACGATGCAACGCAAAGATCAGGCGTTCAAGGGAATGTTGCCATTATTGTCGGTTTTTTGCGTCGCAGCAAATCGAAGGAGCTGAAAGTGCACCTTACCCGCCTTGGACGAGCGCAGAACTTCGAACGCCGGGGGCGGCTGGAAAGCGGATTCGCTCTCAATATACAGCAGTCCGTCGTCGGAAAGCACATTGGGCAGCGAGTCCCACAAGGCGGCGAGCCAGTCTTTCCCGAAAGGCGGATCAACCAGTACCAGATCGAAGCGGGCGTCATCGAGACGGCCCAGCACCACGGAGGCGTCTCCTGCATGCACGCGCACTTGTAGCGCGCCCAATTTATTTCGCAGTGCCCGCAAGGCAGCGAGGGCGGAGGGATTGGACTCCACCATCTGTACATGTGCCGCGCCCCGCGATGCCGCTTCGAACCCCAGGGCGCCGGTGCCGGCAAAGAGGTCAAGAACGCGTTTGTCGTCGTAGACACCGCCCCAGAAATGGCTTACCCAGTTGTATAGCGTTTCACGGACGCGATCAGGCGTGGGCCGCAGGCCGCTCGCGTCTACGACTGGAATGGGGGTGCGGCGGTAATCACCGCCTACAATACGTACCATGTGCTTCTTCATCGCCGCCCGTTGCGTCGCTCACCGAATTTGACCGTCTAGTGTAAAACGTATGTTCAGTTTTTTTAGAAGAAAGAAGCCGGAATCCGTCTCGTCGGAACCGGTCCGGCCATCCGCCGAAGA
>JAEWFK010000090.1 GCA_023388835.1 Pseudomonadota bacterium | reverse complement strand
GACACCAAGACCCCATTGAGAAACGCGATGGGAAAGGGGACCAGCATGGGATGCAGCGGATGGCCTCTGACGCTCACGAAGCTGCCACTGCCTGATGGATAGATTTTCGACATCGTGGCTCCCGGAAATAAGAGACCCGAGCTGCGGTCCATACGGAGGTCTCGCACAGCAAGACCTGTTCCCGCAAACGTTGCCCTCGCACGCACCGACATGCCAAAGGCCGATGTATGTCCGCGGCATGGCCGGTTGAGCCTGCACTGCGTAGAATGCCACAATGCAATGGACACTAGACCAGCTTCGCCAGTTCGTGGCCACAGCCGACAGCGGCTCTTTCAGTGCGGCGGCGCGCCGGCTGGGCAGGGCGCAATCTGCCGTGAGCACCGCCATCAGCCTGCTGGAAGCTGACCTGGGCCTGGAGCTGTTCGACCGTTCCCGCCGCAACGCGCAGCTGACTGACGCCGGTCAACTGCTTTTGCTGGAAGCGCGTGAATTGCTGCGCCAGGCTCAAGCACTGGACAATCGGGCGCGCTCGCTGAACGCCGGCGACGAAGCCCGGCTGGCTCTTGCGCTGGACGAAGCGTTGCCGTACGCCGCGATCAGCGCTTTGTTGCGCGAGATATCGCAACGGTTTCCCGACCTTGAGCTGACCGTCCTGAACGGAACCGCGACCGAAGTGGTGGAACTTATCGAAGAGGAGCGCGCGCACATCGCCTTCCATTTCGTCAGAGGCGTCTTGCCGGCTCGCTTCGAGCAACGCCATATCGGGGCGGTTCCTCAGGGCGTCTTCGTCGCCAACGATCACCCCCTGGCACGGTTGAATACCGTGGAGCACAAGGACTTAGTGAAATATCGGCAGCTGGTGATGCACGCGGAAGACGTCTACGAAGCAACCTACAGCCCTAAATTATGGCGCTCAGACAGCTTCTACAGCATTGCCGAAATGGTGGCCGACGATCTGGGCTGGGCTATCCTGCCTGTGAATGTCGGCACGGACGACGCGTACGACAAGCCTTTGCAGCAGGTGCACTGCCCGTCCCTGGCGCTTTCGCAACTATCGGTGCGCGTGTTGTGGCGCCAAGGCTGGCAACCCACGCCCACGGTTCAATGGGTGCAGGCACGCTATACGGAATTGCTGAGAAATCTTTAAGGTACAGACTGAAAACCGACGCGCCAGAGGTCAGGCCGCCCATTCAGGATCGGTCGTGAACATGATCATCAGCCAGCGGTCTGGCGTATCGCCGCCGATGGCGTCGCTGATTTCATCGCGGATTTTGTCCCATTCGGCCAATGCTCTGGCTGGGCGGTCTCGTGACACAAGAAAATAGAGCTCGATCTGGCGCCCTCGGCCTACGCGAGCCACCGAAGCGCGATGCGAGGCGAACCCATAGCGCTGGACGGACGCACGCGCCACTTCATCGACATGCTCCTTGAGATCGGTGGGCGTGACCAGAAGAATGTCCTGTATCGCGCGGCGTACGGTCCCGATGGGCATGGGCAGCACCGCCACGCAAACGACGCCCAGGACGACCGGATCGATATACGGAGCCAGCCATTCGAGCGATGTGCCTTGAGCGGCAATGCCCCCGCCGAAGGCGAGCAGGTACCCGCCCGTAATGCAGGCAGACATCATCCAAGACTTGGCGTCGAGCGCCAGGAAATCGGAGCGGATGTGGCGATTGGCCGAGGTAACGAACAGCGCTGCGCCGAGTTCGACCACCAGGGAAATGCCGGCAAAGACCAGCGCGTGGCCAAAGACGATCTGCCGGCCACCGTGCATGACACTGTCTATGGAACTGAGCAGACCGTAGAACGCGGCTCCCATGAGAAGCATGCCGTTCAAGCCCAGCACCATGGGCTCGAGATGCCAGAATCCCATCGAGAAACGCTCGGACAGCCGCTTATTGACTGCCCCGCCCGCTGTGGACGCGGCAATGAGCCGCGCCACCAGCAAGGCAAAGCCTGTCATGACGACATCGATCAGTTCGTAGACTGCATCGAAAAGTATGGTGAGCGACGCGGCCAGAAGCCCGAACCCAACCCCGAGAACCGTCACGAACAACGTGATGACGATGGAGAGGCGGAGGACCCCTTCTTCCTTGCTGGCACTGAAATATTGGCGACTCATGACGACTTGGCGTTGCTCTGGAACTTGCCCTTCGACACAGCACCGTAGGGCTTCTGTGTGAATCGGCTCAGCTGAAAAAATTCAGCTATCCAGATGTGTCGTCATTTTCGAACAATATGCGAGATTGAAAAAGATTGGTTCCATCAATATATTTGATGGATAAGGGGCGGACCCCTCAGTTTCCGAGGAATCCGCCCTTTTAGTGGCATCCGGGGATCAGACCGTCACCGCCATCTATTACTGGTCTGTTGCCAAAACGCCTCGGCGGACCTGGTCGCGTTCAATCGACTCAAACAGCGCCTTGAAGTTGCCTTCACCGAAACCGCTGTCGCCCTTGCGTTGTATGAACTCAAAAAACACGGGCCCCAGCAGCGTCTCGGAGAAGATCTGCAGCAGCAGGCGCCGTTCGCCGCCTTCCGAGGCCCCATCGAGCAAGATTCCACGAGACTGCAGTGCTTCGGTGGGCTCGCCATGGTCGGGGAGCCGTCCTTCGAGCATCTCGTAGTAGGTGGCAGGCGGCGCTGTCATGAAGCGGGTGCCCATCGATTTCAGCGTGTCCCATGTCTGGATCAGATCGTCAGTAAGGAAAGCCACGTGCTGCACACCTTCCCCGTTGAACTGCATCAGGAACTCCTCGATCTGTCCTGAGCCCTTGGACGATTCCTCGTTGAGCGGAATGCGAATCAGGCCGTCGGGGGCCGTCATGGCCTTGGACGTCAGGCCGGTGTATTCGCCCTTGATGTCGAAGTAGCGCAGCTCGCGGAAATTGAACAGCTTCTCGTAGAAATCGGCCCAGTAAGCCATGCGCCCGCGATACACGTTGTGCGTCAGATGATCGATGCACTTCAGGCCGGCGCCTGCCGGCTTATGCTCAACGCCTTCGATGAACTCGAAATCGATGTCATAGATCGAGGAACCCTCTTCGTAGCGGTCGATGAGATACAGCGGAGCACCTCCGATGCCCTTGATGGCTGGCAAACGAAGCTCCATGAACCCGGTGGGGATCTCCAGGGGCTGGGCGCCCAAATCCAGCGCGCGGGCATATGCCTTCTGCGCGTTCTTTACACGGAACGCGAAGCCGCATACCGACGCGCCATGTTCGGCGGCGAAGTACGACGCCGGGCTGCGCGGTTCATTGTTGACAATGGCGTTGATGTCGCCTTGACGGAACAGCGATACAGCCTTGGAACGATGATAGGCCACCTTGGTGAATCCCATGCTTTCCAGAATGGGCTCGATGATGTTGGGTGCGGGCGAGGCGAATTCAATGAATTCGAATCCCATGAGGCCCATGGGATTGTCGAAGAGGTCGGCCATTTTCCTGGCTCCTGATGCGAATGGTGAATGAAATGCGTGCGTATGCAGTGATTCAGTTCACACCGGAGGCGCGCAAGACAATCCCCGCACGCTTCGTGCCAGATAGTCGCCGATCAGGAGCTGGAAACCCAATATTTTCATGACATAGTATGAATGCGAACCATCCGAGGTTCGCGATGCCGATCTAGAACGATGCACTTGAAACTTCGCGGTGTCAATGATTATCGCGGGGACGCACCGGTTACGGCCACCCCGACGTCGACGCCCGCGCCGACACCCATGCTGGAATCAGCGCACCGTGGAATATGAATGGAGAAGAACGAATGTTGAGTGTTGTGCAAAGGGTTGCCGAGGCTGCCGTATTCGTCGACGGACGCGCCATCGGCGAAATCGGTGCAGGGCTGCTCGTACTGGTATGTGCGGAACAGGGCGACACGGAAATCCACGCTGACGCGCTGCTCGCCAAGATCCTCAAGCTGCGCATTTTTGCCGATGAAGAAGGCCGCATGAACCGGACCGTTCAGGACATCGGCGGCGGCCTGCTGATCGTCAGCCAGTTCACCCTCGCGGCAGACACACGCAAGGGTAATCGCCCCAGCTTCACGCGGGCCGCAGCGCCCGAGCAAGGCAGAATTCTGTACGAACACTTCCTGGCACATGCACGCACGCTGCACCCGGTCGTTGCCTGTGGCGAATTCGGCGCAAACATGCAGGTGCGCTTGATCAACGATGGTCCGGTCACGATACCGCTGGCGACTTCAGCGTAACGACGGCCGCCTCCGGTGCTATGCTCAATTGCTTCCAAAAAACCGCCAGGAGACAACACATGGAATACCGCGCGCTCGGCCGCAGCCCTCTTCGAATTTCCCCGCTCACCCTGGGCACGATGATGTTCGGCGGAGCCACCGATACCGCCGAGTCGGTCCGAATCATTCACGACGCTCGCGACACAGGCATCAATTCGATCGACACGGCCGACGTCTACAACATGGGCGAAACTGAGCGTGTGGTGGCCAAGGGATTGGCCGGTGAGCGCTCTCGCTGGGTGCTGGCCAGCAAGGTCGCCAACAAGATGGGCGACGGTCCCAACAGCAGCGGTTTT
This sequence comes from Pseudomonadota bacterium, assembly GCA_023388835.1. Lineage (GTDB taxonomy): Bacteria > Pseudomonadota > Gammaproteobacteria > Burkholderiales > Burkholderiaceae_B > Yanghanlia. The sequence continues at coordinate 7,206 of JAEWFK010000090.1, read as the reverse complement.
TCCAGGAAGTGGATCATCGAAGGCGTTGAAGGCAGCCTGCGCCGGCTCGAGACCGACTATCTCGACATCGTTTATCTGCATCGCGACTTTCCCGAGCAATCGCTCGAAGAGCCCATCCGTGCCCTCGGCGACCTGATGCAGCAAGGCAAGATCCGGTATTACGGACTGTCCAACTTCCGCGGGTGGCGAATTGCAGAAGCCGTGCGCATGTCGCAGCAGCTGGGGGTGGCCTCGCCCGCCGTCATCCAGCCGGTCTACAGCCTGGTGAACCGCGTGACCGAACAGGAACAGTTGCCGGCCGCGCGCGAATACGGCATGGGTGTCATCAGCTACAGCCCGCTCGCACGCGGTGTCCTTACTGGCAAATACCGCAGTATGGACGACGTTCCGGCGGACTCCCGCGTGGCACGCGGCGATTCGCGCATCCTGGCTACGGAATGGCGGGAAGAATCACTGGTCGTCGCCAACGCGGTCCGTGAGCGCGCCGAGGCCCGCGGCTATTCCACCGCCGATTTCGCCACGGCCTGGGTCATACACAACGCCCTGGTGACATCGGCGATCGCGGGCCCGCGCACCTTCGACCAATGGCGCAGCTACCTGAAGGCGCTCAGCATCAAACTGGATGCCGAAGACGACGCCTTTATCGACAGGCTCGTCGCACCGGGCTATGCCTCCACCCACGGCTACACCGACCCTGGCCATAAGCTCAGCGGCCGGGTGATGCGCGGGGCGTGATCCGATGAGCCTCGCGAACGGGCGAGGCTTCTACGCGGTTTGCAGTCATATTCCCTTCACACGGCCGATGCAAGATAGGCCCCGGCGTCTCTCCGTCCTCGCCGGACACCCTTTCCAGGCCTGCAATGAACGACTTCGACCGTGATGATATCCCCGCCAATCCTTCCAGCGCTGAGCCGCTGGAGCAGATCGCCTCCCGTGCCGGCGCTCGTCGGCGCTTTCTGAAGGGGACGCTCGGCGCCGGTGCGGCGGTTTTCCTTGGCGCGACCCGCAGTTTTGCTCAGGGCAGCATCCCTACCGGAGGCAAGGCCAAGGCAGCGGTGAGCACGGCGCCGGCAACACCGGGTTTCACGCCGGTGCCCGTGAGCACCGCAGATACGATCACTGTGCCGGAAGGCTATTCCTGGACGGTCATTAATCGTTGGGGAGATCCCCTGTTCACCGATACCCCAGCGTTCACCGGAACGGCCCACGACAACAGCGACGCGCAGGCAAAGCAGATCGGCTACAACCACGACGGCATTCACTTCTTCCCCATCGACACCACGCACAGCACCGATGGCAGCAGTGTGGAAGGCCTGCTCGTCACCAACCATGAATACGTGACGCCCAATTACTTCTTCCCCAAGGGTGTGCAGCCCGCCGGCGAAAGATGGACGCTGGACTGGATCCGTAAGTCGCAGCACGCACAGGGCGCATCCGTGGTTCACGTCAAGCTCGTGGACGGAAAGTGGCAGACCATGCTGGATTCCCCGTTCAATCGAAGCATCAACGCCAACACGCCCATGCAACTCGTCGGCCCCTCCGCGGGGCACCCCATGGTCCGCACCAAGGCTGACCCGAGCGGCAAGCATGTGTCGGGAACCTTTGGCAACTGCGGCAACGGCTATACATTGTGGAATACCTATCTCACCTGTGAGGAGAACTTCACGGACTACTTCGGGATTGGAAACCGCGCAGAGGCACAAGCCGATTACCCGGATACGGACTATCGCACGCACATGCTGCGATACAAAGGCGGCGACAAGACAGCCGACGCGGATTACCGCTGGGACACGCATGATGCCCGCTTCGACTGGACGCAGGAACCCAACGAATACAACCGCCACGGCTGGATCGTGGAGGTCGACCCCTTCGACCCGCATTCCGCTCCCAGGAAGCTCACCGCACTGGGTCGCTTCAAGCATGAGAACGCCGCGATGACGCTCGCCGAAGACCGCCGCGTGGTGGTTTATATGGGAGACGACCAGCGCAGCGAATACCTATACAAGTTCGTTTCCGACGGCCGATATCAGGCAGGCAACGACAGGATGAACCGGCTGTTGCTGCATACAGGCACACTCTACGTCGCCCGCTTCCACGCGGAAGGCGCAGAGAACGTGGGGGCCGGCAAGGGTGTGTGGATTCCGCTGCGCCTCGACACGCCGACCCACGATGGAAAGCGCCTGGGCGATTTGTTCAACGCCGACATGGGGCGTCTGCTCATCCAGACCCGTCAGGCAGCGGACGCCGTCGGCGCCACGCCCATGGATCGGCCGGAATGGGTAGCGGTGCATCCCGCCACCGGCGAGGCCTACGTCACGCTCACGAACAACAGCCATCGGGGAAGCGGAAAGCCGCGTTGGCCGGAAGGGCCTGACCATCCGGGCCCCGACGCCGCCAATCCGCGCCCCGAGAATCGATACGGCCACATCGTCAGATGGCGTGAAGCAAAGGGTGACGCGGCGGCCGAAGCCTTTGAATGGGACATCTTCCTGCTGGCCGGGAATCCAGCCATTCACGCTGACGGCGACCCGCAGCGCGGCTCGGCGAACATCACGCGCGAAAGTCACTTCAATAGCCCGGATGGGCTGGCCTTCGACCGCCAGGGGCGCCTGTGGATCCAGACTGACGGGAACTACGGCAACAAGGGCGCCTATGAGGGCCAGGGCAACAACCAGATGCTGGTGGCCGACCCCAGGACGGGAGAGCTGCGCCGATTCCTGACCGGCCCGAAAGGGTGCGAAGTCACCGGCATCACCTGGACACCGGACCAGCATTACATGTTCGTGAACATCCAGCACCCTGGCGAAGGGCCTGCGCTGGACGACGCACAGAACCACCCGCTGTCGGTGTCGTCCTGGCCCGACGGAGACAAGGCAACACGGCCGCGCCCGGCGACGGTCGTCATCTGGAAGGACGACAAGGAAATTGTGGGCAGCTGACCGCCCGGTGATACCGCCCTGCGCAGCGGGGCGATGAAGGACTGACGCCCTGTCGCTCCGGCACAACGGGCCTTTCTTTATTTTTCAGCCCCTTAATACGCATCAAGGGCGCGGCTGCGGCACGATTCCGACAACCAAGGGTTATCCCTATACTGCTGAAGAGGAATGTCTCAACTTCACACCGGAACCCGCACGCCATGTACCGCCTGCTCAATCGCCTCAAGCTCTGGCAGAAGTACGCCATCATCGGCTTGCTCGCCTTCATCGTGATCTGCGTTCCAACCACCCTGGTTGCTCTGGACAAGGCGGCCACCATGCGGCAGGCCCGCGCCGCCGCCGACGCCCTCGGCCCGGTTCGGCAAACCCTGGAAGTGGTTCGCCTGAGCCAGCGGATCCGCGGGCTTTCCAGCGCCTACCTGAACGGGGACGACGGGGTGACGCCAGAATTGAGCCAAAGTCTGGAAGCCATGCATGCCGCCAATGATGAGGCGCGCGCAGGCATACTGACCGGAGACATGGGTACTGATGCCTATGAAGAACTCAGTCGCCTGCGCCGCGAAATCGACGATCTGGCGACCCGTGTCCGTGCCCGGCACGTGGGATCTGATGAAAGCGTCAGCGCCTATTCAGCCTTGATCGCGCGCCAGCTCGACTTGCTGGACGAGATGGTATCCGTCACGGGTCTGAACCTGGATTCAGAGCCGGACACTTATCCCCTCATTCGCGGGCTCTTCGGCAGCCTGCCGAAGCTGACCGAACTGCTCGGCCAAACCCGCGCCACGGGAGCCGGCCTGTTGGCGAGGGGAGTTGCCTCGGATGCCGAACGGATGCGCATGGCGGCATTGACTGCCCTGGCGGCCGACAAGCTGCAGGCCTGGGAGACCGAACTCGCGACGGCAGGACGCAACAGCGAACAGATCGACACCGCCCTGGCAGCATCCGCGCGGCAGGCGATGGACACCGCGAGGCAGTCGCTCGCACGGGTGCATCGCGAAATCATCGCGGCGGGCGCGCTGACACGCTCCCCCGCCGAGTATTTGGGTACCATGACGCAGACCATCGATGCGCAGTTCAAGCTGGCCTCGCAAGCAACCTTGACTCTCGGCGCCTTGCTGGACACCCGCGCAACGCAGGCCGCTCGGCACTTGTTCGGGCTCGTCGCGAGCCTGTCACTGATCGCGCTGACGGCGTTGTGGCTGGCGATCCTGATCACCCGCCATATCCTGGCATCGCTGAACGCATCTCTCCACACTGCGCGTACCGTCGCCAACGGCGACCTCACCACCGTCGTCCAGGCGCAGGGCACAGATGAAGTCCAGCAATTGCTCGGCGCATTGGGTGAAATGAACGGCAGCCTCATTGGCATTGTGTCGCAGGTGCGGGGCGCGACCGACAGTATCGCCACCGCTGCGAGCCAGATCGCAGCCGGCAATCACGATCTGTCGGAACGCACAATCGCCCAGGCCGCTTCTCTGGAGGAGACCGCGGCCTCGATGGAGCAGCTCACCAGCACGGTCACGCAAAATTCGGAGAACGCCCGCGCCGCCAATGAACTGACGCGCAACGCCACGGAAGTGGCCCGGCGTAGCGGAGAGACGGTCCTGCAATTCGTCGAGACGATGACCGCCATCCGCAGTACATCTGCACGCATTGCGGACATCGTCGGCATCATCGACGGCATCGCTTTCCAGACCAATATCCTCGCCCTGAACGCCGCCGTCGAGGCTGCTCGGGCGGGCGAAGCAGGCAAGGGCTTCGCTGTCGTGGCATCGGAAGTGCGCAGCCTGGCGCAACGCTGCGCGTCCTCCGCACAGGAGATACGCGGGCTCGTCGACCAGGCATCCGCAGAGGTCGATTCTGGCAGCCGCCTGGGTGATGCAGCAGGCTCGACGATGCGGGAAGTCCTGGAAAGCATCGGGCAGGTCGGACGCATCATGAACGAGATTGCCATTGCCAGTAGTGAGCAAAGCGCGGGGATCGCACAGATCAATATCGCCGTCGGCCGGATGGACGGTGCCACGCAGCAGAACGCGGCGTTGGTGCAGGAAGCCGAAGCCGCTGCGCACTCGCTGCGCGATCAGGCTTCCATGCTGGTCGGCGCGGTCGGTGCGTTCCGGCTGCCGGTGGAGAACGAACGGCTGCAACCGCAGCCTCATGAACCGCGCACGACCGCCGGCCGGTCCTCAATCTCGCGGGCGCAGTTCGCGGCCAGCTGACGTCTCGGCGCCAAGCGCCAGCGGAATGTCGGCCAGCACCGTGTAGTGACTGCCTGTCGCGCTTGGCTCTGATGCCACTAGTACACAACGGTCGGGGCTCCAGTGAATGGCCGGCCCATGTACGGCGTCCAGCTCGCACTGCCCCGCATTGCGCAGCAAGGACACATGGGGGCGGAAGGGGGTGTCCTCGGACTGCCAACCGAAGCCGGCAAGCGCTGACCATAACCACTCGTTCGCTTCGTAGAGCCATGAGAGCCCGGATGGATCGGCGCCGGAAGGCCCTAGCCAGACCACTTTCGCCTTGCGGAATCGTCCCGGTTCCTGCAGCAGCATGGAGCCCGTCGGCAGGCGCCACCCACTGCAGGCCTGCGCGAGTTCGCGCGCCTTGCCCTCTTCGGCGCTGCCCAGAAAGGCCAGCGTCATGTGCAGGGTGTCCGTGCGCATCATGCGCCCGCCGCACACCGCATGGGCCTGCCGCACCCAGGCGGCGATTTCCTCCGCCTTTTGGGTTGACGGCCAATAAGCGAAAAAGAGTCTCATCTCAAAACACCTGCACCGGTTTCACAACCATGAGATAGAAAATTGCCATGAAGGCAAAGAATGCCGGCACGCCCAAGGCGACCCACTGGCGGAAATGACGCCAGTACGCCGGCGGCAGCTCCGCCTTCGCTTCCGCCGCCGCGCAAGCGAGATCGCGCATGCGTATCTGCAGACGGACGACAGGAAGCCAGCATGCAATGGCAACGACATACAACACGAGGGACCACAGTATCCACGGCGTATCCAGCGGAAAACCCGCGATATGAACCAGCCACAGTCCCGTAAGCGGCTGCAGCACCGCCGTGGTGGCGGTGAAGAGCCAATCAGCCCATACCACTATTCGCGCCACGCCAGCGACCACCGTGACGTCCCGCCGGAGGCTGGCGACCAGCAGATAGAAGGCGCTGCCGATGCCGGTGCCGAAAATCAGCGTCGAAAACACAATGTGCAGCCATTTGACGAGAAGGTAGATCATGGCTTTCGGTCGATCTCATAAAGCAGCCACAGCACCGCGAGAAAAGGCAGGTTCTTCGCCAGCGGGCCAAAAGGGTGCAGCCAGAATTCCGGAAGCTTCACGGTCAGGATGATCGTATATCCGAGCACGACCGCGGCCTGCAAAAGCCATAGCCAGCGGCCACGCCAGGGCGACAGTACCAGTAATCCAAGAGCGAGATCCAGGGCGGCCGCAGCATAGAGCGCAGCCGGCGCGAGCACTGCAGGCACGCCGGCCGCGGCGAGCAGGGCCAGGCTGTCCTGTATGGGGTACAGCCCCAGCGACACCACCCCCGCAACAAGCCAGACCACTGCCACACTGAGACGCAGAAGCGGCGCGAGCCATCGCAGGCGCGCCGCCAGCGCCACGTCAGCACGAAAGCCGGGCTGCACGAAGTCGTCGACCCCACGCGGGGCGCGCCCAAGAATCGCCTGTGTATCCGACACGGGCGCCGCATTGCCGCGCTCCAGCATCGCAAGCGTGTCAGGGTCCAGCGGGCTGCCAGGAATCCATTTTCCCGCCTTCGCCATGAGCCGCATGATCCCCATCGGTACAGTGAGGTAGCGCGCAGGCGCGCGGATGCCCATCGCCTGGCGCAAGCGTGCGTAGAATTCACGCAGCGTAACGGGCGCCGGCCCGACTGCCGCTAACCGTTTCCCCGCGTAGCCACGGGCGACCTCCGGTCGCGTCGCGAGCAGCATCACCAGTTCCACCAGGTCATCGATATGAATCGGTTGTACGACTTGCGTGCCGTTTCCCGGCAAGGGGATCAACGGCTGGCTGGCTTGCATGGTGAACATGGCCGCGCTTGCGCCGCCGGGGCCGAAAACCAGCGAGGGCTGGACGATGATGCCTTCCAGCGGGAGCGTGCGCAGGACGTCATCCGCAGCCTTCTTGCTGCGATGGTAGGGTGTGCCGGCTGCCTCGTCAGCACCGAGGGCGGAGATCTGCACGACCCGGGGTACGCCCGCCGCAGCGGCTGCGCGGAAAAGGGCAGCCGGCGCCCGGTGATGCAGGG
>JAEWFK010000066.1 GCA_023388835.1 Pseudomonadota bacterium | reverse complement strand
GCCTGCATGCGCGCGCAGCCGCCAAGCTCACACAAACTGCCGGGCGTTTCCAGTCAGAGGTGTACATTGCACGCGGCTCCCAGCGAGTCAATGCAAAAAGCATCATGGGCGTCATGATGTTGGCGGCAGGCTTGGGTGTGACGGTGACTGTCGATGCCGAAGGCGAAGACGCCGACGCCGCGCTGGAAGCAATCCGGCATATTTTCCAAAACAAGTTCGGGGAGCAGGAGTGAGCGCGCGCCCCCGTGGATATTGTTCGATGGTCTGCATGCAGGGGCAGGGCGTCGTCAAAGGTTATGCGATCGGGCGTGCCGCCATCATGAGCGCGGCGTCCCTGGAAGTCGCTCACTATCGCATTCTCCACGAGGACACGGAAGCCGAATGCGAACGCCTGGTCCGTGCGGTGGGGCAGGCGGGCCGAGATCTGCAGCTCATGGTCGACACGCTGCCGGCCGATGCTCCGCGTGAAGTCGGACCGCTGCTCGAGGTCCACCGGCTGCTGCTCGACGACCCCTTGCTCGCTCGCCAAGCGTGCGACTTCATTCGCGAGCGCCACTACAACGCGGAGTGGGCGCTTACGACTCAAGGTCAAATCCTGGTCGAACAGTTCGCCGCCATGGAGGACGAATACCTGCGCGAGCGCAGTGCCGACATCCGCCAGGTCATTGAGCGCGTATTGCGGGTCCTGTCCGGGACCACCCAGCTTCTAACCAACCTGGAAACGGTCAGCGAATCAGACGATCCCCTGATTGTCGTGGCCCGCGATATTTCCCCCGCCGACATGCTGCGGCTCAAGGGAGGTCGCTTCGCCGCCTTCCTCACGGATCTTGGCGGGCCTACCTCACACACGGCCATCGTTGCGCGCAGCATGAATGTACCGGCGGTTGTCGGGCTGGGCCATGTACGGACTCTGGTCCGGGACGGCGATATGCTGGTCGCCGACGGCTTCACGGGCGCCGTGCTGGTCAACCCTTCCTCGAACGTGCTCGCGGAATACCGCGAACGGCAGGCCGCGTACCTGCGAGAGCGTGAAGAACTCGCGTCCTTGCGGGACGCACCGGCTGTGACCCTGGATGGCATCCACGTTCGTCTGGCGGCCAATATCGAGCTGCCCGAAGAAGCGCAGTTGGCCATGGACGCAGGAGCTGATGGAATCGGCTTGTTCCGCAGCGAGTTTCTTTTCATGGGACGCCAGGATCTGCCGTCAGAGGAAGAGCAGTACGAGGCTTACGTCTCCGTGGTGAAGACCATGGCCGGCCGACCGGTCACCATTCGGACCCTGGATATTGGCTCCGATAAGACGCTGGACGGCGACATCACCGTGGCAACGAATCCGGCGCTGGGTCTGCGGGCGATCCGCTACTGTCTGGCCAACCCCGAACTCTTCGCGACGCAGCTGCGGGCTCTGCTGCGAGCGACGGTATACGGCCATGTGCGCATTCTCATTCCCATGATCTCGCATATGCACGAGGTTCGGGCAGCTTACCAGGCGATCGAAGCGGCCTGCCGGGAACTTGACGCGCGCGGTACGGAATATTCGCGGAATTTTTCGGTGGGAGCCATGGTGGAGATTCCCGCCATGGCCATCGCCATCGAACCCTTCATCGAGTCGCTGGATTTCCTTTCCATCGGCACCAACGACCTGATCCAGTACACCTTGGCGATCGATCGCGGAGATGCGGACGTCTCCGCCCTCTATGATCCCATGCACCCGGCCGTGTTGAGGTTGATCGCGCATACCATCAATGCCGGTGAGCGCGCGGGCAAGCCCGTGGCCGTGTGCGGAGAAATGGCCGGTGATCCGCGTGTGACGCGCATGCTGCTCGGGCTGGGCCTCAAGGAATTTTCCATGCATCCACAGCAACTGCTCGATGTGAAGAAGGAAATTCGCCAGGCCCATTCCAATGCCCTTCGGGCGAAAGTAGCGGGGGCCCTGAATCGGGCCGCCCGCATCGAGCTCGAAGACCTCTGCACCTGACACGCAGAACGCTAGGCGTATCAGTAGTGATAGGCCGTTTCTCCATGGCTGTGGATGTCCAGGCCCTCGCGTTCGACTTCGGGCGCTACTCGCAGGCCGCATAGCTTTTCCGCCATGAAATAGGCGAACCAGGCGACCAGGCCGGACCATGCAATAGTGATGATGACGCCCTCCAGCTGTATCCAGAGTTGGTAGGGCAAGCCTGACAAGGAAACCGGGCCGGGGCCGCCGAAAGCCTGGGCGTTGAACACCCCTGTGAGCAAGGCCCCCACGATGCCGCCCACACCGTGAATCCCGAACACATCCAGGCTGTCGTCCGCTTTGAGGCGTCGCTTCAGCCCGCTCACGCCCCAGACACAGACAGCGCCCGCTACGATTCCAATGAAGAGCGCGCCCCCCGGGCCTACCAGACCGGCTGCAGGAGTCACACCTACCAGGCCCGCAACGGCGCCCGAGATCGCACCCAGCAATGACGGCCGCCCTTTGAGCCTCCATTCCATCATCAGCCATGACAGCACGGCGCCGGATGTTGCCAGCAGCGTGTTGAAGAAGGCCAGCGCCATGACCGACGAAACGCCCAACGCGGACCCGGCATTGAAGCCGAACCAGCCCACCCAGAGCAGGGCGGCGCCTATCATGGCCATGGGAAGATTGTGCGGCTGCATGGATTCGCGCCCGTAGCCCAGACGCTGACCCACAGTCCACGCTCCTACCAGACCGGCGACGCCGGCATTGATATGCACGACCGTTCCGCCGGCGAAGTCCAGCGCGCCGCGTTCGAACAGCCAGCCGCCGGGGGCCCAGACCATATGTGCAACCGGTATGTAGGCCAGTGTCATCCAGATGGCGGTAAACAGCATGACGGCCGAGAAACGCATGCGCTCGGCAAAGCCGCCGACCACCAGGGCGCAAGTGATCCCCGCGAATGTGGCCTGGAAGGTGGCGAAGCTCAGTTCCGGTATGCTGCCTGACATGGCGTAGTGGCCTGATGCCAGGTCGTACATGCCGGAGAAGAGCAGGCGCCCGAAGCCGCCGAACAAGGCGTTTCCTTCCGTGAACGCGAGCGTGTAGCCATAGACGAACCACAGTACGATGGCAAGAGTAAATGTGCACAGGACCTGCAGCAGCATCGACAGCACATTCTTGGCACGTACGAGCCCGCCATAAAACAGCGCCAGGCCGGGCACTACCATCATCAGGACAAGCAGGGTGGACACGCTCACCCAGGCAAGGTCGGCTTTATCCATTCTTGGTCTCCAGTGTGGGGTTAAAGGGCGCTTTCGCCGTGTTCACCCGTGCGAATGCGCACGGCCTGATCTAGAGGGGCGACGAAGATCTTTCCATCACCGATCTTTCCGGTGTGCGCGGCAGCGCACAGCGCGTCCAGCGCCTGCTCCACCAAACTGTCGGGCACCGCCAGCTCGATCCTGAGCTTGGGCAGGAAGTCGACGGTGTACTCTGCACCGCGGTAGAGCTCGGTGTGGCCTTTCTGCCGCCCGAAACCCCGAACTTCCGTGACAGTCATGCCCTGTATGCCGATATCCGAAAGGGCTGCGCGGACTTCGTCGAGCTTGAACGGCTTGATGACCGCAGTGATCAGCTTCATGGAATTCTCCTGGCGGGTTGCTCTCGCATGAGTCAACGCAGGATCCATGCCAGTTTTTTGGGCGCCGAGGCGCGGGCATCCTCACCCTGTCTGCACCGTTTCGGTGCACTAGGCGCCATGGTGTTCCGGCGCGGGGCCGGAAGGCGCTTCTTGGCGCCCAGATTGGGGCAAAGGCCGGGTGTTAGCTGTGGTTTTCCCGCATCGAGCCGTAACAAAGGCTCAGTGCAAGGCCCTGGATGTATCGCCGGGCTACGGATCGCGAGCGCTGTAAAGTCAGCTTACATAGCGCGGCGTCCGACGCCAGCCGCCTCTATAGAATCGAAGCAGGGACGGGTTTGTAACAGCCCCCCGCGACGATCCATCGCAGCAGCCCGTGGCTTGCGGGTTGCGCGACTAAAGTAGAGAGGAAGTTATGGAAACACGACGAAGCCCTATTGC